>JAZQTA010000095.1:0-38746 GCA_045630385.1 Eubacteriales bacterium | reverse complement strand
ATTTTATTCGTTACAATAAAGAAATCGAAGAATACAACAAAGAAGCTATCAAGGTTTTGGCGCCGCTCGGCGTTGAGATCAACGATCTGTATTCCGTATCGAAAGCCTTTGCCGATGATCTGCGCTCGGATTGGGTGCATTACGGAGAGGAAGCTTCAAGGATTTTGGCGGATGCGGTGATAGAAAAATGCTTCGAGGAGAAAAAGAAATGAGCTTGACGGCAAAAATATTCGAAATCAAGCGATTTGCCGTGCACGATGGCGACGGCATTCGCACCACGGTTTTCTTTAAGGGATGCCCGCTTCGCTGCGTATGGTGCCATAATCCCGAAGGAATTTCGGCAAAGCCTGCGCTGGCGTATTATGCGCACAAGTGCATCGGATGCGGCGAATGCGTAAACAAATGTGCGCAAAACGCACACAAAATAGAGGGGGATATGCACGTATTCGATCGCTCTCTTTGCATCGGATGTGGCGCCTGCGAGGCGGATTGCCTCGGAGAAGCGCTCACCTTTTACGGGGAGGAGATCACCGTGGATGCGCTTTTGCCCCGCCTTCTTGAGGATAAGGAGTTTTATGAAAGCTCGGGTGGCGGCGTGACACTTTCGGGCGGCGAGGTATTAACGCACCCTGCGTTTTGCGCCGAGCTTCTTATGAAATTAAAGGAAAACGGCATCCACACGGCGGTGGATACCTGCGGATACGTAAAGCGCGAGGCCTTGGATGCGGTCATTCCGTACACGGATATCTTTCTTTTCGATATCAAGGCGATCGATCCTGCCGTGCATAAAAGATGCACGGGCGTGGAAAACAGCTTGATCTTAGAGAATCTTCGCTATCTCGATTCTCTTGGAAAGAAAATCGAGATCCGCATCCCCTTTGTGCCGGGATGGAACGATGGCGAGATCGAAAAAATTGCCGATTTCGTAAAAACACTCTCGGGTGTTACGGGCGTGCGCGTGCTTCCGTATCATAACTACGCGCGCTCAAAGTATGAGGCGCTCGATATGGAAAACACTCTCCCTGAATCGCTCCCCACAGAGGAGGAGCTTGCCGCCGCAGAGGCGCTCTTCGGCGATCTTTTGAGAAAATAAGGGCCTTGGGCTTTGAAACATCCCAAGCATGAAAAAAGTACATAAAAAAACACTTGCTTCCGCTTGGCGGTTGCAAGTGTTTTTTCGTTAGAGTTATAACTTCCTAAAAAAACGGTTTGATAGGGTTCCATGGAGTTATTTTTTATAGTATTCCTCAAAGAGATCGTTCGGTGTACATTCGAGAATATCACAAATGGCCTTCAGATTTTCAAATTTGATCGCCTTGGTTTGATTTTCCAGAATGCGCTTGAAATTCTGATAACTGAGCCCCAATTGAATATAAAGCCAATAGCGAGTTTTTCCTTTTTCCTTGAGTATCTCATCAATGCGCAGATTCAAAATAATGTCCTCCCACATACACTAATGTGTACATTATATATTATTTTTCGTATTGACAAATAGACATACTCATTATATAATGTATACATTGGATACTGAAAAAGTTGTTTTGGAGGGATGTATGATCGTTGCTTTTTCGGGGCACTCGCAATATATAAGAAATCCGCTGGACGAAAAAAGAGTTCTGGAGATTTTGGAGCAAAGAGTGGGGAATATGCCGTGTGATTTTTTTCTTGGTGAATATGGAAAATTTGATGGCTTTGCTTATGATTGTGCCAAAAAAATGAAAGAAAAAAACACACAGTGCCGATTGATATTCGTTACGCCATATCTTCCTGCGGAACGCAGCAATTACGCCTTGCAGCATGGAAAAAGATTCGATTGTATCCTTTTCCCGGAAATAGAAAGGGTACCGCGGAAGTATGCCATTCTTTATCGAAATCGCTACATAGTGGATAACGCCGATATTTTGATCGCCTATGTAACACATAAATACGGTGGTGCTTATAAAATGTATCAATATGCAAGGAGAAAGAATAAGGAGATCTATAATATAGCAGAGGGCAGAGGGGTGGATCTCACTCTATAACCGCTATAATTAAAGGTTTGCTTCGGGCGTGAAAAATATCCCAAGCATGAAAAAGTACATAAAAAAACACTTGCTTCCGCTTGGCGGTTGCAAGTGTTTTTCGTTAGAGTCATAAGCTCTTAAAATTGGTTTGAGACAGATCGTCCATTAAACGATCTCTACCGCGCGGCGCTTTGACACTCTCTCGCAGATGACCTCGTAGGGCACGGTGGGATCCCAGAGGATCTCGGCGCAGCAGGCCTCGTTATACCAGAGGCCGCCTGCAAACTGCCCCGCCATACCGAGGGCAATATCGGGATGGTTCTCGGACAGGACGTGGTTTGTCATATCGTAAACGGCCTTGCCGCCGCCCATCATCCATTCGGTCTGCAAATGGCGCCACATCGGCTCCATGATCGCGCGGTCGTGCTCGATCAGGCGCTTGTGGTTTTTGCCGAGAACGAAGGAGCCCTTCTGCGGAACGAACTGCTTCCATGCCAGCGTGGTAAAGCCGCGCATCAGCATCGAAACCTTGGCCTCGCCGCGCAGATGCACGATTTTTGCGGCGAATTCCTTCGTCTGCTCAAAATACGCGGGATCGGGGATCTTCGGCGTGTAGCTGAAGGGGAATTCGCCGCAATCCTCCCACATGATCTCGATGCGGGGATCGACCTTGGCGATGAAGGAAAGATGATCCTTGACGGACTGCGCGTGCAGACCGAACTGGATATAGAGATCGGGATAGCGGGCAAGAAGCGCGTCGGCGGTTTCGTTCACGAAATCGGTTACCATGTCGGCAACGAGGCGGCCCTCAATGTATGCGCCCGTATTTTCGGTGAAGGACTGGAAGTAGATGCCGTCCACGCCGAGGGGTGCGTATTCGCGCTCGAATTTTTCAAGCACGCCCGCCTTGATCTTTTCGAGATCCGCCACGCGGAAGTCTGCACAGGCCTTCGGTGACCAGCCCCAGGCGTAGCCCCAGATCAGCTGAATGCCGTATTCGTGCGCGTAGTCCACGATATCCTTCGCGTTGATCGGCACGAAATCATTCCAAATGATGAGCTGATTGAGCTTAAGTCGCGCCATATTCTCGATATAATTTCTGTAATCGTTGATCGGATGCCCCCAGGTGAAAACACAGCGGCGCTTGATCCTCGGTGCGGTGGCGTGGGTGTAAAGCGGAAGCTTGCCGTAGTTCTCGTCAAACATCGTGTGGAGCATGCGCAGGCATCCGTCCTCGGGGATCGCCTTCGCAAAGTAATCGTCCACGAAGTCAACCGCGCCGTAGAAAACCTCCTGCGGTGCTTTTGCCGTGATCAGGGCAAGCGTGCGGCTCTCGCATTCGGGATCACGGATGACCTTCACGATATAGCCGCCCTCGGGAATTTCGCTTTCCTCAATATAGCGGCGGATGTGTGCGTTTTCGCCGTAAACGCCGAGGATCACGGCGTTCGTATCAATCACGGCCTCGTCTGCCTTCGCGCAGGGAAGCACGTGCAAGGAATAAACGCCCGCATCACGGATAATATAAGAGCCAAGCTCGGTGGAAACGAGATCCACGGCCTTTTTTTCAAGCCCCTCGTAGCGGGAGTAAACGATCTGCCAGCATCTTTTGTTGTCTGCCATAAAAGTCACCTCTTGACAAAATTTGTTTTTATGCTACAATTATAATATAAAAAACAGGCAAAAACAAGCTTTTTTTTGCCTCGCACTATAATAATTTTGACATCGGAGGAAAAATGTTCGACGATCGTTTTAAGCAAAGATACAAAACCATTCCCTTTGCCTACGTTTCCAATGATTATAAAAAAGAGGATAACCGCCTGCACGGCAACCGTATCTTCCATCAGCATAAGGAAGCCGAGATCCTGATCATCCGCGCAGGGCGCGCCGCTGTGCAGATCGAGGGCGAAGAGGGGCGGCTTCCGCTTTCCGAGGGGGACGTGGTGCTGATCCCGCCGCTCGTGCCGCATTGCTATTCGAAGGAAAAGGATTTCCCCTTTTCGCACGATTGCGTTTGCTTCGATCTTTCCTTGCTTGCGGACCGCGCTTTGGCTGAAGGGCTGGAAAACGGCTCACTCACGATGCCGGCCGTTTTGCATGCGGGCGAAGCCGTGACCGAGCGCGTGTATTCTCATATCGCCTCCGCCGTCCGCGCCTGTCGCGAGGAAAACGCGGGCTGGGAGCTGGAGGTCGCGGGCGATCTTTCGTTTGCCTTCGCCGCCATAAAGAGGGACGGCCGCATCCGTGCGCGCACGGAGGGCACGCGCGATGATTTTCGCGCCCGCGTCGGTGAAATTTTGGAGAAGGAGTACGGCGAGGCGATCACCTCATCCACCGTGGCAGACCGCCTTTTTATGAGTCACGCCTATTTTTGCCGCCGCTTCCGATCGGCCTTTGGTCTGCGCTTTATGGAATATCTCGCCATGTACCGCGTGGAAAAATCAAAGCCCCTCCTCTCTCGCACCGAGCGCCCGATCTCGGAGATCGCGCTCGCCGTTGGATTTAAGAGCTTTTCGCACTTCACAAAAACCTTCCGCGCCCACACGGGCGAAGCTCCCGGCGCTTACCGAAAACGGCATAAATGAAAATAATTATTTGCAAATCTCCAGATAAATTAAAAGGCTGAAAGCCCATACGGGCCTCCAGCCTTCGTTTTTTTTGTGGCTTTTAAACGGTTTTTTGGATAAACTATGCGCCTTTATTCCTTGCCCCAAACAACGATCTCGCCGTTTTCACCGTAGTGCCAATAGTTGCCCGCATTCGCCGGCTCATTTTCGCTATAGTAATAGCGAGTGGCAGAGGTGAGATTGGTATTATAAGAACTATTGATGCTGATCTTGCCCCAATCCTCAGCCGTTCCGGTATAGTACACGCTTGTAAGGCCGTCGCAACCGAGGAATGCATAAGCGTCGATCGAGCTCACAGAGCGGGGGATGGTGATGCTCGTAAGGCCGGTGCAACGGGAGAACGCACTGCCACTGATGGCGGCCACAGAGTCTGGAATGGTGATGCTCGTAAGGCCGGTGCAATCGCGGAACGCATAACTGCCGATCGAGGTTACAGAGTCTGGAATGGTGATGCTCGTAAGGCTGGAGCAACCTTCGAACGCACCTTCGCCAATGCTAGTTACGCTTTTGGGAATTGATACGCGTTCTAGCGATTCAAAACTGAATGCATAATCAGGAATCTCCGTAATTCCATTGGGGATCACGATTTCTTTTACTTGTTCTTCATCAAGATACAGACGGTTTGAAGCATAAAGCGGGTTTGAATATTTATCGCCAAAATCAACGTAATACAATTGCGATATATTTTCAATATGTACTTCTTGTATTTCGCACTTATAGAATGCATGTTGGCCAATAGTATTTACCGTTGCAGGAATTGTGACGTCGCTGAATTTGCAATTTTGAAATGCATAATCTGGTATTGAAGATATGTCTGTCAAAATAACGCTTTTTAATGTGGATGGTATGTAATATGTAACGCGATATGTTTTTCCTAGACTTACCCCCAAGCCACTGTGGTAAATATAGTGACTTTGAAATAGTTCTAAGGAACTCGTTACTTCTTGTTTGTATCCAAAGATATATCCAAAATGAGATCCGTATGTAGTAGCTGTTCTGCTGGATCCAATAAAGGGGAGCGTTATTTGTGCTAAATTATTGCACCCATAAAATGCTTCATGTCCAATTTGTGTAACGCTGTTAGGAATGGAGATGTTTACAATACCATTACAGTTTCTGAATGCGCTATTTGGTATAGAAGGTGCATCGGTTATTACAACGTTTTTAAGCGACGAAGGTATGTAATAGATATACTCTCTTATAGGATATTTATCAACGCGATAATGGTATTCAGTGTAGCTTCCGTATTCATATCCAAATATATAACCAAAGTGTGAGGTATAACCGCTGCAATTTCTGCTTTCTCCAACAAAAGGAATTGTTATATTAACCAAATGATCACAACCTTTAAGCGCGCCGACTCCTATATCAGTAATACTAATCGGAAACTCAATACTGGTTATGCTTGAACAATTTGAAAATGCATAACTGTGGATACTAATAACGCCATCTTGAATATCAACACTTTCGAGCTTTGAACAGTTTTCAAATGCAGATTTGTAAATGAATTTCGTGTTGTCGTGGATAATACAAGACGTAATATCTGTTGAAATTGGTTTCATTAGACACAAATAAAGATTATTAGCATTACCTATGTAACATGCATTATCATACTGATTGAATACAAGATTTTGACATCCGTCAAACGCAGTTTCACTGATATTGCTTAAGCTGTCGGGTATTGATATGTATGAAAGATTAGTACAGTTATAAAAGGCATAATCTCCAAGAGAAATTACATCACTTAAAATAGTGATTGATGACAGATTATTACATTCCGAAAAAGCGCTACTGGGGATTGCGTTAGCGTTCGTAATAGTAACGCTCTTTAATGAAGGAGGTATCTGAAATCCAAATACATACCCTAATTGTCCACTGGAACCTGCGGCGTTCGCGCTTTTACCAACAAAAGGCAGTGTTATATTTTCTAGAGAATTACAGTTGTAAAGTGCATTTTGGGAGATAGATGTAACATTGTTTCCTATGGTAATACTGATGAGATTGCTACAATTAGTAAAAGCTGAAACTCCAATGCATTTTACATCATTAGGGATGGTTAAGGTGGTTAATAGAGAACAATCATATAGCGCGTATGCATAAATACCTTTTGTGCTATTGTGTATATCCAACGCACGAATGTCTGTAGATTTTGCTTTCATTAAATAAACATATGGATTATTATCATTTCCGAGATAATAACCGTTACTGTATTCATTGAATGATAGATTGGTGCAGTTTTTGAATGCATCCGTATCAATGAAATATATGCTGTCGGGGATTGATACTGTTGAGAGATTTGTACAGCCGGAAAAGGCGTAAGCTCCCAATGTTTCCGCGGAGTCGGGAATGGTGATGCTTGTAAGGCTGGAGCAACCGGAGAACGCAGAATCGCCGATTTGAGCAAGAGAATTTCCAAGGGAAATCTCTGATAGTTTGTCACAGTCCGCAAAGGCGTAAGCTCCCAACGTTTCCACGGAGTCCGGAACGGTGATGCTCGTAAGGCCTTTGCAACCGTAGAACGCATGATCGCCGATGGAGGACACAGAGTTGGGGATGGTGATGCTCGTAAGGCCTTTGCAACCGTAGAACGCATGATCGCCGATGCTTGATCCTCCGGTGATAATTACAGTTTTCAGGCTTTTTGGAACACAGGAATCGTGATACGAATAAGTAAAAACGCTAAAGAAGTGTCCAAAATGCGTACTGCCGCTTCCATTTTTCTTTTCACCAATAAAGGGGAGCGTAATGCTTGTAAGGCCGGAGCAATCGCGGAACGCAGAAAAACCGATAGAGGTCACGGAGTCAGGAATGGTAATGCTTGTAAGGCCGGAGCAACCGGAGAACGCACCGTTGCTGATGGAGGTCACGGAGTCGGGAATGATGATGCTCGTAAGTCCGGTGCAACCAGAGAACGCATAATCGCCGATGGAGGACACAGAGTCGGGGATGGTGATGCTCGTAAGGCCGGAGCAATCTTCGAACGCAGAACTGCCGATTGTGGTCACGCTTCCGTCTGTAGGGATTATGCTGTTTTTACATCCTAAAATCAAGACTTTGCTTGCTGTTTCTATCAGGCAGTTGCCGGAAGAATGGTATTTTGTATTTCTTTTGTCCACACAGATGTTCGTAAGGCCTTTGCAACCGAAAAATGCATAATCGCCGATCGAGGTCACAGAGCGGGGGATGGTGATGCTTGTGAGGCTGGAGCAATCGCGGAACGCATAATCAGGGATGCTTTCGCCGTCGGTAATAATAACGGTTTTTAGGTTAGTTGGAACATAAGACTTGTTTTCTGTGTAAGAATGCGCCCCAAAGATATAACCAAAATGCGTATTTTTGGTTCCGCCTTTTGTTGCACCAACAAAGGGGAGTGTGATGTTTGTCAGGCCAGAGCAAGCGCGGAATGCCTCTTTACCTATTGAGGTCACAGAGTCAGGAATGGTGATACTCGTAAGGGCGGAGCAACCTTGGAACGCATAATTGCCGATAGAGGTTACAGAGTCGGGAATGCTGATACTCGTAAGGGCGGAACAACCATTGAATGTGCTTGCGTCGATCGTGGTCACGGAATCAGGAATGTTGATGCTTGCAAGCCTAGAGCAACCGGAGAACGCAGAACTACCGATCGAGGTCACGGTGCTCGGAATTGTGAAGCTCGTTTCATTTTTTCCTATTGCATATTGGATTAAAACGGTGCCATCTTTACTATAAAGATTTCCGTCAATGGTTTGATAAACCGTGTTGGTTGCACTTACTTCAATGATTGTAAGCTCTGAGCAACTGCCGAATGCACCAACACCGATGGAGGTTATGGAGTCCGGAAGAATGATCTTTGTAATCTGGGAGCAACTACCAAACGCATGTGCGCCGATTAAGGCTACAGAGTTTGGTATTGCAATGTTTGCAAGACTTCTACATCCGTAGAACGCAGAATAGCCGATTGAGGTTACAGAGTCGGGGAGGGTGACGCTTGTAAGGCTGGAGCAACCGTAGAACGCATAATTAGGGATACTTTTGCTGCCCGTGATAATTACGGTTTTTAAGCTTGTGGGAACATATGAGCCGTTCTTTTCATAAGAATTCGCTTCAAAATAATTCGCTCCGAAGATGTGCCCCAAATGCGCATTGCTCGTTTCGTTTTTCGTAGTACCAACAAAGGGGAGAGTGATGCTCGTAAGGCCGGAGCAATCTGCGAACGCAGAACCACCGATCGAGGTCACGGAGTCGGGGACGGTGATACTCGTAAGGCCTTTGCAACCGTAGAATGCAGAAATGCCAATCGAGGTCACGGAGTTGGGAATGGTGATGCTCGTCAGGCCGGAGCAACGATAGAACGCATGATCGCCGATTTGAGCAAGAGAATTACCAAAGGAAATCTCCGAAAGTTTGTCACAGTACGCAAAGGCGTATGCTCCCAACGTTTCCACAGAGTCCGGAATGGTGATGCTTTTAAGGTTAGAACAACCGTAGAACGCATAATCACCGATAAAGGTCACGGAATCGGGAATGATGATGCTCGTGATATTCCTATTGTTCTTAAACGCATTGGCGCCGATTCCTATCACGGGCAGGGAATCATATACGCTTGGGATCAGAATCACGGTATCGGTGCAACCGCCTATACCTGTAACGACGTATCCGTCGCCCTCTTTCGTATATGCAAGATCGGCACTGACTTTGCCGCAAGAGCTGCATTTGCCCGAAGCGCTATCGTAGGTATGTCCCGTAGCGGGAATTTTGTCCGCATAGCAAAGAACGGTATCGCATTCGCTGCAAACGAGGCTGAGGGAATAGCCGGGTTCGGTGCAGGTGGGCGCCTTACCGTCGGCAACCACGTAGGAATCATGCTCGTGGATCGGAATATCCTGCTTGATGATCTTCTTATAGTAAGCGCATCCCGTGCAGTCAAATTCGTGCGTTGCATAGAAGGCGTAGCCGTTGCCGTCCTTGACGGAATTTACCTCAAGCGTCTCCTTGATCGTATGCGCAGCAAAGTTGATCCTTGCGCCGCAGCCGCTTCGGTCGCAATCCGTCCAGTGATAATAGTCGTTGTAGCCGTGACGGATGAAAATATGCCCCTTGGCGGGAATGATAAGCGCATCCTTGGTGGTTTGCTTATATTCGTATTTCGTGTAATTCGTCGCGTAGTACGCCGAGTCGCAGAAGATCTCCAGCTGCTTTTCCTCTACGTCGGAGAAAAATCGATTGCAAAGCGTGCAGGTATAATGCGAGTCGTAGCCGTCTCTTGTGCAGGTGCTGCTCAGGTAAGCGTGTGCCACCGTGCTGTGCTTATACCCGAGGCTGACCTTTTTGCTAACGCCGCAGGAAGAGCAGGCATAGATGGCTTCGCCTTGCGTATCACAATCGGCCTCGGCCAGCAGCTCTGAAAGCACGAAAGAGTGCGTCTTGTCAAGAACCTCTTCCTTTTCCAGACCGCACGTGGTGCAGCTTGCGGTTCTGAGGCCGAATACGTAGCAGGTGGGCTCGGTAACGGTTACCCACGGCGTGAGCGCGTGAGCAACGAGGTCAAGCTCCTTTTCCACCGTTGTGCCGCAAACGCCGCATTGCGCCGTTTTAAGGCCGCGTGCGGTGCAGGTAGGCTTGGTAACGGTTTCCCACGCCGAAAGCGCGTGGTCAACAAGGTCCAGCTGCTTTTTCACCGTAGAGTCACAAACGCTGCAGTGCGCGGTTGCAAGACCGAGCGTGATGCAGGTAGGCTCGGTCTCGGTTTTCCATGGGGTGAGCGTGTGCTCGGAATAAACCTTGCCGCAGCGGTTGCATTCGATATAATGCCGCTCGGCATCCTCATATTTGCAGCTGTTTCCCTCAAAGTCGTGGCCAGGCGCGGTCAGAAGCTCCTCCGCTGCTATAAAGTCGCAGTTTTTGCAGATAAAGCGATAGGTGTATCCGTCTTGCGTGCAAGTAACCGCCTTTACCTTGTGTTCAAATTCATGGGGGTGGATATGATCGATATCCGCATCCGCAGAGATCTCGGAATATCCGCAATGGATGCAGAAGCGCGTTTCATAATCCACGGCGGAGCAGCCGTTTGCCTTAACGGTCACCCATTCCGTGAGAGCGTGCGTATCCAATTTGGGAAGTGCCTCGGTTTCAAAATGGTCGCAATTTGCGCAGTCGCGGCGCTTTTCGCCATCTTGCTTGCAGGTGGGCTCGGCGGTGGTGCCCCATTCGCCCATTTCGTGCCCTGTGGCAGAAAGAGTCTCGGTTTCAAAATGGTCGCAATTTGCGCAGTCGCGGCGCTTTTCGCCGTCTTGCTTGCAGGTGGGCTCGACGGTGATGCTCCATTCACTCATTTTGTGTCCGGCAGAAAGAGTCTCGGTTTCAAAATGGTCGCAGCTTGCGCAGTCGCGGCGCCTTTCGCCATCCTCGGTGCAGGTGGGCTCAGTGGTAGTGGTCCATTCACCCATCTTGTGCCCCGTGGCGGGGATATCTGCGGTTTCAAAATGATTGCAGCCGGTGCAATTGCGGCGCTTTGCGCCCTTCGTCGTGCAGGTCGCCTGCGAGGTGGTAGTCCAAGCGCCCATCGTGTGGGTGTGGGGCTTTTTGCCGCAGGAAGCCAGGGCAAAGATGCTGCAGAGCAGCGTCAGTGCAAAAAGGAAAAGCGCGGATGATCTCATTTTTTTCATAACGGTCTCCTTTAAAATCGAAATAAAAAATGCGCCCGCAAAGCGAGCGCATCCCATTATGTACTCAACCTTGCCGCGACGCAATTTTTATAGCAGATTCAACACAAAGAATATAAAAGAGGGGAGCACTAAAATGGCATAGTACACCCTTGAGTTAAAATTATTAAATTACGTCGCAAGCACAGTATACCATAAAATATTAAAAATGTAAATATTAATTTTAGAGAAAATGTTTATACATAATGAATAAAAAATAAAGGCCCGTCGAAACGAGCCTTTTGTTAAAAGCGGTAGTATATACGGTGATATTTTGCAGATCAAAGCGGAGGTGGCGTTTTTTAAAACGCATAATCCTCAAAGCCGAAGCCGGGCTTTTCGGACATAGTGATCACATCCCTTTCCACCGTGAAGCCGCCGAGCGCGTACCGCGTGGGAAGAAAGTAATGAGGGGGAGCAACGGAGAGAAAGCAGACTATCACTACGATCGTGCCTTTTCGTGACTCCTTCCGTCACTCGCATAGCTCGTGCCACCTCCCTCGGGGATGGAGGCGAAAACGGGCGTGCCGCCAAGCGCGTACCGCGCGTGATGGAAGCAACGGAAAACTAAAAATGTGCAAAATAGTCGATTATTCGCTCCAAAAATAACCAAAAACGAAAAATATTCGCTCTAAAAATAACCAAATGCCGTTGACATTCGCTCTAAAAATGTGTATAATAAGAAAAAAGGCATAAACGGAGACACCACATGTATTTAAAAAGAAAGATCGATAACTATCTTGAACAATGGAAAAAAGATCCGGATCGAAAGCCCTTGATCATAAGAGGATGCCGCCAGATCGGAAAAACCGAATCTATTTTGCATTTTGCAAGCGAAAGCTATGAGAGCATTATTGAGATCAATTTTGTTCGGGACGAAAAATATAAAAAAATCATTGCAGACGGCTATGATGCGGAGAGTATCGTGAAAAACATTTCGCGGATCGATCCGTCCCAAAAATTTATACCCGGAAAAACGCTCCTTTTCTTTGATGAGATCACCGAATTTCCCGAGATCGCGACCGCTCTGAAATTTTTCAAGATCGATGGGCGCTTTGACGTGATATGCTCCGGATCGATGCTCGGTGTGAATTATAAACGCATTGAAAGCAACAGTGTGGGATATAAAACCGATTATACGATGTTTTCTATGGATTTTGAAGAATTCTTGTGGGCAAAGGGATATGGCGAGGATACTGTTGTAGATATGCTGCTGCAC
The DNA here is from genome assembly GCA_045630385.1 of Eubacteriales bacterium. Taxonomy (GTDB): domain Bacteria; phylum Bacillota; class Clostridia; order Oscillospirales; family CAG-272; genus UBA1740. The sequence continues at coordinate 26,214 of JAZQTA010000095.1, read as the reverse complement.
ATGAGAGAGATGCGCCCCTTCAACGCGTTGGAGATGGATATCTATCATGCTCTGTTTTTGGACTATGCGATTCTCGGCGGAATGCCTGCCGTAGTAAAATCCTATGTAGAGAAGGGGACGTTCGAGGGCTCATTGGATACGCAACGGCAGCTGATCGCGGACTATAAGGAGGATATCCGAAAATATGCGGAAGGCTTGGACCAAGGGCGCGTGATCAACGTATTCAACAGTATTGCACCGCAGCTTGCAAAGGAAAATAAAAAATTTCAGATCGCAAAGGTGGCCTCCGGTGCGCGCTTCAGAGATTATCGCGGATGCGCGGAATGGCTTTCTGATGCAGGAATCGTCAACGTTTGCTATTGCATGAATTTTCCCGAGCTTCCCTTGAGCGGAAATTGTGATGCCGATAAGTTCAAGCTTTATTTTGCCGATACAGGCCTCCTTGTTTCCTTGCTGGATGAAGAGGCGGGAGATGATCTGCGTGCAAATAAGAATCTGGGCGTTTACAAGGGGGCACTTTATGAAAACATCGTGGGTGAAGCATTAACCAAGGCCGGGTACGCACTTTATTATTACAAGCGTGAGGATTCTACCTTGGAGGAGGATTTTTTCATACGAAGTAAAGAAACGCTTATTCCGATCGAGGTTAAGGCAAAGAGCGGAAAGACGAAATCCATGCGCTCATTGATTGATTCGGAAAAATATCCCGATATCGCTTATGGCTTTAAATTTTCTCACAATAACGTCGGTTATAGTGAAAACATTTTCACCTTCCCTTATTTTTGCGTCTTCCTGCTCAAGCGCTTTATGAATGATTTTATTGCGCAGGACTATTTGAAAGATTGATATAAAAAGAGGCTGAAAGTCCCGAAATCGGGGCTTTCAGCCTTAAAATTTGCGGTAAGCTTTTCGTTTCGTGCTTTAGAGGGGCTCGTATTACGGAGTGATCTTGCAAACGAGGATGGCTAAGATATCCTCCCAAAGCGCCTCGTAATATTCGCACCAGCAGTAGAGCCCTTCCTCATCGATCTCGATCGCATCAAAATCTGCCGCACTGCCTTCGTAATAAATATGCGCGAGCGCCGTGCATTCGGCGAATGCGCAAGGATCGATGCGCGTTACGCTGACGGGGATCGTCACCGATACGAGCTCGGTGCAATTATAGAAGGTCAGGGAGTTGATCGCGCTTACACCGCTGCCGAGCACGATGCTTTCAAGCGCGGTGGATTCAAAGGCGCACGCGCCGAGATAGGTAACGGAATCGGGAATGACGATGCTCGTGATCGGACATCCGCTGAATGCACCGTCGCCGATCGTGGTAACGCCGTTTCCGAGATTTATCTCGGTAAGCTCACAGCACATGGAAAATGCACCTTCTCCGATGGCTGTGACGGAATCGGGAACCGTTACGGAGGTGATCTCACACCAGAAGAACGCGGATGCATCGATCGCGATCACTTTGTCACCGCTCGGGGAAACGGAAGGAATCACGATATCGCGATCGCGGCATGTGCCGATCTCGGTGACGGAGCAGGTGCCGTCGCCGTTTGAGGTGTAGACAAGTCCTTGGCTATAACTCGGATCGAGCGGTTCGTCCGTGGGGGTATCCGAGGCATCGGACCAAAGCTCGGGCTCTCCGTATGCATCGTAATGCCAATAGGACTCCTCGTTTGCCGCAGGGCGGGATGCGCTGTAATAATAGCGGGTAGCGGCGGTGAGCGCGGTATTATAAACGGTCTTGTTCATCGTGCTCCACTGCGAGGCCGTGCCGCCGTAATAAATGGCTTCAAGCGCGGTGCATCCGTCGAAAGCGCGGTTTTCAACGAGGGTTACGCTTGCGGGGATGACGATACTCGTAAGAGAGGTACAATCGGCAAACGCATAGGTCTGAATATCGGTCACGCCCTCCTTGATGATCACGGTGGTGAGACTCGCGCATCCGCGGAAGGCGGTGTGCGCAATTTCGCTGACACTGCTACCGATAACGACGGTCGTAAGAGCATAGCATTCGCTGAAGCAGTCCATCGGCATTGCGATCACGCTGTCGGAAATGACGAGGTGCTCAAGGCTCGGCATTCCCTCGAATGCGAACAAACCGATCTCCTCCACGCCGTCGGGGATCGCGAAGCTGCGCTCTATCTTGCCCGCGGCGTACTTAATGAGCCTTGCGCCGTCCGCCGAATAAAGATTTCCGTCTATGGAGCTGTAATTTTCGTTGCCGTCGAGAACGGTGAATTCTGCGAGGAAGTAGCACTTTGAGAAGGCGTTTTCCTCAATGTAGGTAACAGAGGCGGGGATGGTGATGCTCTCAAGGGAGATACAGCCGCTGAAGGCGTTCCAGCCGATCGAGGTCACGCTCTCGGGAATCGTGATGCTTGAAAGAAGAATGCATTCCTTAAAGGCCCACGCTTCGATCGAGGTCACTCTGTCGCCGCTCGGAGAAAGCATGGGGATCTCAACCTCGCTTGCAAAGCGGTCGCCAATGCCGATGACGGAGCAGGTGCCGTCTCCGTTTGAGGCGAAGGTCAAGCCTTGGTCGCCCTCGGAGGTTGCCTCCCAGACCGTGATCTCGCCGAAGGCGTCGTAATACCAGAAGAGGCCGCTTTCCGTAGGCGCTTGTTCGCTGTAAAAATAACGGGGTGCATTGAGAAGATAGTCGTTGACGTCCTTCACGGTCATTTTTTCCCATTCACTCGCGCTTCCCTCATAGTAAACCGCCTCCAGATCCGTGCAATCATGGAATGCATGCGTGCCGACGGTGGTAACGCGAGAGGTAAAGAGCACACGCGAAAGAGAAGAGCATCCATTGAAGGCGTAATCGTCGATATAGGTCACAGAGGAGGGGATGATGATCTCCTGCAAGGAAGAGCAGTATTCAAAAGCGGAGTTTCCGATGATGGTAACGCCGTTTCCGAGGTTCACGGCCGTCAGATTTTGGCAGTTTTTGAAGGGCACGTTTTTGATCGAGGTTACGGTGTCCGGAAGGGTCACGCTGTAAAGCGTTTCAAGATCTCTGAAGGCGGCCGCCGCGATCGTGGTGACGGTATATCCGTTCGGAGCGGTGGGCGGGATCATGACGTCGGTATCCGTGCAGCTGCCAATGCCGCTGACGGCACAGGTGCCGTTACTGTAATAGGTGTATTTCAGGCCTGCGCTGTAACGCGGCCAGGTGACGATCTCGCCGTATGCATCGTAATGCCAATAGCGGCCGAAGGAATCGTAGGGCTCCTTTGCACAGTAACAGTAAACGTATGCATTTTCAAAGCAAGATTCCGCAAGCCCTGCAAAAGCCACGTCCGTATAATCCGCATCCACGCCACCGTAGTAAACGGTCATTCGATGGTCGGGATCGTAATATCCCATGGGATTGAAGATGGGTGCGTAGATTTTTTCTACACTCTTGGGAATAAAGACCTCTTCAAGGTAGCAGCCGTAGAAGGCCGTGGGATCCACGCCGCCATCATAGCCGAGCGAGTCGATCCCGCTTCCAAAATGCACCCTTGTAAGGCCGCTCGTTGCAAATGCGCCCTCGCCGATATAGGAAACGGAGTCGGGGAGCACGATGCTTTCAAGACTGTAGCATTCGGAAAAAGCGTAAGCACCAATGCTTTCCACGCTGTCGAAGTATATGTCGGAAAGGATGTAGCACAGATAGAACGCGCCGTCACCGATTTCGGTGACCGTATCGGGAATGGTGACGGAAAGGATCTCGGCGGCTAAAAATGCGCCCTCTGAAATTCCCGTCACCGTATAGCCGTTGATCTCGGAGGGGAGCTCGAGGAACTTTTCTTCGCCGACGTAGCCCGCGATCTCTGCCGTGCCGTCATCGTAGAAGACGTAGGAATATCCGTCCTCGTCCGTGTAAAGGGGCGTGAGAACGAGCTGTTCGAAGCTGTCACATCTTTCGCCGTTTCCGTCGCAAAGATCGTAGGTGACCGTGACGAGGACCGTGTAAAGCTCGTTATAGAGAAGATCCTCAAAGACGGCGGTATCCGTGACCGTCTTGGCTTCGATCACCTCTTCGCCTAAAAGAAGGGAGACGAGGATCTCTTTGACCGTTTCGTCGGGATCTCTTTTGTCAAGGGTGATATGAAGGGTATTGTCTGCGCACTCCGCGCTCTCAACGGTGACCTTGGGGGCGGAGGTTCTCTTCGTCGCGACCGTGACCTCTCTCGTGATCGTTTGCGCGCCGCTTCCGTCGTTCAAATCGTACGCATAGGTGATGCGCACGGTGTATCTTGTGTTCGAAAGAAGATCGGTAAATTCCGTGCAGTCGGCGTTTTCCGAGGCCTTGACAACGCTCCCGCCCTTCAAAAGCTCAATGCGCAAAACGTGGCCGACGTTGTTGATATCCACGGCGTTATAGGAGAAGGAAACCGTGTTTTTGGTGCTTTCCGTGCTTTCGAAAATAACGCTTGGCTTTGCCATGGAGAAGGTCTTGATCTTGATCTCCTTCACCTCGGTCTTATCGCCCGCGCCGTCGAGCAGGTTGTATACGTAGGTAACCTTCACGGTGTATTCTGTGTTGGAAAGAAGACCGGCAAATTCTCTGGTTTCACCGCTCACGGCGGCGCGGATAAACGTATCTCCGAGGAAAAGCTCAATTTTGGAAATATTGCCGAGCTCGGCGGGATCGCTTTCCTCGATCGCAAAGCCAACGCTCGTCTGCGTCTGCGTGCCGCCGGAGATCAGAATGTAGGGAACGCCGTTTTCGACGGTTTTCGCGCGAATGCTCTCGGTCAGCGTGACAGCGCCGTTTCCGTCGTGAAGATCGTAAACGTAGGTGATGCGCACGGTGTATTCCGTTTCCGAACGAAGCCCCGAAAAGCTTCGGATGCTTGCATCCGTGATCGTATCCACGACCTCGCCGTCCATGAGAAGCTCGATCCTTTCGATTGCGCCGACTTGATCAAGGTCGATCTCGGTTATGGCAAAGGTGATGCCGGTGCTTCCGGTAACTACGCCGGCAAAGGCTATGCTCGGCGCGGTGAAGGTATCGGTGGTGATCTGTATCTCCTTGGCGAGCGCTTTTTCTCCCTTTCCGTCCCTTAAGTCGTAGGTGTAGGTCACCTTGAGCGTGTAGGTCGTTCCGCTTTGCAGATTTTCAAAGGACCTCTGCTCGGGCGAAATGGCATTTACCGTGCCACCCGCGTAGATCAGCTCGATCGCGCTCACCGCGCCGAGGTCATCTGCATCGGTTTCGGTGACTGTAAAGCCGACTGTGGTCTGGGTTTTGGTGGGATTTTTAATTTCAAAATCGGGAGATGCGTATTGTAAGGTCGTGAACTCGAGATAAATATATTCGTTTTTTCCCTCGTAGGTATACTCTGCCACGAGCTTGTAGGTCGTATCGGAGAGAAGTCCCTTGATCTGCTTTTCGCTTGCGTTCGGGGAAGCGATCAGCGTATCGCCTCGGTAGAGCTTCAGCGCGGTGACGGCGCTTGCCGCCCCCTCCGTACGGAGATAGTCAAAGGAAATATCCTGCTCGCCGATCTCGATGGCATCAAAGAGAATGACCGATTTCGTGTAGAACGCATCCTTGTAAAGAAGGTTTGCGCTGAAGCCCTCACCCGTGAAGCTGTCGTAGAAGCCGACGATCGCGAGCTGATACAGCGCACCGATTTTGAGATCACCGAAAAGCACGCTGTTTTGCCCAAGGGTGATATCCTTTTCGGCAACGATCGCATCACCGTTGTAAAGAACCGCCTTCAGCGCCCCCTTGGAGGCCGCGATCAGCCCGTCTCGGTCTTGCACGTCAACGGCGAAGGAGATTTCGCTTTCCTTGATCTTCAGGTCCGTGACGCTTGCGGTGACCTGATCCTTTGCCGCAATGCCGACGGATACGGTCTTATTACCGTTAATGAGAACGTCCTTGATCTCCGTTCCGTCTATGTATTTGATGGCATCGATGGTGTATTCTGTAATGCCGGATGCATCGCCAACGTTGTATTTGAGAATGAGCGTCTGCATATTCGATCCGCTCTCAAACATGTAGTTAGAGAATTTTTGCCCATTCAGCGTGAAGGAGAGAATTTCAAAATTGTCGGGATTGGAGAGGTGAATATAAATATAGATGTCGCCGTTCTGTTTTGCGTAATAGAGCGTATCGGAGGAGCCGATCACCTCAAGGGAGGTTTCGATCTCTTCCTCGATATTCTCGTTTTCGTCATTGTCGGGATAAGGATTTTCCTTGTCTACGTTTTCTTCCTTACCGCTGTGGTCGCCCTTAAAGTGGCCGTTATGGTTGCCGTTATCCTGCCCGGCTCCCATGCCCGTTGCGGCGAGCGGCGCCTCTATGCTGACCGTCATTCCCGTATAAACGGGAACCTGCTTTTCGCTTGGCTTTTGGGGCGTGGCGCCTCCTCCCGTGCCGCCGCAGGCAGAGAGTGTTAAAATCAAAAAGGAGAGCATGAGGGGAAACAAAAGTCCGAGGGTGATTCTTTTTTTCATAATGGTGTCCATCCTTTCGTAGCGGTTCTGCGCCTCGTGTTATATATAGTATAGCATAAATTCAATCGTTTACAATATATATATATATATATATTAATAGAAAATTAACAAATGAAGGCGGTTCGCTTTTAAGGATATAAAAAGATCCCGAGCTTGCATCTCGGGATCTTTATTGCATTCCATCGTATGTGGTGGGATGCCGATGGCGGTAAAGAGCCACTTTGTTTCTTCCTTTGAGCACGGCTATTCAATGCTCATGGCCTCTTTTTTGTATCGCCGAAAAGATTGATCGCGCGAACGTTCTCGCCGTGGCCTATGCGGGCAATCAAGCATTTGAATCGAAAATGGATTTCAGAAGCGCCATGCGTTCCTCCGAGGGGACAGGGAAAGCACAGGGGCTCTTCCCGAGTGCCTCGTATTTATGCTCGCCCAACGCGTGATAGGGAAGAAGCTCCACCTTTTCGGGAGAGCCGCAGCCGTCAAGCAGTTGGCGGATGGCCTTCATTTCCTCCACGGTGTCGTTCACCTCGGGGATGACGGGGATGCGGATCCATACGCGCGCATCGGCGCGCAGAAGCCTTGCAAGGTTTTCCAAAATCAATTCGTTTCCCACGCCCGTGTATCTTTTATGCTTTTCGCTGTCAAGACATTTGACGTCGAAGAGGAAGAGATCGGTGTAGGGCAAGATCCTCTCAAATTTTTCAAACGGTACGTGCCCTGCCGTATCCACGGCGGTATGAATGCCGTTCTTTTTGCATTCCTTGAGTATTTCTTCAAGAAAATCAATTTGAAGCATGCACTCGCCGCCCGAGAAGGTCACGCCGCCATCGGAATTCTCATAGAAGGTCTTATCCTTGAGAACGACGCGCAGAACCTCTTCCACGGTGTATTCCTTGCCGCAGATCTCTCTTGCATCATGCGGGCAGTATAGCGTGCATCTTCCGCAAAAATCGCATTTTTTAAGCGAATTTGGACACTTTTCTTTGCATTTTCCGCATCCTGTGCATTTGTTTTTGTAGAACATCATTTGCAGCGCGGCGCTTTGGCTCTCGGGATTGTGGCACCATGCGCACCGCAGATTGCACCCCTTGAAGAAAACGGTTGTGCGGATGCCCGGCCCGTCAACGAAGGAGGATCTTTGAATATCAAATACGGTTGCTTTCATTTTCGGTGTGCTCCTTTTTTAAACGAATCAGACGTATTAAAGCGTTGCGCAGTTATCGCCGCCGTCGGCAACGACGGTGTGCCCGCAGATGATTTCGCCGAAGTCGCTCATCAGATAAAAGGCGAGCTCGGCAATTTCCTCGGGGCGGATGAACCGCTCAATGGCGTGGCGCTCATATTTTTGATCAATATCGTGTGCGTAATGTGCGATCATGGGCGTGAAGGTAGCGCCGGGGGCGATTCCGTTGATGATAATACCGACGTGGCCAAATTGCTTACCGAAGGCTCTCGTCCATTTTATCATAGATTCCTTGGATGCGCCGTAGCAGCCGGAAATGTTCATGCAAGCGGCGTTGGATGCAATATTCAGGATGTTGCCGCGGATGCCGCCGGACTTGAGATAGTTGATCTCGTTGCGCATCAGGAAGTAAGCCGCCTTGAAATTGATGTCTGACATCATATCCCATTCTTCCTCTGTGATGTCCCAGGGCTCATAGCCTCTGCCAAAGCTGCCCGAGCCTATTGCGGCGGCGTTGACAAATGCATTAAGACCGCCGAGCTTTTCTGCGGCTTCTTCGAAAATTCTTGCATGCGAGGCGATATCGGTGATATCAAAGGCCGCGAAATGCAGATCGGGAGAGCCGATTTCCTCGGCCGCGGCTTGGAGCTTTTTCTCGCTTCTCCCGATGATCATCACCTTTGCGCCTGCCGTCAGAAAGCGCTCTGCGATTGCCCTTCCGATGCCGCTTCCGCCACCGAAAATCAGCACGTTTTTATTTCTGAGCGTCATATCATGCTCCTAACATTTTTTGTGGATTTTTTATCGTTATCTTTTCAGCTATATCCTTATCCAGACGAGGTAGAATATTCTCAAAGACATAGGCAAATCTCGGTTTTTCATTGATCCTTGGTGCTTTATCAAATCCGTTGAAGAAGAGTGCATCGTGCGAGAGCAATATCTTATCCGCATAGCCCTTATCGCAAAGCGAATGTATGCAGTCGATCTTTTGGCTTATATATTCTTCGGTAACGATCCCATACAATCTGTCAAGCCCGATATAGCATCCGAGATTTGCAATCTCGTGAATATAATCAAGCTCCTCGGTATCACTTAAATGTCCTACCGTCACAGCGGATGGCTTCGCTCCGTTGGAAAGAAGAATTTCAAGCGCGGGCAGGGCGTTTTTATTTCTTGCATTGGTGTGCAAAACGATCGGCAATCCGAGATTTTTATGCGCGATGGCATAGGCCTTCAATAAATTTTTATCAAACGGAGAAATTTCCTCATACTCAACCGCCGCTTTTATGATACCTGCATTCACCCTTTCGGCATCTGACGAGAGATACTCTGCTATGAAATCGGCTTCTTTATCCAAAAGCGGTTCTCTTGTGTAATAAAAGCCGGTGGATGCTATGATATGGACGCCGCTTTCATACGAAACGCGCTTTAAAAGCTTAATATCTCTGCCGATGTTTATTGGCGTACAATCTATAAAGCTGCATAATCCGTGTCGTTGCTTTAATTGCTTGAGGCAATGGATCGAGGCACGCGCAAGAAGCGCTTTATCAAGATACCTTTCGCCGCCCATTTTGTAAAAATATTCGCTATAACAACAGATATGCTCGTGAGGCAGAGTGACACCGAGCGCATCTTCTTGAATATCGCCTAAAACCGTCTTGATCATTTCTGCTCCGTTCTTTTGATGATATCGTCTTGAAGCCCTTCGTTAAGCTTTACGAAATAGTCGGAAAATCCGCTGACGCGCACGCGCAGATGCTTATAATTCTCGGGCGTTTCCTTTGCGCAAATAAGATCCTTCTTCGAAACGTAGTTCAGCTGGAAGTGAACGCCGCCCATCCTGAAGTAGTTTTCGAAGAGGGAAACGGTCTTTTCAAAATTCTCGTCGTTTTGGATCAGCGCTTCATCGATCATAACGTTCGTGACCGTCGCGCCGCAGCCGATGCCGTAGGGATCTGCCTTCGCGATCGAATTCAGAAGCGCGGAAAGCCCCTCGCGATCGTGCCCGCCGCTTTGGCCGCGGCCGAATTTCAAGGGATCGCCGTTATATCTGCCGTCGGGTGTGGCGAGCGTTTGCACGCCAAACCACTTGTGATGCGGATGGTATCCGATCAGATCTCCGATCAGGAAATGATAGCCGAAGAGATTGGTCTTATCCTTCAGATGCTCGTAGAGCGCATGGTAAAAGCTCCACGCAACGAGGTTTGAGGTTTCGTCATCGTTGCCGAAGAATTTTCCGCGCTTTTCGATCAGCGTGCGCATATCCTCGTAGCCCTGCCAGTTTGCCTTGAGGGCAGAGATCAGCTCGCCCATCGTGAAAAGCTTTTCGTCAAAAACGAATTGCTTCACCACGCAAAGCGAGTCGATCGCGTTTGCGATGCCGATGCACATCGGAGAGGCAACAACGGTTTTGCCGCCGCCCTGCGTTAAAGAGGTTGCATTTTCAATGCAGTCGTTGAATATGAGGCTGGAAACGTAGTCCGTGTCCTCGGCGCGGATGGAATTGTAATGATTGTCGTATTCGTATGCGAGATCCACATCGGAAAGAAATTTTTTCTTGAAGGCTTCAAAAAATTCTTCGAAGCTTTTCGCGTTTTCGATCAGCTCGCTGCTTTCGTGGAAGAGATTTGCGGTGGATCGAAGAAAATTGATCTTCGAGTTTCCGCCCGTGATCGATCCGGGGAAGGCGGGCTCGTTGCATCCGATCGTCGTGTAGCTGACGGCTTTTTCGTAGGGGATGCCGCAGATCTCGGTATAGGCTTTGATTCGTATTTCATCGTTCTGAAATGCAATGCGCTTGTGAGGATCCTTCCTCTCGCAGTCCATCATAAAGCGGAAAACCTCGCGCGGCGTCTTTTTCGTCCAGCGCAGAGTGATCTGCGGAATGTAGGTCGGAAGATCCATGAGGCTCTCCGTGATCAGCCGCGAAAGCTCGTTATAGCCATCCTCTCCGTTCGGAAGATAGCCGCCGATGCAGAAGTGGCTCTCGCCGCCGCGCGTGAAGTTCGTGTTATTGATCTTCGTTGCGGCCTGAAGCATAAGGAAAAGCTCCTGCAGGTATTCCGTCGCCTCCTCCTTCGTCAGCACGCCGCTCTCGATATCCTTTTTATAGAAGGGATAGAGATATCTGTCCAGCGTTCCAACGCTGTCGGGATCGGCGGAGAAGCAAAGATAAATGGAAAGAACGGCCTCGTAAAAGCTTTCGGGCGCATATTCGGGAACTCTCGTCAGCGCATCGGAGAGCTTCTCAAGATTTTTTCTGTACTGCGGATCTTCAACCTTTTTCGAAAGCGCAAGCGCGCGCTCCGAGCATTTGTGCGCCCAGCCGATCATAGCGTTTGCCACGCGCTTCAGCGCCTTCAAATACTCGATTTTTTCGGGCTCGGTGTGCTTTTTCATCGAATCCTCGATCTCGCCGATGATGCCGTGAAAGCCTTTTTTCAAAATTTTCGTATAATCCGCCGTTGCGTGCTGCCATTCCATCGTGGAAAGATTATCCGTGATCTTGCGGTAAAAGAGCATATTTGCCTTTCGGGTTCCCGCATATCCGTAGCGGCGGAACGCATCGCCGACAACGCTGCCGTCAAAATTGAAAAATCCCGTCATGGCGGAATATTCGGTGAGCACGGGCTCCTGGTTCATAATATATTCAGAGATGCGCTTGGATTGCATTTCGTGCTTCGGCAAAAGAAGATCTGCCTCGTCAAATTTCGTTGAGGTTTGCTCGTTAAACATTTTTCCGGCCATCGTCAGCTCGGTCAATTTTTGGATTCTCTCGTTCATGGTAGCCTCCGGGTTTGCTTTTTTTCTTATTATAGCGGCATTTTCGCCTGCCGTAAACCCGTTTTCGTATACTTTTGTACTTTTCGACACAAAATATTGCATTTTCTATTGCTTTCTTTCGCATTCTGCGCTACAATAAAAGAAAGAGGTGAGGATATGAATTTCGATTTTTTGATTACGGATATCCACCGCGTGATCATGGTGGGAAAAGAGGAATATCCCGAGCAGACCACCGTTTTTAAGTCGCGAAGGCTCGTATATAACGAGCTGATTTTCCATGCTTCGGGCACGTCGAAGGTGGTTTTCAACGGAAAAGAGCTTTACACCGCGCCGGGAACGGTGCGCTTTCTGCCGAGCGGCGAATGCTCGGAATACCGCGTGGAGCGAATGGATATGGGGGATTGCATTGATGTATTTTTCAGCACCGATCGCCCGATTGCCGACGAGGCGTTCGCTCTTGATTTGTCAAAGCGCGAGAGCATAGAGCCGCTTTTTAAGAAGCTTTTCTGTGCCTTCGTCGCAAAGGACGAGGGGTATCGCTTCGAGTGCATCTCTCTTTTATATAAGATCTTTGCCGAGCTGCAAAAGACCACGTATATTCCCGAAAGCCGATTTAAATTTTTAAAGCCCGCCTTGGATATCATACAGAGAGATTTTCTGCAAGCGGATATCCGCACCGCTTCTCTGGCCGCGGCGGCAGGGATCAGCGAGTCCTATCTCAAGCGCCTTTTTTCCGAGCGCTTCGGCGTGCCCCCGAAAAAGTATATCATCCAAATGAAGCTTCGCCATGCCGCGGAGCTTTTGCGCCTTGAACGCTATACGGTCACGCAGGTTGCCCATCTTTGCAATTTCTCGGACGTTTATTTCTTCAGTCGGCAGTTCAAGGAATATATGGGGCTCACCCCCACGCAGTTTGTCAAAAAATACAGATCGTCGAAATAATAAAAAGGCAATATCAAACCGAAAGGGAATGGTATTGCCTTTTTGGATTCATCATAAAGCTTTCGTTATAATTAAAACAAATCGCACGCAAACAATCTGATTTTATCCTTGCCCCAAGTCTGCATGAATTTCACTTGGAGAGAAGTAACCTTTTTATTTATCGGTATTTTTACCAAAGAATGATAGTTTTTATCGGTTCTGTGAATGAGTTCATCATCTGCATAAACTTCAAATTCCCTAACAATAGTATCCCATTGCCTGCCCTGCAATTTTGGTGATGCCCGACAGGAGTGTGGTGGGTAAAGGACAACACATTTTAATAGAAATTTTATGAAATTCTTAATTTTAGGTTGACTATATCCTAAAATTTGTGTATAATAATATTGTAAATCTAAAAAGGAGGAATTTATAATGAATTTGAATACGAATCAAATTGTTTCGATTTCCGAGGCAAATCAGAATTTTTCCCGTGTCGCAAAAATGACCGAGAAACACGGCGAGCTTTATATTTTTAAGAACAACAAGCCCAAATATAAATTGGTGGATATTGAACAGGACACTACCATTGAAATGACCGATGACGAGAAGATCGACTTTGTGGCACAGAGAATTTTGAAGCTTTATCGCCCTGCCTTTGAGGAGCTTGCGAAATAAGTTGAAAATGAGGACAATTTTATGATTAAATTTTCGCAAGAAAAAGTATTATTGCTTCACAAGCTTATTACCGAGGAAACCGGCGGAGATCCCAACGTGCGCGACATCGCGCTTCTCAACAGTGCGCTGGAATCGGCATTTGCCACGTTTGACGGAAAGGAGCTCTATCCCACAAAGCAGGAAAAAGGGGCGCGCCTCGGCTTTGCACTGATCTCCAATCACGCATTTGTTGACGGAAATAAGAGAATCGGAATGTACGTTCTTCTCACATTCCTTGAAACAAACGGCATTAAGCTCCGTCCAACGAACGCAGAGGTCGCCCGTGTCGGCCTCGCTGTCGCAGCCGGGGAGATGAAATATCAGGAGCTTCTTGATTGGATTTTGGAGAATGAGGCATAAGAGATAAGGCAATATCAAACCTGACGGTGAGATATTGCTGAAAAGTAACTGCACAATTACACAAAGCTTTCAGTGCTTTGACATGTGGCAAATAAGCAAAACGAGAGGGAAGCCTTCGGGCAACCCTCTCAATTTTTCTAACTATCGGCAAAATATATCCCTAAAATATTTATAAAAATCCTTGATATTTTGCCGATAATGTGGTAAAATAGTAGTGTAAATTGCCGATAACGGTTTTTGAGGTGAATTTTATGATATATATATCGGTCGCAGAGGCGGCGAAAAAATGGGGGATTTCCGAGCGAAGCGTGCGTAACTATTGCGCCGATGGGCGAGTGGCAGGCGCGCGGCTTGTCGGTAAGACTTGGGAAATTCCATTTGATGCAGAGAAGCCGAAAAGGGCAGTACGCTCGGACAAAAAGCGCACGCTGCTTGACATTTTGCGTGAGGAAAAGTCAGCTCGTCTTTCGGGTGGTATTTATCACAGAGTACAGATTGATTTAACCTATAATTCAAATCATATCGAGGGCTCGTGTCTGACTCACGACGAAACGCGCTATATCTTTGAAACGAATACGATAGGTCTTTCCGAAAAGGCGGTCAACGTTGACGATATTATTGAAACGGCAAACCATTTCAGATGCATTGACTATATGATAGATAACGCACATCTTGCGCTTTCGGAAAAATATATCAAGGAGCTGCATTTTCTTCTTAAAAGCGGCACGAGTGACAGCCGTCTTGATTGGTTCAGAGTAGGCGAATACAAGAAGCTACCTAACGAGGTCGGCGGAATTGATACAACCGCGCCGCAAAACGTAGCAACGGAAATGAAAGTCCTGCTTGACAGCTACAACTCAAAGAAAGAAAAAAGCCTTGAGTATATACTCTCCTTCCACGTAGCATTTGAGCGCATACATCCCTTCCAGGACGGAAACGGCAGAGTCGGCAGACTCATTATGTTCGGAGAGTGCTTAAAGCTCAATATCGTCCCATTCATTATAGACGAGGAGCATAAACTCTTTTATTACCGTGGGCTAAAGGAGTGGAACAGCGAGCGAGGTTATCTTCTTGACACCTGCCTTTCGGCGCAGGATAAGTTCAAGCTTATTTTAAAGAAATTCAATATTGAAATATGAAAATGAGAGGGAAGCATTTTGTAACCCTCTCAAATTTTTATTTTCAATTTTCCATGTTCGATTGGAGTTAAGTCGCGAAGGGATGAATTGAATTGCCTGTTTTCTCAATGCGCCTTGGCGCAATTCATGGCGTAGCCAATTCATGAGCTTTGCTCAATTCATGCCGCAGGCAATTCAATGCGAGCGCTCTCGCTCGCATTCAGTATAACATATGTCACCGCGCCGATGAGCTTGCCGTTCTGGATTATACTCCATTTCGGCGCAAGTGCGCTTCGCGCCCTCGGCACTTCGTGCTATGCTCGATTAGTATCGAGCCGCCGAGGAGCAATCTGCGGCATTCGCCCTGATAAGCCGGCTTCTCGATGCGAATTGCCTTGATTATACTCCATTTCGGCGCAAGTGCGCTTCGCGCCCTCGGTACTTCGTGCTATGCTCGATTAGTATCGAGCCGCCGAGGAGCAATCTGCGGCATTCGCCCTGAAAGCCGGCTTCTCGATGCGATTTGCCTTGATTATACTCCTATCGGCGTGGGTGCGCTTCGCGCCCTTGGCACTTCGTGCTATGCTCGATTAGTATCGAGCCGCCGAGGAGCAATCTGCGGCATTTGTCCTCGTGAGCAAGCTCCCGGATACAAATTGCCTTGATTATGGGGGGAGCCTGACAGGTGTGTGGTGGGTAAAGGACAACTTAATAAATTATTTGCCTATTTCAACTGTATGTCTTCCGCAAATTCTCCAATATTCAAACGGCTTTCCGGCAATTCCTTGATCTGCTCCCCGTTGAGATAAAAATTGGATATCAGAATATTTTCGGTTTTGTGTGATTCGTCATAGCCTTGGAAAAAGAACTGCGGGAGTTTATCGCTCAAAACATGAATGTTTTCAAAGCGGATATCTCTGTTTTTTCCACGGCGGCCGCCACCCGCGGAATACTCATGGTGGTACACGACCTCGGCGCAAGCCGTGGTGGGCATGTACTGTGCGTCGGTATTGATGTATCGCTCGGCATCGTTTTTTTGAATCAGCGGCTTGGGAATGATCTCGTCCGCTTCAATATTGATATCAGAGAAGGTAATATCGTGGACATCCGCGTAATCGACATTCATGCAGTCAAGGGCAGTACCGGTTAAATGGATGAGATCGCAGTTTCGGAAGGTAATGTTGCAAATCTCCTCCGCTCTTGTTTCCGCACCTATCTCAAGGCATTTGCCCCAATCGTTCCATATCACACAATTTTCAACCAAAACATTTTTGAAAACATCATATGCTTTTCCGTTTCGGTACATTGCCGCATGAACAGCCGCCTCCACATCGCCGTCGTAATAGCAATCGAAGCCTTTGACACAGATCGAATCGTCAAAAGTACGAATAAAGCTATTCGAAATATGAACGTTTACGCAGTTGTGCATATCGATTCCGTCGGAGTTGTAACGCCAACAGCCAATGATCTTCACATTTTTGATCGTAATATCTTCGCAACCGATCGGACGGATATTGTAAACCAGGGAGTCACGAATTGTGATACCGTCGATTTCTACGTTGGTGCAATACTCTAACTGTATCGTATGCTCACGTACCGCGTTGTTGACCGCAGCACTGTTGTTTTCCTCGCTTGCTTCAAACAGAATTTTTTCTTCGTTTTTACTGTTGTCAAGAATACCTCTTCCAAGAATCTTGATATTTTCTGCATCGATAGCGCGGATACACGCATAGACCACTGCGCCTTCATCGATCAATAGTGTTTGGTTACTTTTTAATTCGATAATTCCCGCATCATGCTCTCCCGCGCCAAAATATATGACATTGGGATTATGAATATCAACACGGTAGGATGGCATTGGGTCAACAAAAATATGTAATGCGCGATTTCTTCCGTAGGGCTCTACGGTAAAATAAGCGGACTTATCAAGAGTGAATTTTATGATCCCGTTTTCGACACGTGGAACGATTCCAAGTGACTGTGGGCGGATCTTGATGCTCTCGAATGGTGTCGACGGTATGATCTCGAAGTAAAGCGGTTCGTCGGATGCCAGAGATAAAAATTGAATCACTTCGGTTTGGTCGAGTTGCCGTTGATGCCCCGGCCATCGACGATTGAAAGGAACAGCGGATACACGCGCGGTATTCAATTTAACCTCGCTCCCATTTATAAAAACACGGTAGTCATCACAATGTGGCTCGGTTGGGATGACCGGATAAACCTTATAGCCCATATTATTGCTCCTTTTCAAAAAAAGTTTTTACAATCGAGATTATATCACGCAATCATTCCATTTAAAAGGATATATCTACAAAAAAATGCAAATATTATGTAAAAAATTGACTTTGCAAATAAAGTATGGTATAATTTCAAGCGGAAGGAGGGATCTAAATGTACGGGTTTAAATTAAAAATACCGAGCAGTGTACCGACCTCGGTATGGGCATGTAAGGCTCTTGTAGATCAGTATGACTGGAAAAACAGAAACAAGCCTAATATGATAGAGTTTTCTATTTGTAAAGCATTAAGCCGTGCCGTAGAGATCGGCAATCAAGCACCCATTACCGTGTTTGGAAAAAGCTTTTCGTGTATCTTTGGAAACGACGATATAAAAAGTTATACGGAAGATGGCGTGAACGCTGAGATCGTATCGGTGGCTGTGACGTTTGATGAGATCACCTACACGGCGAAGGAATTGGATAAGGGGGATCTAAAAGAAAAAGATACACTTCTTTTGCCATTTATGCTTTCCGATCTTCCCATGCAGGATTGGATGGAAATTGAAAATGTAATGTATCGTTTTATCTCTGAAAATGTGAAAAAGGATGCATCCTCGAAGATGGTTTGCGTTGCGTTGATTTATGAGTTGCTTGCGGTATTGGATAGGCTTGTAAGAAAGCAATTAAAAGTAAAACGTGAAAAATATACCAACTATTATGTGTTAAAAGCGGATTCCATTCTTGTAAAGCGATATGGGGAAAAGCTTACCTTAAAATCGGTGTCGAAGGAGCTTGGAATTACGCCGAATTATCTATCTGCCATATATAAAAACTGCATCGGCGTTGGATTTTCAGATCGTCTTTGCGAAATACGCATGAAAAAAGCGGAGACTCTGGTTTTAGAGGGAACGATTTCTGCCTCTAATATCGCCCAGGCGGTCGGGTTTGATGATGAAAGCCATCTGCGACGTCGTTTTAAGCAATATTTCGGTATCAGCTTAAAAGAATATCGCCTTGTGAATAAAGAACAGACCTTGTATCATGGAAAGCCTCAGCGTAAAGAGCAATAAGAATCAATCAGCATCTTCCAAGGGGGAGTAGTGTGTTATAATAGGGACAACACATTTACACACAAAAGTTAATATTTTTCGGGCAAAAACAGTTGTCCCTTACCTGACACTCGTTGTGAATGTTCTGTAAGGGACAACATTTTTATTCAAGAATGTTAAAGGACTCTTTTCTTGTTTTTTAACGCAAGGAATCCCTTGGACGATTTCTGTTAAAGTTCATAATTTTCTTTTGTTACTTCGATATAGCGCTTGATCGCTCTTGCAAAGCATCTTCCGAGCTCGATCAGCTTTTCCTGTGTTACCTTGTTGCACGCCTCACCGAAATAGGCGGTTTCAAGCGCGAAAGCAAGCTCGCAATCGGGGCGCGAGGTCATGGTAAAACCGAAATTCGGGCTCGGCTGCTGATTCCAAGTCGTCATGGGCGGATGGTCGTTTCCTATGGCGTAGGACATCGAGCCTTCGGTTATCTCGTTTTCGAAGAGGTGTGAAAATCTGTCGAAGCGGTCAAGCTTATCGATACTGTTGCGCACGATGAAGATGCGGTCGTTTTCTCCTCCCTTATGCCAAGGCGAGTGAAAATCGAATCCGAGGTGACAGCCGTAGCGGTCGGCATATTTTATGATCTCGGCAACCTCGGGATAGATCGGATGCTCGGTATAGTCGCGGTTATGGTCGTGCGGTGCACGCCCCTTGCCTTGATCTCCGTCGATCACGCCATCGTAATCAACGAACGGAACGGCTAAAATACGCGTATTTTCTATCGGAGCTTCCATAAGCTCTCTGAGCACGCCCTCAAGAACGTAGCTGCCGGTGCTTTCGCAAGCATGGTGGCGGGCGGTGAGAATTATACTTCTGTCGCCATGGCCTAAGGTGAGATAGGGAACGGAGCGCCCCTTGCGGCTCTTGCACAGCTCGTCTGCCTTCAAGCCGTTCTCTTTTAAGAAGTCAAAGAAACGGTCGGGATGGTAGAGCATATTGTGGGCAAAATACACCTTGTCCTCATTCTGCGCAAAGCGATAGGAAAAGCTGTTTTCATCCGAAGAACCGAGCCATTGCCAGCTCTTCAGATCGTGGCTGACGGCAGGACCATAGTAGCCAAGTCTGTGGTTTTGCATGTGAAACGTCAGCTCGCGTCCCTCGGCGCCTTCGATGCAGAAGGCCCAATAAAACCATTCTTCGGAGTCGCGCAATTCGTTTTCAAGTGTAATCTCGTCGCCGTCGATGGATTTCACGCATATATTTCCACCTAAAAAATCCTTATGTATTTTTATCATAATTCGTAACACTCCCGAATATCTTGATATTTCTTGCTTTCGATAAAGGTAATATCAGCCATTGTGATTGCCTGCTAACGCTTCACGAATCTCTGCAGGATCCACATTGCGCAGCCGTCTGCCGCTCTTTGCGGCAATGGCCGCCGCCGCGCCGCTTGCCTCGCCGATCCCTATGCAGATAGGCATCGCTCTGAAATTCGAGTGCGCCATGTGCGTGCCCGAAATGTTTCTGCCGGAAAGAAGCAGACCGTCTATCCTTTCGGGAACCAAGCATCCGTAGGGGATCGTGTATCCGCTCGATTGCTTGAAGTTATGCTGGCAACCGGTTTTGTCAAGCCCTGCGCCCGTGATGTTGTGAACGTCAAAGTTGAAGTGCGCGTCGTATACAACGGCGTCCTCGTGCTGTACGGCATCCGCGATTTCTTTTTCCGTTATGGTCTTCACGCCCTTGAAATGCCTCGTTTCTCTGATACCGATCAGGGATGCCGAGCCGATGATATAGCAGTTTTCGTATCCCGGAACGTACTCGCGCAAAAAGTCAACGATCAGCGGCATCTGTTTTCTGCAAACGATCTCCGCCTTCGTGAGATCCTCGGCGCACGTGCCGTCAATATCGGTCACGTTCGTCATATTGCAGGTCACGATGCCCGGAAGCGTTGAGCGATAAAGCAAAACGTGGCCGGCCGGGTGGGGAAGCTTTTCTTTTGCCAAGGCCTGAAGCTCTCCCTTATCGGTCTTGACGAGCGTTTCAAACGAGCCGGGGAACACGGCTCTTTCCGTGTCAACACCGCCAACCTTGAACATGAGCGTCGCAGGCTGCATCTTTCCGTCGCTCTCGCGCCCCTTGAAATATTCTGCACCGCTTTTTTCGGCAACGTCTCCGTCTCCGCTTGCATCAATTACTACCTTTGCATCATATCTGCAAAAGCCGCTTTTGCTATGGCAGATGATTCCCGTAACCGTGCTTTTTTCCATAAGTACGTCGCAAAATGTGGTATAAAGCAGTATTTCAACGCCTGCTTGTTCAAGCATTTCGATATACGTGAGAGTCAAAAGCTCGGGATCGATATATATCTTCTTAAGGTCGGGAAAATAATGATTTTTCGACTTCGCACGATCGAGTATCTCAAAATAGAGCGCGCTTTGGCATCTGCCGGTAAAATGGCTCATCATTCCGGACGTGGAAATTCCGCCAACGCGTCCGAGGCTCTCGATCAGAAGCGTTTTCGCGCCGTTTCTTCCCGCGCTGATTGCCGCGGCGATTCCCGCAGGCCCTGCTCCCACTACGATTACGTCATAATTTCCTTTATGAGTGATTTGAAATTCGTGCTTCATCTTGCAATCCTCCCTTGCTTGTGCTATAATAATCATAGCACAAAAGCACATGGTAATCTTTAATTTATAAGCATAAAACATAGAATTTTGTGCATTGGAGGGAATATGTATAACGTGGAAAGCATAAAAAACTATATTCTGTTTTTAAAGCGTGAGTGTGGGCTTTTCGTCTCCCTGCATCCTTTGGGAAACGAGTCCGTTATCACGTCAAGTGAGCTTATAAACTTCAATATACATGACAATCCTTATTGTGTTTTCATCAAGAGCTTTGACGGCGTTTGGCAGCATTGCATTGAGAGACAAGGTAAGGTGCGTGAAAAATGCAAAGAAGGCTCATTCTGCGGCTGTTGCTTTGCGGGCGTGTGGGAATTTGTTTACCCGATTCAGCATAGAGATGAACATTTGGGATTTGTTTCGGTGAGCGGATATAAAAGTGATAAAGCTGAATCCTATATCGCAAGAGTAGCAAAAAAATATAATATTCCCGAGGAAAAGCTTTCTGTGGCATATTCGTCCCTCAAATGTGACACTCCGACAAAGGAATGGGTGGATACATTGATACTGCCGCTATGTAATATGCTTGAATTGGCATATATAAAAGCAGAGGCGGATGTTATTGCAGATAGCGATCCTATCGAAGATGTATTGAGGTATATAAAACGAAATCACACACAGAAAATTGCCCTCGAAGATGTATGCAAGCATTTCGGATATAGCCGTTCCTACATAAGTCACGTTTTCAAAAAACGTATAGGACAGAGCTTTCGTGAATATCTAACCAAATTGAGACTTGATGATGCAGAAGCCCTTTTGAAGTATTCAAATCTTACCATAACGGAAATTGCACTTTCGGTTGGCTTTAGTGATTCGACTTATTTTTCAAACGTTTTTAAAACTAAAGTTGGCATTTCTCCGTCCGCATACCGTAAAAAATAGAGCAAAGGCAATATCAGACCGTTTTGGAACGATATTGCCTTTTGTGTTTACGATGCCTTTGCCATCGGCATTTGAGCCGCGTTTAACATATTTTCGATGAATGTTCCGTAGCCCTCTGCGGGGGTAGCACCATAACGGGGGTAACCGCGCCTATGAACATCCGTCCTTCAAATCTCCGAGTCAAACTTCTTTTTTCTTATATTTTTCGTTAATCGTGTAATCTCTGTTTTTTTAAATGCTTCATCATACCTTCGGGATCATCTGTATTTACAATTCGGCTCCCGTAAGAAAATGCTTTGTCATAAAGCGGGTATTCTTTAAGACTCGGTGCCATAAGGGGCATAATACCCTTTGAAATAAGATGGCGGAACCATTCTTCGGGACACATATTATCTGAACATTTTTCTATTGTTCCGTCTTCGAGCCTGATTCTATGCTGCATACAGGCAACGTCAATAAAATCTTCGGGATCTATTGACATTTCACCAAGAATAAACCAGGGGTAAAAGCCGTGATAGAAAAATCTATTACCGTATTTTTTATATACGTATTCCAATAGCTTCCCGCAAAAGGAGTTAATCCACGTGCGATCACTCACACCGTACTCAATGAGAAGCTGACAGGTCCGTTCTGCGCTTAAATAGGCAAATTCTTCACCGTCCTCCGGATAATCCTTGAGTTCAATATTAAGTAAAACGTCGGGGGTTGATTTCACAAGCTCTAAAAGCTCGGCAAGTGTTGGCGGAGGCTCGGGTGATACGTCAATATTTTTGTTCACCGTTGCGTCAAGCGCTTTTATTTGCGAAAGAGTCATATCCTTGATCCTTCCCTTGCCGTTTGTCGTGCGGTCAACCGTGTCATCGTGCATCAGGATCAAATTTCCGTCCCCTGTCATATGAACATCGGTTTCTATCATATCAACACCGAAGCTTATTGCCATACGGAACGCACTCATAGTATTTTCAATTCCATAGATCCTAAGTCCTCGGTGACCGCTTATGAGAATTTTATTTTTTTTAAACGGATACGTCTTGATCATCAATATTCACCACGTATTTTTCTTGGAGTAAAATCAACTATCGCGCGAGAAGCTTCGAACTCATCTCTCCAATATCCACGGGTATTAGCAGTCTTCCCCTCCGCATCAACGACCGTAAAACGAACAAAAAGATCAAGATCACTGATAGGAAACTCAGCCGAGGTAAGATCGCAATCGGATGATCTTTTAATTGAGATTGACGGCTCGCGCCTGCCTGAATTTGACACTATGATCTCCTTTGCATTTGAGCATTCAATATGGAAAATCCCGTTTTCATACCAAAGCTCCTTGATAACAGGACCACGAGAGGCATAAAAATCTCCTGCCTCAAGCGCGCCGATGACTGCTTTATGGCTAAGCTCATCGGCATAGACCATAGTAAAGCCGCCAAACAAAGCTTCATGCTTATGGGTATCGTCCGTCGCGATACAGCCGATTCTTTGTCCACTCCTCAGCATTTCCTCATAAATGTAGGGACAGTAGCAATCATGCCCATCCAATTGCGCTCCGTTGTTATATATCTCCATCGCATACAAGCCTTCAAGGTTGGTGTAAATGCTCGCGTCCTCCTTTGACCAGCTGGGATGGTTATGGCTTACGATAAATCCCTCGGCTTTAGCCTTTGCAATCAGACTGTTTATTCCCTTCGGAGAGTATTCCTTGTATTCTTTGCCATCTCCGAGATAGACGGCTCGGGATATATCCGGGAGCTTATCCAGTCGCATTATGTCATCCATATTGCAAAAAGGCATTACGTTATTGTCGGGGTCCTTGGGATAGAAATTCAAATGAATCACTCTGCGAAGCCTTTTTGGAAGATGCATATCTCCGTAAATCTGCACCTCGTATCCCGGCAACGCGAGAAAGCTCTCATCATTAAGATCGCTATGAGTAACGAGCACCTCGTGATCGGTATAAGCCAAAATGCTGTATCCGTTTCTCTTGTACAATTCTTTAAGTTCTTCAACAGTTATTTTCCCGTCAGATATCGTGCTGTGGCAATGCAGGTTTGCTTTGTAACAGTTTTTTGGGGGCAATAAGTATTTTTTCATTTATTTTACACTCCTTGTACGTACAAATTTCTTACCATTCAGCTATTGAACCGTCAGCATGATGCCATACGGGATTCTTCCAGTTATGCGGATTCTTATTTTCTTCGATTACAAGCTCTTTATTTACCTCAACACCGAGACCGGGAAGCTTTGGCAATTCTACATAACCGTCTTTAAAATTAAAATCATTCCGATTCTTAACGTAATCAAGTACGCTTTTGCCAACGTTGTAATGAATGCCAATGCTTTGCTCTTGAATGACCGCATTATAGCTGGTGGCATCCACGTTAAGACACGCCGCAAGGGCGATAGGTCCGAGGGGGCAATGAGGGGCAAGCGCAACATCATAGGCCTCCGCCATAGCCGCAATCTTTTTCACTTCGGTGATACCGCCTGCGTGGGACAGGTCGGGCTGAATGATATCGACACCGCCCACGGACAAAAGCCGCTTAAAATCATATTTTGAGAAAAGTCGTTCACCTGTTGCAATAGGAATATTACAAGTAGCGGCAATCTCCTTGAATACCTCCATGCTCTCGCAGAGAACAGGTTCTTCTATGAACATAGGATCAAATTCCTCAAGCTTTTTAGCCAGAACCTTTGCCATAGGCTTATGAACTCGACCGTGAAAGTCTATAGCGATACCGAAATATTTTCCACACGACTCTCTGATAGCGGCAACACGCTCGAGAACAGCGTCAATTTTGTCATAGGAATCTATCATTTGCATTTCTTCCGTTGCATTCATTTTAATTGCTTGGAAGCCGGCATTTTTCTTTTCAAGTGCAGCTTGTCCTACGTCGCTTGGCCGATCTCCGCCAATCCATGAATATACCTTCATTTTATTGCGGCACCTGCCTCCAATAAGCTCATACGCGGGAGTGTCAAAAGCCTTGCCCTTGATATCCCAAAGAGCTTGGTCGATTCCCGAAATAGCGCTCATCATAACGCCGCCACCTCGATAAAATCCCGCACGGTAAAGTGTTTCCCATATACCTTCGATCTCTGACGGATCATGCCCGATTAGATAATCCCTCATTTCGTTGACACATGCCAGAACCGCCGATGCGTGCCCTTCCAAAACAGCTTCGCCCCATCCGCTGATGCCTGCGTCTGTTTCAATTTCCACGAATCCCCATCGTGGCCGGACAAAATAAGTTGAAACATTTGTAATTTTCATTGTGGTTTTACCTCTTGTATCATAATTTTTATTGACATAATCTTTTTTTTCTGTTATAATTGTAACACAAAATAATGGCGTTTTCATGCCAAAATCTAATATTCCAAGGACATATTTTAATATGGATTCAATGATAGCTACTTTAAGTTTAGAAAGAGAACTAAAAGACGAGCTTCAACTTATCAGCTACGAGGTTGGCAATGGCGACATTCATTTTCACTCGCAAATTGAAATATGCATCGTAGAGCAAGGAAGGGTTGAAGCGTTTGTAAACAACGCAAAGAAAATATTACAAAAGGGAGATATTGCAATCGCACTGTCTTACAATTCTCACCGCTATATATCTAATGAGCATGCGCGGTACAGTGTATTGATTCTTCCAAGAGATATGTGTGAGAAATTCTATTCCATTATACAAACTAAAAATCTATCATCTCCGTTTATATGCGGTTCGGCGTGTAACACTAAAATTATGGAATGTCTTTCACATATAAAAACAGAAAATAATAATGAGCTTCTTTGCCTTGGATACGTATATCTGATGCTGGGGCTGATAAAAGAAGAACTTTCCGCAGATTCCTCGAAAGGCAATTTGGATTTCGAGCTTCTTTCAAGATTATTGATCTACGTTAACGAAAATTACAATAAAAATCTGACATTGAACTCGATTTCGAAGGCGTTTGGCTATCATCCCGTATACATATCATCTTATTTTAAGTCTGAACTTAATATCGGCATTATGCGTTATGTCAACGTGGTACGATTAAAAAATGCGGTTTTGCTGATGCAGCAGAAAAAACAGTCTGTAACCCAGATTGCAATGGATTGTGGTTTTTCTTCCGCGCGTACGTTTTACCGTGTGTTCCGTCAGGAATTTTGCTGTTCACCGAAAGAATATAAGGAAAGGTTGAGAGGATATGAGTTAAAATAAAAAGGCAATATCAATCCCGATTTGATTTTCGGAATGATATTGCCTTTTCTGTTTAAACTGCTTTTTGCAAACTGTTGTTAGCATTATTTGCCGCGTTCAGCATATTATCGATAAATATGCCATAACCTTCCGTAGGGTTGGCTACGAGGACATGCGTCACCGCGCCGATGAGCTTACCGTTCTGGATTATACTCCTATCGGCGTGGGTGCGCTTCGCGCCCTTGGCACTTCGTGCTATGCTCGATTAGTATCGAGCCGCCGAGGAGCAATCTGCGGCATTCTCCCTGAAAGCCGGCTTCTCGATGCGAATTGCCTTGATTATCGGGCGAGCCCGACACGAGTGTGTTTAAGTAATTTTATTACTTTTCAAATTCATTGTAACACCTATTCAAAGTAACAGAATAGATCGTCTGATATTTTGCATAAAATCGGATCAAATCAAGCCTTCTGCCTGATGGATAAATCCGTCCTGTTCTTCCTTGTTTATATTGTTCCAAAGTACGTTCCAACCGCTGACACGGATTTGGAGATCCTCGTATTTTTCAGGGTTAGCCTGTGCATCGCGAAGTGTATCGGCATCAAAAACATTAATATGCATTGCAAAACCGCCACGAGCGGCATATACCATAAGCATAGAATACATTGCTTCT
>JAZQTA010000094.1:0-14894 GCA_045630385.1 Eubacteriales bacterium | reverse complement strand
CCGGTAAAAAAATCTCTCCCACCCGAGTGTGTGTGCTGATTTTTTACTTTTTCACTTTTCATTCTTCGCCCCCTCGGCGCTCCGTTTTTTGGTATTGTGAAAAACGCCGTGAAAATTTTAGCATTTTCAACAAGGCTTTCGTTTGATGTGACAAAAGCCTTTGGAAGCCCATGAAAAACTTGAAAAAAAGTTTGTTTTTTTTCGAAAAAAGGGTTGCTTTTTTTGGGGCGCTATGGTATAGTGAGAATGCACAAAACGTGCAAATTCAAATTGCCTATCGGCAAGGAGAAAAAATATGGAAACGATAATGAAAATGCTGCTGAAGAACAAGGAGCTTCCCGAAAAGGCCGTCTCCTTGGTGGAGTCGCTTGCAGAGAGTGGGGATAAGGCGTTGTTTGCCATCGTCGGCGATATGGGCCTCGATGGAAAATACGGCGAGACCACTCTTTTGTTTACCGCGAAAAAGGCGGTGCTCTACGATGCGAGCCAAACCGAGGTGCGAGAATTCCTTTATGAGGATATGGAGGACGTGCGCTCCAAGCGTATGTACGGAAATGCAACGCTTTCCGCGAAGATGAAGAGCGGTAAGCGAGAGATCTTCTTCCGTTATACCTACGGTGTGGCGCCGCTGTGCGATGCCGCCGCGCTCTTTATCTCGCACCTGAATGAGGGCAAGTCCTTCAATGAGGAATACGCCATCATCAGCGTGGCGTACGAAAAGGCGCTCAGCGTTTGTCCCAAGTGCGGCCGTCCGCTTCTGCATCCCGGTGCGGATTGCATTATGTGCCGCTCCAAAAAGAAGATCGTCAAGCAGCTGTCAAAATACATACTGCCCCACACGAAGACCTTGATCTTCTGTATCTTTCTTTCGCTTTTCACCACCTTTATGGCGCTCGTTCCCCCCGCCATCACGGGCTTTATCGTGGATGCGGTATTCTCGGACGGAGAGGGAACGATCCCGATCCTCGCAAAGATCGCAGGCGCCTTTGCGGGTGAGCCGAAGAAGGTGCTCACCGCGATGATCATCCTTCTGTTTTCTACCTACGTTTTGCAGTACGGCGTCGGTATCCTGCGCTCGTATCTGATGCGTATGGTGGGTAACAAGACGGTGGCCGATCTTCGTAACGATATTTACCGCAAGGCACAGTACCTGCCGATGAAGTTCTATGATAAGACCTCCACCGGCTCGGTGATCAACCGTATTTCGGGTGACTCTGCAACTCTGCAGACCTTCATGCTCCGTATCACGCAGGAGGCTGTGGTGCATCTGTTCCAGCTTGTGGGTATCGTGGTGATCATGGTGTCCCTCAACCCGGGACTTACGCTTCTTTCGCTTCTTCCCATTCCGCTTGTTGTAATCGCAACGCGCTTCTTCTCCCTGAAGATGCGTCCGCTGTACCGCCGCATTTGGCGCAGATGGGCAAAGGTTTCCTCCGTCATGGCAGATACGATTCCTTGTATCAAGGTTGTAAAGTCCTTCACGGGTGAGGAGCGCTCCACTGCCGTGTTTGAGGAGAAAAATCAGGATTGGTTGGACGTTGAGCTTCGCCTCGGTAAGATCGTAACCGCCTTCCCGCAGATCATTTCCTTCTGTGTGACCTGCGGATCGCTGATCATCTGGGGCATTGGCGGCGGCCGAGTGATCGACGGTGTGGGCGGCTACAGTGCCGGTCTGATCGTTGCGTTTATCTCCTATGCCTCGATGTTCTATAACCCCGTAACCTTCTTTGCAAACCTTTCGGACTCCTTCCAGAGCGCTCTCGCCTCCACCGAGAAGATCCTCGATATCCTTGAGGCCGAGCCCGAGGCAGAGCTTCCCAACAGCGTAACGCCCGATCACTTCCAGGGCAAGATCGAGTTTAACCACGTGTCCTTCTCCTTTGACCGTACCAAAAAGGTTCTCGATGACGTGACCTTCACGATCAATCCCGGTGAGGTCGTCGGTATCGTAGGTACAACGGGATCGGGTAAATCCACCCTTGTTAACCTTCTGATGCGCTTCTATGACGGCTACAGCGGCGAGATCCTTGTGGACGGACATAATATCAAAAACTTTGATCTCTCCGGCTACCGCTCACAGATCGGTTACGTACAGCAGGAGCCGCAGATGTTCTCCGATACGATCTTCAATAACATTGCCTACAGTGTTCCCGGCTCTACGGTGGAGGATGTTATGGCCGCGGCTGATACCGCGAATGCGCATGGCTTTATCTGCCGCCAGCCCGATGGATACGATACCATGCTCGGTGAGCGCGGTACCGGTGTTTCGGGTGGAGAAAAGCAGCGTCTTTCCATTGCCCGTGCCGTGCTGATGCGCCCCTCGATGCTGATCTTTGATGAGGCGACCGCCGCGGTTGACTCCGAGACCGAGCATCTCATTCAGGATGCGATCGATAAGCTGATCGAGGGTAAGACCACGCTGATGATCGCCCACCGCCTTTCCACTTTGCGCCGCGCCAACCGCATTCTCGTGGTGGATAACGGTCATATCATTGAGAATGGTTCTCCCGAGGAGTTGATGGCTCTGAAGGGCAAATACTATAAGCTCGTGCAGATCCAGTCCATGGCCGCAGAATCCGAGCGCATGCGCCGCGAAGAAAGATTCTAAGCCAAACGGCAAACAATTCTTTACAATTTGGAGGAAATATGAGCCGTATTTATTTAACGAAGAACGATAAAATTGAAAAATATGAGAATCATCTGGTAAAGCTTACCCTCTCGGATGCTCAAGAAGCAGAGGAGAAGGAGATCACGGGTCTTGAGCCGCGCAGGCTTTTTCCTGTCAGCAATCCGGAGGTCTATATTTCGCTTTTGGATGAGGATGGCAAGGAGCGCGCCGTGATCCGCTCGTATGCGGATATTGACGAGGCGTCTGCCTCCGTGATCCGCCAAAGCCTTGAGGATTATTATCTTGTTCCCAAGATTCTTCGCATTATCTCCAAGGCCGAAAAGTACGGAACGCTCCATTGGACGGTGGAAACCGATCGCGGCATCATCGGCTTTGATATCCGCAACCGCTTCCATGATATCAATGTGGCGAGATCCGGCTTTGTGCGCGTCAGAGATGCGAATGATAACAGATACGTGATTGAGGACTGCAACAAGCTGGATAAGCATAGTTATGCTCTCCTCATCGCAGACACTTGATGACACGACACCCCACCGAAGGATTTGGCATAATCGTAAATAAAAAAGAGGTACTATTTTTAAAATAGTGCCTCTTCCTTTTCTTTGCAAAAGTTTGATAAGGTATTAAGGTTGGAAAACTCCGTTTTCCTTCCTTTTTATTTGTTTTTTTATTTACTATCGCCGCTCGCCCCCTCTCGACGTACCTATGTACGCCTTCGGGGCGCGAATCGACGATTTCTGCTCAAACCTCGGCGGGGCTTGCCTCCCTGAGTGCCTTTGCTTTGGGTGCCTCCTTGAAGCAGACGCCCCGTCGAGGATTTGGCATAACCGTAAATAAAAAAAGAGGTACTATTTTTAAAATAGTGCCTCTTCCTTTTCTTTGCAAAAATTTGATAAGTATTAAGGTTGGAAAACTCCGTTTTCCTTCCGTTTTTATTAGTTTTTTATTTACTATCGCCGTTTCACCGCTCGGTGTACCTATGTATACCTCTCGCGGTTCAGCCGACGATTTCTGCACAAACCTCGGCGGGGCTTGCCTCCCCGAGCGCCCAACTCTCTGCCTCCTTGAAGCAGACGCCCCGTCGATCTTTGGCACAGTCTGCGCTCTTTTCATGTGCGAAGCACATATCGAGTTGCCGATGTATCGGTAACATATCGAGCACAAAAATCGCGGTGCGAATTTTGTGCATATCGATCGCCGCAAGCGAATATCGACACCTTGCGCCGCTTCGGGGCGCGAATTGACGATTTCTGCACAAACCTCGGCGGGGCTTGCCTCCCCGGATGCCTTTGCTTGGAATTTACCGTTTGATTTTTTTCAAAGCCAGGCCGATAAGGCGATCTGCTTGATCGGCCATAAATAAGGGGATGTTCAGTACGTCATCGTCGAGCTTCAGGTTGTCAAGGGAAAAACGGATGCGCAGCTTGATTTTGTCGGCGAACAGCTCTTTGAATTTTTTCAGGCTTTTTCCGGCGGTGTTGGCGGCGGATTTTACCTCGATGGGGAAAATATCGTTCTCGCGCTGAATAAGGAAATCTACCTCGTAGGGCGGATTGCTTTGGCTCCAATACCGAGGGAGTACCTCAAATTGTGTAACCAGGGATTGCAGTATATAATTTTCGGTCAGTGCGCCCTTGAATTCGGTGAATAGGCGGTTGCCTTCGCCAAAGGCGGAGGGGGAAAGCTGTGCCAATCGGCGCAGAAGGCCAACGTCGGAAAGATAGATCTTGAAGGCGGATATATCATCGTAAGCCACCATTGGGATGCCTTCGGCGCTGCTGCGGTAGATCTTATGAACCAAACGAGCGTCCACCAGCCATTGCAGAGCATCCTCGTATTCGCGCGCACGCGCGCCTTCCTTGATAACCTTATAAATGAATTTCTTGTTTTCGCGTGCAAGCTGAGAGGGGATGGATTTCCAGATCAAAGAAATCTTTGGAAACTCGCTTGTATCGGGATGCTTGGCGAAGTCGCGCTCGTAAGCGCTGATGATGTCGGATAAGGTGCTCTGCATAGCGGATATGTCGCGGGCTTTCGTCCACATCAGCACCGATTCGGGCATTCCTCCGGTGATGTAATACATCTTTAATTTTTCGCATAAAGGATTGAAAAATGCATCGGGAATCGGCTCGAGCTCTTCTCGGCTTTGCAAAAAGGTCATTAAACTTTCATCGCCGTTCGCGAGAAGAAATTCTTCAAAGGTCATGGGTTCGATCTGCATGAAATTCACCTTGCCAACGGGAAAAGAGGAGGGCTTGGCTAAAGCGATTCCGAGTAGCGAGCCTGCGCAGGCAATATGATATTGCGGCGCATTTTCGCAAAAATATTTCATAGCGTTGATCACCTTGGGGCAATCCTGCACCTCGTCAAAGATGATCAGCGTCTTTTCCGGCGAAATTTTTTGCCCGCTGGCGAGCATCAGGTTTTGCAGGATGCGATCCACGTCCTTGGTCGTTTCAAAAAACTGCTTATATTCTTCGTTTTCATCAAAGTTGAAATACGCGGTGCTCTCATAATAGCGCCTTCCGAATTCCTTCAGGATCCACGTTTTTCCAACCTGACGAACGCCCTTCAAAATCAAAGGCTTTCGATAAGGCGAATTTTTCCAATCTAATAGCTTTTTTAAAGCAAATCGTTCCATCTCTCTGTACTCCGTGCTCGATCGTTTTTTCGTGTTGGGATTTTATTTTTATTATATACGAAAAAAAACAAAAAATCAAGGCGTAATCACATAATTCTGTATAAAAGTGTGATGAAAATCACACTTTTATGTATTTTTGTGTGATTTTAGGCTTTTCTAAGACTTCTCGAGAAGGAATATCTCGCATTTCTTTCCGACCTTTTCGGCGTATTGAATGACCGATAGCGTGCCCTTGGATTTGCCGTCCCAGAAGGCAATAATTTGATCTGCATAATCGACGATCTGTTTGTTTCTGACGATGGGAGCGGCGTTGCCGTATCGGTTGTAATCGGGAAGAAATACGGTGAGCTTTGTGCCGTTCTTTCTTGCAAATTCTGCGGCACAGGTGTCTATTCCGGGAGCGCCGCCCGAAACGATTTCGGTTGCAGAAGAAACGAAATCGCCGATATTGTTTACCTGTAATCCTCTCGATCCGATAATTGCAATCTTCATGAATAATCTCCTGTGAATAAATTAAGTATACTTAAAACAAGTATACTTACAACATTATATCATAAAATTATCTTAAAATATACTTAAATTAAGATTATTTTGGAGATTTTTATGAGAAATAAAAACAATAAGCATCTTGGAATAGAAATTGATCCCGAGCTTCACTACAAGCTACATTATATATCCAAATATTATGGGCGCTCGGCCAATGGAGAGATCCTGTATCTGATACGGCAGGAGATTAAGAATTTTGAGAAGCTTGAGGGAGAGATCGTGCTTCCCGAAGCGAGCGCAGAGAAGGAAGTAAAGCAATAAAAAAGGGAGCCGTTCGGCGTGCCGCACCGTGTGGGTGTGACATCTGCAAACCGAAAGGCTCTCTTTTTTATTATTTTCAGTAACGCGCGAGGAATTTTTTGACCATTTTGTAGGACTGTGCGGCGGCGAGGGGAAGGAAGGTGGGGTAATCCATGTGGGAGGAGCCGTCCGCGCTGTCGGATATGGCGCGGAGAATGATGAACGGCGTGCCGTTCAGGTACGCGGCGTGCGCCACGGCGCCGCCTTCCATTTCGCAGGCGATCGCGCCGAAGTTCTGCACGATGCGATCCTTCGTGCCCTTGTCGCAGATGAATTGGTCACCCGAGGCAACTGTGCCGCGAAGGGCGTTGATGCCGTCCTCCTTGGCGATTTCAAGGAAGAGGGCGGCGGCTCTTTCGTCCGCTTCAAAATAGATCTTGTTGATGCCGCTGATGAGGCCGACGGGATCGCCGAGGGGCGAGGTGTCCATATCGTGCTGGACGGCCTTTTCGCCGATGGCAACGTCGGTCACCGAGAGGGCGGTTGTCAGCGTGCCTGCAACGCCCGTATGTAAAAGGAGCGTGGGCGCGTAGCGAAGGATCATGGTCTGCGCGCAGATGCCTGCGGCAACCTTGCCGATGCCGCATTTCGCGATCACGACCGCGCGGCCCGCGAGCGTACCCGTGAAGAACGAAAAGCCGCTCACCCTTTCTTCCTTTTTGTTTTCCATGTCGGAAAGCAGAGCCTCAAGCTCGATATCCATTGCGCCTAAAATGCCGATCATGCTTCGTTCTCCTTTGCGGTGGGGTAGGTAAAGGTCATTTCCTTCTTTTTTAAAGCGTCAAGATAGCGCTTGCATTCGGTCTTGGCAAGCGGCAGGGAAAGGTTTGCAAAGTTGCCGCATTCCTTGCGCGTCGCGCCGAACATTTCGCCATCGTGGGCGATGATCCTTTCAAGCACCGAGAGGATCACCTGACCGACGGTTTCCTTCTCGCAATCGCGCACCAGAAGGTAAAAGCCCGTCTGGCAGCCCATCGGGCCGAAATAAAGCACCTTGCCTCCGATCTCGGAGGCGCGCACGTAGGTGGCAAACGTGTGCTCCACGGAGTGCATGGTGGCGTTGTCCATCAGATCGCCCGTGTTCGGCGTTTTGGTGCGAAGGTCGTAGGTCGTCACCTCGCCGTCAATACGGGAGATATAAACACCTGGGGTGATCAGATCGTGATCCACCTCGAAGGATGCAATGCGGGGAATGTCTTTCATGTCGAGTTCCTTTCTAACTTTTGCACTTAGGGGAGTTTAAGTTATAATCAAGCGAAGCGCATCTGCAAGCTCGCTTGCAAGTGCGCGAGCGCCGATTGCTCCGCGAGCGCTTCGCTTTTGCGAAGCAAAGCACGAAGTGCCACCGCGTTCAGCGGTGCGGCTCGCAAGGAGTATGATCAAGCGAGGAAGAACAATCCCTCCGTCTTGCTATCGCAAGCCACCTCCCTTTGCACAAGGGAGGCATCAGCGCCGATTGCTCCACGGCGGCGCGGTTTGGCCGCGCATAGGGCGGAGCCAGAGATTGTGGAACAATCTCACGCCGTAGGAGTATGAATTTGCTACGCAAATACTATGATATGTAGGCAAGCGAAAACAGTTAATAACTGTTTTCACGAAGCCGAAACCGCCCCAAGCAATGAGCGCCCGAAGCGAGCCTGTGAGCGACACAGCGCGATTATGCGACGGTGGAGAACTGCCTTTCTAACACTCCAAACGAGGCGAAGCCTCTCATAGTTACGCATAGCGCATCATATCTTGCCCGTCAGGCAATCATAGTTGGATAAAAAACGCTTTGCGTTTTTTATCCCCGTTTCCACGCTTTTCTCGAGAACAGAGCGAGGATGGGGAAGATTTCAAGGCGGCCTGCGAGCATATTCAGGATCAGCACGATCTTAGAGAACGTACTGAAGGAAGCGAAATTCTGCGTCGGACCGACGGCTTCGAGGCCGGGGCCGATGTTGTTAAAGCAGGCAAGCACCGCCGTGAGATTGGTGGTGACGGATTTTCCGTCAAGCGATATGAGAAGGAAACTGCCGAGTATGATGACTACGTAGGCGCAAAGATATGCCATTGTCGCGGTTACGATCTTTTCATCCACCGCTTTTTTATTGATGCGGATCACGGCAACCTTTTGCGGATTTTGCACGCGGCCGATATTGCGCATAAAGCTTTTGAGGATCAAAAGAAGGCGCGCGCATTTGAAGCCGCCGCCCGTTGAGCCCGCACATGCGCCCACGATCATCAGAAAGATCAGAATCGACTTGGAAAAGGATGGCCAGAGGTCAAAATCCGTGGTGGCAAAGCCTGTGCTGGAAATAATGGAGCTGACCTGGAAAAAGGCGTGGCGCACCGTTTCTCCGAGCGATCCGTAAATGGTGTGCGTATTGAGGGTGATCAAGAGCACCGAGCCGCCGATGATGCCGAGATAGAGTCGAAGCTCTTCGTCTCGAAGTACGCCGAGAACGTTGCGCAGAAGAAGCAGATAGTAGCAGGAGAAGTTGATGCCGAAAAGCATCATGAATACGGCGGTCACGGTCTGCACATAGGGGGAGTAGCTTGCTATGCTGTCGTTTTTGATACCGAAGCCGCCGGTGCCCGCCGTTCCGAGCGAGGTGCAGATCGCATCGAATACGGGCATATCAAATACAAGAAAGATGAAGCAGAGAATGGTCATCACGACGTAGACTGCATAGAGAATGAACGCCGTCTGCCGCATACGCGGAACGAGCTTGCCAACGTCCGGGCCGGGAGATTCCGCACGCAAAAGGTGCATCGTAAAGCCCTCGCTCTTGCCTCCCACGGGGATCAGCGCCATCACGAAAACCAGCACGCCCATACCGCCGATCCAATGGCTGAAGGAGCGCCAATACAGCGTGGCGCGGGAAAGCGCCTCCACATCGGGGCAGATGGTTGCGCCCGTCGTTGTAAAGCCGGAAACCATCTCGAAAAGTGCGTCGATATAAGAGGGAATATCATCACCGATAAACAGCGGCAGAGCACCAAATAGGCACATGAGGATCCAGGAAAGACCCACGCAAACAAGTCCCTCCTTGGCGTAGAAATCGTTTTTGGCGCGAAGGCAGAGGAGCAAAAGCGTGATTCCGATCACCGCGCAAAGCGCCGCAGTGATCAAAAAACCGCGTGCCACGGCTATGTCCTTGTCCACATACGCAAGAAGAAATGCGGGGATCATAAAGAGGGCTTCAAGGCAAAGGATCAGTCCGAAAAGGCGGCCCATCATTTTATAATTCATAGCGAACCTAACCTTCTTTCTTCTTAAAGATTTGAAAAAATGTAAATAATTATTTGCTTTATATGAGAAAATCAAGCAAATATATCGTTCAACTCGTAGATTCCTGCTGATGAAGGAGCAACGATAACAACGAAGTCTCCCACCTCAAATTCGGCGGAACCGTCGGGGATAACGGTTTCGCCCGAACGCGTGATAGAGGCGACGAGCACGTTCTTTTTCATGCGAATATCTCTCAGGGACTTTGCGCGGTGGAGCGTTTTAGGTGTCACCAGAAATTCCGATGCCTCAACGGCGCCTTCGGCGAGAGAATGCACGGTGATGGCGGAGCCCGCCTTATGATCCATAGCGCGCACGTAGCGTAATATCGAGCTTGCGCAGAGCTTGCGCGGGCAGATCACGCTGCCGACGGGGAGCGTGTCGAGGATCTTGGAGTCGTCCACGTGGGAAAGCTTCGTGATCACCTGGGGAACGCCCCAGCTCGTGCCATAGATCGAAACGAGCATATTCAGCTCGTCAAGATCGGTCAGAGTGACGAGAGCCTTTGCCGATCGCAGGCCTTCGCTTTCAAGGAGCGTTCTGTGCCCCACGTCGCCGCACACGATTTCCGCGCGGGCGAGCGCGGCCGCGAGCGCGTCGCAGCGAGAGGGATCCTTTTCTATGATCTTTACGCCGACGCCGCTTTTTTCAAGGATCTCGGCAAGGTAGTAGCTGATGCGGCCGCCGCCGACGATCATCGTTTGCTTTGCCTTGTGCTTCACAATTTTCAGATTTTTCAGCATGAGGGAGAGATTTTTCGTAGGCGCGGTGACGAAGAGGCGATCCCCCTCGTCAAGGACGAAGGTGCCCTTGGGGATGATCGGCTTTCCGTCGCGAAGCACGGCGCAAACGAGCACCTTGCATTTCACGAGCGCGGGAAGCGCAGAGAGCGAAACGCCGACCAGCGGATGATTTTCTTCAAGCTTCAGCTCCACGATCTCGGTGCGCCCCTTGGCGAAGGTATCGCGCCGAAGGAAGCCGGGATAGCGGATCAGGCGCGCGATCTCCTCGGCCGCCTGCTTTTCGGGATTGAAAACCATGGAGAGTCCATAGCTTTGGCGTATCCGAACGGCATCCTCGGCATATTCGGGATCTCGGATGCGAGCGATCGTGTGAAGCTGTTCGTTTAAAGCATGCGCCGTGACGGAGCATAAAAGATTCACCTCGTCGTTGCCCGTGGCGGCGATCAGAAGATCGGCGCTTTCCACACCGGCATCTAAAAGCGTGGCGGTGGTGGCGCAGTTGCCTCGCACCGCAAATACGTCATGAGTGCTTACGCAGGCTTCGAGGGTTGCCGTGTTCGTGTCGATCAGCGTGATCTCGTAATTTTCCTCCGAGAGCTGGGCTGTCAGCGTTTCTCCGACCTTGCCTGCACCCGCAATGATAATTTTCATAATCAAAACCTCCTGACTACGTAAAAGTGATACGTGCCGAAGCGAAAATATACACGCTTCGGACCGTTTTTTCGGATTAAGCCTTTTCTATTCCGATCGCTTTTTTGAAAAAGCGAAAGGCGGAAGGTAAGGCGTATAGGGTAGAAAGCTCGTCAACCGTTGCGAAGATCAGGCCGTCAAGCTCCTTTTCAAGCGTGACGAGGTATCCCGTCATCTGCCATTCAAGATGTGTGAAGATATGCGTTGCCTCGCCAAGCTCTGTGAGCGAGGAAAAGGCGATCCCCTTGGCCGAAAGATGCGCCCGCGCTTCCTCTTCGGATAGTGCCGCATCCTCGGCGGCAAATTCGTAAAGCCCCGCGAGAAGACCGCTTTCGGGGCGTTTTCTCACGCCGTATCGGTCGCCATAGCGGAAAATGAAGAGAGTTCTTTTTAAAATTTTGCGCGGCTTTTTCGCGCTTTTTGCCGGGAGAAGATGCGTGATACCGCCGGCTCTTGCCTCGCAAAGCGCGGCAAGCGGGCAAAGCGAGCAGCGCGCCTCGCCGCCCGGAATGCAGACGGCCTCGCCAAGCTCCATCAGCCCTTCGGTGAAGAGTGCGGCGCGCGCACCCGAGGGGTACACGGCGTCCAGCATGGCGGCGAGGGAGCGCTTGGTCTGCTCCTTGGAAATATCGGCATCCGAGCCGAGCAGGCGCATGCAAACGCGAAGCACGTTGCCGTCCACGGCCGAGGCAGGCTCGAAAAACGCCATGGATGCGATCGCGCCCGCGGTGTAGTCACCGATGCCGGCAATGGTTTTCAGCTCTGCCTTGGTTTTCGGAAGAGCGCCGCCGAAGCGCTCCATGATCTGCAAGGCGCCCTTTTTGAGATTTCTCGCGCGGCTGTAATAGCCGAGTCCCTCCCACAGCTTCATTAAAAGATCGTCGGGCGCGCTTGCCAGCGCCTCCACGGTGGGAAAGGCGGAAAGAAAGCGCTCGTAGTAGGGGATCACGGCGGCGGTGCGCGTTTGCTGGAGCATCACCTCGGAGATCCAGATGCGGTAGGCATCGCGGCTCTCGCGCCAGGGATATTGCTTTTTGTTTTTCTCATACCAATCGCAAAGCGGAGCGACGGTAGAGAGTAGGATTTCATTTTGCAAGGTATATCTCCTTATGGAAAAGCACAATATGTAAACTATTGTTTAAATAACAATAGGGAAAAGCCACATAAGAAGCAAGGGAAGGAAGATGGCGGGCACCATGTTTGCGGTTTTCACCTTGGTGATCCCGAGCATATTTGTTCCGATCAGAATGATGATGAGCGAGCCGGTCACGGACATATAGGTCAGCCCCGCGGCGGGGATAAAATCGGTAAAAAACGAGCCGAGGATCGCGATACCGCCCTGATAGAAGAGAAGCGTGAAGGCGGAGAGCGCGCAGCCGATGCCCAGCGTCGTCGCCATCACGAAGCAGGAGATCGCGTCGATCACGGATTTTGCAAGCAGAATATCGGGGCTTCCGATGGCATCGGCGATCGCGCCGTTGATCGCCATCGCGCCGACGCAGAAGAGAAGGCTACAGGAAACGAAGCCCTTGGCGATGCCGCCCTCCTGCGAGGTGGGGGAAAGCTTTTTTTCCACGAATGCGCCGAGGCGCTCCATCTGCTTGTCGAGATCCAAAAGCTCTCCGAGCAGCGTGCCGAGTCCCATGGAAAGGATCATGATCAGCACCTTGGCCAGACCGCCGTTCAGCGCGGCGCCCTCCCGAAGCGCGGGTGCGGCCTCGAGCATTCCGTCCACGCCGATGTAGATCACGCAGATTGCCATTGCGGATAAAACCGCGTTTGAAATGCGCTCGGGCACGCCCTTCTTTAAGAGCGAGCCGAGAATGCCTGCCGCGAGAACGGCGGCGAAGTTTACGATTGTGCCTAAAAACGGCATGGGATCACCTGATTTCTTTTTTCGTTTGGGTTTGAGGATTTTCCGGCTCCTTCTTTTCGTCGATCAGGCAAAAATCGCCTCTTGCGAAAATATAGTGGCCGAGA
Organism: Eubacteriales bacterium; assembly: GCA_045630385.1. GTDB lineage: Bacteria > Bacillota > Clostridia > Oscillospirales > CAG-272 > UBA1740. The sequence goes on along the minus strand of JAZQTA010000094.1, from coordinate 2,094 downwards.
AAGCGGATGCGCGCCGTTTTCAGCGAAGCGGACACGGCGCTCGTGATTTTCAGATCGGATTCGGAGGGGGAGAGATCTCCGCCGGGGTGGTTATGTGTCATGATCACGGCCGCCGCATCTGCGCGGAGCGCAAGCTCCAGCACTTGCCTCGGGAGAAGCCCCGAGCCGTCCGCCGCGCCGACGGAGGCGCGCTTGATCGAGAGAAGTTTTTCCTCCCCGTCCAGCAAAACGAGATAAACCGTTTCCCGCCCCGCGTTTGCGTAAAGCGCGGAAAAGTGGCGAACGAGGATGGGGGTGGTAATAGTCTGCTTGGGGGTAAGCCTGTCTGCCGTGCGGCGAATGGCGAGGCTCAAGGAAAGCGAAAGATAGAGCGCCGCCTCCTGCCCGATATCCGAGGCCAGCGTTTGCGTATCGATCATGAGGAGTCTTGAAAGCGTGCCGTAGGCCGTCAAAAGCTGTTTTGCGAGCCGCTCTGCCTTTTCCTCCTCGTAAATTGCACAAAAGAGGCTTTTCAGCGCTTCCTGCGCGTCCATTCCGATAAAAAGATTTTTCATTTCCTTGCCGCCTCCTCCTTGGATTCGATAAAGCGGCGCAGCGCCTCGCTGATGCCCTCCTTCACGCTGAAGCGGCGGTGAAAGCCGACGTAGTCCCGTCCGCTGATCACGTAGTGCTCCAGCATCAGAATGCCGCATTCGGAGAAGTCCTTCTCCATTACCTGCGAGGAAACGACGTCGCTGTGCGAGGGGTAGGCAGGGCCGTAGGGGTGGTTATGCGCAATGACGATGACGGATGCGCCGAGCGTGATCGCGCGCTCCACGGCACGGGTGGCTCTCACGCCCGCCGAGCCGAAGTCCAAGGGCGCAAGCTCCAAAAGCGAGATCTCGTGCATGGTGGCATCCAGCAGCATGGCAACGGTGGCCTGCTCGGTATGCTCGGAAAAATAAGAAACGAAAAATTCTCCGAGAGAGGCGTAGCTGTCGTACACGGTCGGCTCACTTTCCCATAGCGATGCCGAGGCGATCGCCATGGCGGCGCGGCCGTTTTGCGAAAGAAAGCGTGCCACCCGATTGCCGACGTTCTCTACCTCGGCAAGCTCTGCCTCGGTGGCACAAAACACGCCGTCTGCCGAGCCGAAGCGGTTGATCAGCGCATGCGCGAGCGGATTTACGTCCTTGATGGGAACGATGTAATAAAGAAGCATTTCAAGAAGCTCGTAGGTCTGCATGCTTTCGGCGCCGTCCGAAAGATAGCGCTCGCGCATGCGTGCGCGGTGTCCTGCGTGTATGCCCATTAGGGGTTCTCCTCGGTGCTTTTTTCCTTTTTCGGTTCTTCGTAGTGCGGGATATAGCCCTCGGGCTTTTTCACGCAAAGCTTATGGATCGGGAGCCCCTCGGCGACGAAGCCCTTTTCGTACTCTGTCATCACGTTGCCCTCCGCGTAAGGAGAGGCGTGCAGATCGCGGGTGACGAGATAGGGAGTGAGATCCACGGAGGCGATCTCCTCAAGAGAGAAGTCGAACAGAGGCGCGTTGTCGGTCTTGAAGCAAAGCTCGCCGCCCTCGCGCAAAAGCGTGAAATACAGAGCGAGATATTTGCGGTAGGTCAGGCGGCGCTTGAAGTAGCCCTTCTTGTGCCACGGATCGGAGAAGTTTAAGAAGATGCGGTCCACGCTGCCTTTTGCAAACCACTCGGGCAGGTTGTCCGCGCCGTCGATCAGAAAGCGAAGGTTTTCGGGGCGCCCCTCGGCATCCGCCTTTTCCACGGCGATCACGATGCAGTCGCGCACGCGCTCCATGGCAAAGTAGTCAGCCTGCGGATTTCTCTTCGCCATTTCGATGGCGAAGCCGCCCTTGCCCGCGCCGATCTCAAGATAGATCTCTCTGCCCTCGGTGCGCTCGATCGGGGCGGTGGGCTTTTGCAGAACCAGTCCCTCGTGCGAGGCGAGACGGGCGTCTGCGTTTTTCTTTTTTCTCATGCGCATAGCATCAGTACTCCTTTTCCTCGTTGCGGCTGAATTCCGAAAGCTTCAGATCGGGGTTGTCCTCCAGCACCCAGCGGATTGCCCACTCGCTCGTGAAGATCAGAAGGTTTTTGC
>JAZQTA010000093.1:0-9111 GCA_045630385.1 Eubacteriales bacterium | reverse complement strand
ATGGAGGTGCTTGGCGGCTCGATCGTCGGAAAGCTGCTTTTGGCGATCGTGATGATCCTTCTGCTTTCCGCCTCCATGTCCACCCTTGAAGCGCTCGTTCTGACCTCGGCCTCCGCAGTAGCGGTGGATCTCATCCCCTCGGTATCGAAAAAGGAGATCGCGCCGAAATCCAAAATGCTTCTCACGCGCATCTTCTGCCTAGCCTTCGTGGCCTGCTCCTTCATCTTCGCAACGCAAAACATTCCGATCATCGTGAGTCTCATGTCCTTCTCATGGGGCATCGTTTCGGGTTGCTTTATCGGACCTTACCTCTGGGGACTCTTCTCGAAAAGAATCACCAAGATCGGCGCGTATGCGGGGGTTTTTTCCGGCCTTCTCACCGTTGGAGGCGCAACCCTCGTGATCTCGCTGACCGACGGCTTCAGCACCGCCGCCTCGAAATCCCCCGAAATGGGCGTTGCCGCCATGGCGATCTCCGCGATCGTCGTCCCCGTCGTTAGCCTGCTGACGAAGAATACCGCCAAGGACGCAGAGCGTGTGGATGCGCTCTTCTCCTCCCTTAAAAAATAAGCGTTTCCAAATTTTGTTTCTCTCTTTTATCCCTCGCGGGAGTGCCTCGAAGCTACTTCGGGGCACTTTTTTGTGCCGAAAATACACCTCTTTTATAAAAGTTTATAAAAGAACTTGCCTTTCTTCATTTTTTATGCTACAATAAAGAAAAAACTCGGAGGCGCATCCTATGAAGCATATTTCCGTTGATTTTTCCAAGCCATACGGCAAAATCAAGCCCTTTAACGCCGTGAACAACGGCCCTCAGGAGCGCCGCGGCTGGCACAACGTGGATTCCTACGGAGCGCTGCATATTCCCTACGCCCGACTGCACGATACCTCCTACGTGGACGAATGGCTCGTGGACGTGCACCGCATTTTCCCCGATTTCGGTGCGGACGAAAACGATCCGAAGAATTATATCTTCGCCCCGACCGATCGGTATATCGACCGTCTTTTTCGCGTAGGCACGAAGCCCTATTACCGCCTCGGTGCCTCCATCGAGCACGGGCACAAAAAGGGCACGTATCCGCCAAAGGACTTTGCCAAATGGGAGCGCATCTGCGAGCATATCATCCTGCATTACACCGAGGGCTGGGCAGACGGCTTCCGCTATGATATTGAATATTGGGAGATCTGGAATGAGCCCGATAACTACAAGCCCACGGGCGCAAACCCCTGCTGGCAGGGAACACCCGAGGAGTTTTTCGAATTTTTCGCCGCCGTCCTGCCGCCCCTGCAAAAGCGCTTCCCGCATCTGAAATTCGGCGGCCCCTCGATCGCGACCGCATACCATCAGGAATGGTGCGAGGCCTTCTTTTCTTATCTGCACTCACACGGTCTGCATCCCGATTTCATTACGTATCACCGCTACGAAAGAACGCCCGAGGATTTCGTGGAATACGTGCGCTATACGAACGCCATACTGGAAAAATACGGCTACGGCAACGTGGAAACGCATCTCAATGAATGGAACTACGTGCGCGGCTGGCGCGAGGATAACTATGCACATTCCGTGGAAAGCATCAAGGGACTGAAGGGCTCGGCCTTTGCCGCCGCCGCGATCTGCGCGCTACATCCCGAAAAAATCGATATGCTGATGTATTACGATGCGCGCATCTCTTGTTGGTGCGGGCTTTACGAGAGCGACTTTTTCCGTCCCTTAAAGACCTACCGCGTATTCTCCGCATTCCGCGTGCTGAGCGAGCTTGGCACGGCGGTGGAAAGCACGGTTTCGGACGGGCATATCTATTCCCTTGCCGCGACGGACGGAAAAAGCGGCGCCGTTCTTCTCACGCACTTTGAGGAGCGCGACGGCGCGAGCGGAGAAAAGGCCACCCTCACGCTTTCCTCCCTGCCCGAGAATGCAAAGCTTGAGATCTACAAGATCAGCAAGGCGCGCGATCTCGACTTGATAAAAACCGTTCTCTGCGAGAAAACGGAGCATACTCTATCGCTCTCCTTTGCGCCTTATAACACCTACCTTATCAAGGTTATTGCTTGATATTTGTAAATAATAATTTGCATTTTAATAAAAATCAACCCCTTGCCTTCGGCAAGGGGTTGATTTTTTGTATAAACGAAAGTCACACGGCAGCTCTGCCGAAGAAGAGATAGATATGGCGCCGCTTCAGATCTCAAAAGCGCCTTCGCCCGCCGCAACCTCGTATTCCTTGCCCGAGATCACGAGCGTATAGGGCTTATTTGCGCGAACGAAAACTCGGTTTCCTTCGGCGACGATATCCGTCACCGTTTCTGCGAAGCGAAGATTTTCAATGCCGATTTTTTGATCGGCTTCGGGCTTTTCCCAATACACCTTATTCTCAAAGGCATCCACCGTATGGAAGCCAAGCGAAAACTCAATATAAGCGGAGATCGGCCCAAGCGCAGACCAGCCGCAGAAATCGGGCCTTGCGGTCTTTTTCTCGCCCGTTTCGATAAAGGCGGGAGAATACGCCGTGGGACTGTAACATTCCCAGATCGTGTGCGGCTCATAGCGCACGAGCGTTTCCTGCATGTGCGAGAGCAACCGCTCGGTCAGCGCCCTTGCCTCGGCAAAAAAGCCGTAGCGGCGAAGTCCTATCAGAGCGGCATACGCCGTGGGAAGCCAAACGCCGCCGCGCCAATACTGCCCGTCCGCATGGAAATCCGCATCACTGCGCGAAAGCGCAGGGAAAGGAACGCAGCCGCCGAAATGGGCATCGTCAAGAAGATAAGAAACGAGGCGCTTTGCCTGCTCCCTCGATGCAATTCCCGCCGCCATCGTCCAATAGGACGCCATCGTTTTCACCTTATAAAAATGATGGTCGCGGCGGTCAATATCGTAATAAAAGCCGTCCGTTTCATCCCAATAAAGATCGTTTACGGTCTTTTTCTTCTCCTCATAACGCCTCTGCCAGAGCGCGGCATTCTCCGCATCTCCGAGCAGCGAGAAGAGCGCCGCAATTTTTTCCGCCGAAAGCGCCTGCTGGCAAATGGCGTCGAGCCAGAGCATATCGGGATTGTTCGGCCGCTGACCGACGGCATGCGCCCCCGTTCTGCCTCTGGGCGTATTATCCATGCCGGAGCGGCCGCCCTCCCAAAGATAGCCGCAGTCCTCGCTTATAAGACAGGTTTCGTGTAACACGCCTTTCGGCTTCTGCGGTGCGCGAAGATTTTCGATCCATTCGTAATGCTTTTCAAGATATTTTTTCTCATACAAAAGCGAGCGGATGTGCTCCTTATCGCCCAGCATCCGTGCATTCTCGTATTCCGCCAAGGCAAACAGCGGCGGATTATCCGCGATATGAATGACAAGCCCGTACGGCACGCCCGGAGTGGCACCCGTGAAATCCGGCTCGCGCTCGGTGGGGATGACGAAGGGAAGGCTTCCTTCATCATAAAGAACCTCATAGAAATTTTTCAAGGATTCCACGCCGGGAAACGCCCCTCTTGCATACTTACAAAAGAGCGACATAAAGCAGGTATCCCAGATCCAGATCTGCGTGTCGCAAAAGGCCTCGTCCATATACGGCGTTTGCGGCATACCGGGGATATCCTTGATATGCGCATATCCAAGCTCCCACGCCTTATCATAAAGCATGGCGAATTCGGGATGCCTCGCATCGACAGGATGCGGTATAAAATCTCTGAAATTTTTAGCACCAAAATTTGTTTTCATCAAGAAAAAAACTCCGTTTTATAAACAAAAGTTGTCAATATTTATATATGAAGCGTTTCTCCCGGCTCGATCTTATAGACCTTGCCTTCCCTATCAAACCAGATCGTTTTCAGCGTGGGATTATACACGATCGCGCCATCCGCGCTGTATGAAAGCGAGCGGTAGGCAGTGATATATTCATAGAGCTCCATATTCGTCGCGTACCAAATATCCTCTCTGCCCGAAAGCTTTTCGCAGATCCGATCCAGCAGATCCCAGTTCCCGTCCCGATCAAACTCAAAGGCGTGCCCCCAAAGATAGAAAAGGCGCGGGCCGCGGCGAGAGCAATAGCATTTCTCTGCCGAGAGATCCAAGGAGAGGAAGGCGTCGATATAATTCATCAGCTCGGGATTTTTATGATGCGCCGTGGGCACCCAGTTGAGAAAATCCACGGGCAAAGCGAAGCCGTCGTTATCTCCGCCCGTGGTGCGGGAATACGCGATATCCAATTCCTGAAGGAAGGTGCGGATGCGCGCATACGCCTCGGGGGATTTCGCTTTATTCACGGTTCGGTCGGGAAACGCCATACCGCGCACGATGATGCCGAATTCCTTCTCCAGCCCCAAGCGGCAATCCAGCGTATCGCGGATGCCCTCGATCGATCGCGCCACGTCAAGACCGCGGTGATGATCGCCGTGCGTGGCGATCTCGTGCCCCTTGGCAAGGATCTCTGTACGGATAAAGTCCTTCTTCAGCCCATCCTCGCTTTGTACGCGCGAGGAAAGAAGGTTGAAGGTGCATTTGAGCCCATAGCGGTTGAGGGTTTCGGCGAGGCGCGCATCGGCCGCCGCTCCGTCGTCATAGCTCAAGGTGACAGCCTTACAAAGCCCACCGGGATAGCGCATAAATTCGTATCTGTACATTTCTGTTCTCCTTATATTTTTTCTTTTATTTTAGCACGCATGCCCCTGCTTGTCAAGGGGAGAGCGCGCAAAGCAAGCGCACTTTTATCGCGGCTTTAAAAGCGTGTTCGCCCTTCTGTACTCCGTCGGCGTGACGCCCTCCTCGGCCTTAAAGGCGCGGTTGAAGTAGGAAACGCCGCCGAAGCCGCAGCGCTCCGCGATCTCGATCACGGGAAGATGCGTGGCCGAAAGAAGCTCTCTTGCGCGCTCAAGGCGCACGTGCATCAGATATTGCGCGATGCTCATCCCCACCGCTTCCTTAAACACGCGCCCAAGGTAGTTGCGGTTATAATGAAACACGGCGGCCACGTGCGCACAGCCGAGATCAAACTCCATGCTCTCGCGAATATAGGTCTTGACGTTTTCGATCAAGGAATCCTTCTTTTCTTCGATCGCGACCGTCCCCTCGGAGAGAAGCAGACGGATATAAGCATCCAGTATCTCGGAAATGGCGGCGGCATCCTCGCCCGAAAGCTCCGCCTCCATCGTGGAAAGAAGCGAGGTATGCTCCCCGATATGGCGCAGAAGCCGCCCGTTTTCCTCTGCCCCCACGGCGATATTTCCGACGAAGATCAGCGCCGCCACCTCCCCCTCCAGCACCACGGGGTGCATATATTCATACACGCCGTTGGAGCACAGACCGCCGAAGGGCTTTTTGGTTTCGAGCGCCTTGCGGATCGCCATATTGCGACAGCGAAAGCAACGGCGAAAGCCCGCGCTCCCGAGTTTCATTTGCTCGCAAACGGGCGAGGTATGGATCGTCGCCGCGTGGGGCAGGCGGCAAAGCTCGTTTCCGTAGCTGCCGAAGAAAAGAACGCCGATATGCAGGCGCGTTCCCTTTTGCAGATACCGTATCAAATCATAGAGCCCTCTTTGCATTTTCTATGACACCTCCGCATATTTTTCTTATATTTTAGCATAAAAGTATCGTTTGTGCAAGTTTTTCTCATATTTTTATTTGATTTTTATTTTCGGATATGCGATAATAGTGGTAATAGAAAATTTTCGTTATAATTTTAAAAAAGAGGTTCTATGGAAAAACAGCTTAAAAAATTCGGTGCGCCGGACGTTCTCGTTCCGATCCACCTTGATGCCCCCGCGGAAAGCATCGAAAAGATCCAATGGCTTCACGAGCGCTTCGGCTTCACGCGGTTCTGCCCCGGCGGACTTTCCAAGGGATACCGCGCCGAGCGCTATCCGACGCGCGCGGAATATCTTGAGGAGGCGGAGCGATTTGCCAAGGTACGGGAGTACGCCGAATCGATCGGCTGCACCTGCGGCTGGTTTTGCAATCTAACGGTGAAGTCCGGCCCGGGCTTTACCCCCATTCTCCGCGCGAACGGCACGCCCCACCCCTTCGCCAACTGCCCCACGGACGAGGCGTTTTCCAAAACGCTTGCAAAGGATATGGCGGCATTTGCCGCCGTGGCGCGACCCGCATTCATTTTCGTGGAGGACGATTTTTCGATCTCCGCGGCAAACGGATGCTTTTGCGAAAGACATCTTGCGGAGTTTGCAAGACGGCAAGGCAAGCGCTATGAGCGCGAGGAGCTTCTTTCCGTTTTCGCAAAGGACACGCCCGAGGCGCTGGCTCTGAACCGCGCATGGCAGGCGCTGAAAAAGGATACGCTCGTTCATTTGGCGGAAGAGATCCGCGCCGAGATGGACAAGGTCTGCCCCGAGATCCCGATCGGACTCATGCAATCCGGCGCGCAGGACAGAGACGGTGATTTCACCGAAGCGGTGGCGCGCGCGTTGGCAGGCAAAAGCCATACGCCCTTCGTGCGACTCTACGGCACCTTCTACTGCGGCTTTGAAACTAAAAAAATGCCCGTGGTGCTTTATCACTCGCTCTACTACACCCAGCACCTTCCCGAGGATATTCTCCGCTATCACGAAAGCGACACCTATCCGCACAACCGCTTCTTCACCTCGGGCAAGCAGATCAGCGCCCTGCGCGGCGCGGCCTATTCCTACGGCATGGTCGGCTCGATCTACTTTGCACAGCAGTCTTTTGACCGCCCCTTCGAGGAGGATGCTTACGGCAAGGCCTTCGTCGAGAAAAGGCCACAGCTCAAAACGCTTGCCGAATATGCGGCGAAATGCCGACCCGTCGGCGTGGAGCTTCCCTTCAATCCGTTTTACAACGGCATAGACGGCCCGTCCGATCCCTTCTTCACCGAATGCCTCGGCCGCTTTGGCATCCCCTTTTCCACCACCGAGGCGCACGTTGCTTTCCTTGATGCAAGACAGGCAAAATACGCCGATCACGAAGCCCTGATGCGCTATCTTTCGGGCGGCCTTTTCCTTGACGGCGAGGGCGCAAGGCTCCTTTGCGAGCGCGGATACGGAAAATATCTCGGCGTAACCGTCGGCGAGGACGTTCTGCAAAGCCGCCCCTCCCTCGTTTACGATCTCGGCACGCGTGAGGTGATCAAAGATGCCTACGCCACCCCGGGCGAAGGAAAGGGAATGTGGTGTGCCCACGCCTTCTGCCCGCACGGCAACGGAAAATGGATGGAGATCACCGTGACCGATCCAAAAACCGAAACCGTCACCGAAGGGATCAACTTCCGAGGCGAGGTGCTCTTTCCCACCATGACTTATTTTGAAAACGAGCTCGGAGGCCGCGTTTGCGTGATGAGTCTGACGGTCAGAGACAATCCCTCGCAAGCGCTCTACAACCAACGAAGACAAAGACTTTTGCAAAGAATTATTTGCAAAATGTCAAACGAATACCCAATGGTGACGAATGCGCCCGATATCTATACGATCGCGCTTTCGCCGCGTGAGGAGGACACGGAGCTTCTCGGTATGCTGACTCTCATCAACCTCTGCGAGGACGATGCACAAAAGGCGCATATCTATCTTCCTGTGCACCTTCGGGCGGCAAGCGCGCTCTGCTATATCGCGCCAAACGGCGATCTGCTCCCGTTGCAAGCAAAGAGATGCGAGGACGGCTTCGTTCTCGAAGAGCCTCTGTGCCACTGCATCCCCACCTATATTATTCTGAAAAAATAACTTTTAAGCCTTCTTTGGCAGAAAGGAATCTATGATGAAAACGAAATACGATCTGATCGTCGTTGGCGGCGGCTTTGCCGGCACGGCGGCCGCTATTGAGGCGGCAAGACACGGCACCGACGTGCTTCTGATTGAAAAATACAACTGCCTCGGCGGCGCGGCGGCCTTCGCCCTTGTCTCTCCCTTCATGCCCTTCTGGACGCATATCGGAGAAGAAAAGAAGCGCCAAAATCTCGCAGGCAACCTCTTCCTCGAAATCGTGGATGAGACGATGCGGCTGACCGTGCGAAGCGAGGACACCCCCATGATCACCGATGCGCTTTTCGACGAGGAATGCATGAAGCTCGCCATGATCCGCATGGCAAAAAAAGCGGGCGTGACCTTGCTCTTTAACACGAACGTGACCGCCGTCAACGCCGAGGGCGGCGTGATCCGCTCCGTGAAGGCCGCGTGCAAGGCGATCGAGATGGAGTTCTGTGCCGATCACTTCATTGATGCGACGGGGGATGCGGAGCTCTCCGCGCTGGCAGGCTGCGAATGCGAGGTCGGCCGCGAGGGTGACGGACTCTGCCAGCCGATGACGCTTTGCTTCCGCGTCGGCGGTATCAATAAGGAAAAATTCATGGCCTTCCGCCCGAAAATGCAGGCGCTCTACAAGGAGTGGCAGGCAAGCGGAAAGCTTTCCAATCCCCGCGAAAACGTGCTCGTTTTCCGCAACTACAACGCGGGCGTTCTCCATTTCAACACCACGCGCGTGATCAAAAAAAGCCCCACCGATCCCTTCGAGATCACCGAGGCAGAGATCGCGGCAAGAGAGCAGATCTTTGAAATGATGGAATTTCTTCGCACCGCCGTGGAGGGCTGTGAGAATGCAAGACTTCTCTCCACCGCCTTGCAGATCGGTATCCGCGAGAGCCGCCGCGTGATGGGCGAATACGTGCTTTGCGAGCAGGATCTGATCTCTCTTGCGCGCTTTGAGGATGCGATCGCCGTGGCAAACTACGCCATCGATATCCATAGCCCCGACGGAAGCGGCACGCGCTTTCAGGAATTTGCGGACGGCGAATGGTACGAGATTCCCTACCGCTGTCTGCTCCCCAAGGGCTTCCAAAACCTGCTCGTGGCAGGGCGCTGCATCTCCTCCACGCACGAGGCGCAGGCATCCTACCGCATCATGCCCTTCTGCGCCGAGATCGGCCAGGCCGCGGGCTGTGCCGTTGCCGTGGCAAAGGCAAGCAAAAGAAGCGTGCGCACCGTGGAAGTCCCCGAGGTGCAGAAGATCCTTCGCGCTGAGGGCTTCGTGATTTGATGCGCGATAAAGATAAACCCATCGGTTTTCGGTAAAACCTTTATTCTATAGGAAAACAGGCAACGCGATTGGCGTGATACTCTTAACGGAGAAATTGAAGGCAAAGAAAGTCGTAGGAGGAAACACTTGTT
>JAZQTA010000092.1:0-15284 GCA_045630385.1 Eubacteriales bacterium | reverse complement strand
CCCCAGTGGGGGAAGGTGGCAGCCGCTTGTCGGCTGACGGATGAGGTGTGATGATTCCTAACCAACTCCTCATCCACCACTTCGTGGTCCCCCTTCCCCCCTCAGGGGAAGGCTTGTGTTTCATACGTCCCATGCAAGGGTATAACCTTTGTTGCCCACCCGCATAGCGGGTGGTTGTCTGTTTCGCACTTCGTGCTCAACTACCTAAAGGCATTAATAAAACACAAACGCCAAGCGCTTGCTCGATCGCAGAACGCGAATGATTGGCTCGATCGAGAGCAGCCTAAAATTACCGCCGAGGCTTCCTTCGCCTCGGCACTTTTTTAAAATAGGGAACTTTTTATGATATATTTTTCAAAAAAGTTCCCTATTTTTCGTATATCGATTGACAAATAGGGAACAATACTGTATAATTATCTTAAAAAGTTCCCTATTTTTTTGGAGGCATATATGTCCGTTTTAAAAATTAACGAGCTTCTGCGAGAAAAAGCCGAGCTGAATGCGCGACTGAATCTTCTTCCCTATGACGGAACGCCGGAGATCAAGGAATCCGACGCAAAGAAGTATCTGTACGTTCGCAAGCGCGAAATGGGAAAGCTGAAAAGCACGTACGTGGGAGTCTTCAGCGATTCGCTCTACGCGGCGCTTTTGCGCTATCAAGCAGAGGCACGTGCGCTTAGAAAGCAGCTGAGAAAAATTGAAAAAGAGCTCGTGCTTCTCGGATACGAGGACGGCACGCTTTCGCCCGAGGTGTTTTTGAATCTCGACTTTGCACGCGCCAACATGAAGTCCAATATATACGATCAAGCGGTGCTCGAGGGCGTGGCCACCACTTTTCCACAAACGGAGGATATCATTGACGGCGGCGTGATCCACGGCGTGACTGCCACGGACGTGCAAAAAATTCTGAATTTGAAGCACGCCTGGGAATTCATTTTGGACAAGGACGTTTTGCGCGCAAGATCCGATTTTTACATTCTTTCTCATATTGCAAGGCTTGTAAACGAGGGCTTTTACGCCGAAGGCGGGCGGCTTCGAAGCGTTCCCGTGCGCATCGGCGGCACGGATTACACGCCGCCTCTGCCAATTGAGGTGGACGTGAAGGAGGAGATCGCCCGCATCGTGAATTCCGGAGAGGATGCGATCGGCGCCGCCATCTCCCTCTGCCTCTACTGCATGGAGGCACAGCTTTTCAACGATGGAAACAAGCGCACGGCCGTTATCTTTGCCAACCATTTTCTGATCTCTCGCGGCGGCGGCCTTCTCGTGATTCCCGAAGCGCACGTTCCTCGCTTTAAGCACCTGCTCGTTCGCTATTACGAGGGTAAGAACGAAGGCGAGATCCGCGCGTTTTTACGCGAGGAATGTATCAAAAAGCAAGCCGCGTACGAGCAATAAAAACACCGTCTTGCAGACGTCGGTGGCGAATTTTTACGCATATTTCGTATTTCTTTACCTACACTCTTGACCTCGGGATGCACTTATGCTACAATAAATAAGAACTATGCGCACACGCGCAAAAAAAGAAAAAGAGGTAACGATCATGAACTGCGATCGCTTATTTGCAGAGCTCGAAGCGCTCTTTCCCGAATATATGGATATTTTGGAGCAAGCATGCCTGCTCGAAAGCCCGACGGCAGACAAGGCTGCTGTGGATGCCGTAAGCTATTATCTTGCCGACGTTGCAAAGAAAAAAGGCTTTGATGTTGAGGTCTTCTCACAGCCCGTATCGGGTGACGTGATCGGCATTCTGATGAACGGCGAGGTAAACGCAAAGCAGATCGTTTATTCCGGACATACCGACACCGTGCATCCCAAGGGGCTCTTCCCCGCGCCCGTCGTTCGCCGCGACGGTGACAAGATGTGGGGCCCCGGCACGCTCGATTGCAAGGGCGGCGTTGTGGCCGCGCTGATGGCCATGGATGCCCTAAAGCGCCTCGGCTACAAAAAGCGCCCCCTCGCGCTCTGGATCATGCCCGATGAGGAGACAAGTTCCATTCAGAGCGGCAAGGCAACCATCAACTATATCGTGGAGCGCGCGAAGGATGCAGTTGCGTTTCTCAACCTTGAGGGCGGCTCGTACGGCAAGGCGCTCGTTGCGCGCAAGGGCATTCTGCGCTATGAGTTGACCGTGCACGGCATCGCGGGACATTCCTCGCAGTGCCCTGACTATGCGAATGCGGTGACCGAAGCGGCGCACAAGATCATCGAGCTTGAAAAGCTCAAGGACATCAAGGGACTGACCTGCAACTGCGGCGTGATCCACGGCGGCACGGTTGGAAACTCGGTGGCCGCAGAATGCAAATTCATTGCCGATATCCGCTTTTCAACGCTTGCCGAAAAGGAAGAAGCGATCGCCATCGTGAAGCGCGTTGCCGAAACGGTTCACGTTCCCCGTTGCACCTGTGACGTGCGCGAGGTGAGCTACCGTCCGCCCATGGAGGCGACCGAGAAAAACTACGCGCTCCTCGACAAGATCAATAAGATCAGCGCTGAGGTCGGGCTTCCCCACATGGAGCCGAAGCAGGGGCTTGGCGGCTCGGATGCCGCATACTCCACGATCGCGGGCATTCCCACGCTGGACAGCATCGGCTACACCGGCAAGGATTGCCACTCCGTGAAGGAATACGTTGATATGCCAAGCGTTCTGCTTGCCGCAAAATATTTTGCCGCCACCGCGGAATACATCGAGGACTAAAGAATGAGGATTAAGGAAAAATTAAATCTTGACCGTGAAGGACTTTTGGCACACGGACCGATCAATATCGTCATCCTCGGAGACAGCGTTTCGCACGCCTCCTTTCTTGAATATCACGATTATGAGGCCGTGTATTGGAGTGTGCTGAAAAACAAGCTTCACGCGATCAGAAATTACGTTCCGATCAACACGATCTGCGCATCCGTCGGCGGTACGACGGCGAAGGACGCGCTTCCCCGCCTTGAGCGTGACGTGCTTTGCCACCGCCCCGATCTTGTGATCGTTTGCTTTGGGCTCAATGATGTGAACGGAACGCAGGAGGAATATCTTTCCTCCCTTGAAGAGATCTTCTCGCGCTGCAAGGCAGAGGGGCTTGAGGTGATCTTCCTTACGCCCAATATGCTGAACACCACCGTGGAGAGCGACACGCCGAAGCAGTGGTATGACTACGCGCACAAGACCGCCGATATGCAAAATAACGGCAGAATGGATACTTATATTTACAGTGCAAAGGCTCTTGCCGAGAAAATGGGAATCGCCGTTTGCGATGCGTATTCCGAATGGAAGAAGCTTTCCGAGAAGGAAAATATCACGCACCGCCTCTCCAACCGCATCAACCATCCGAACGAGGAGATGCACGGTCTCTTTGCCGACCTTCTCTTTAAGGAGATCATGGGCGGCGGCGATAGCGATGCAAAAATGAACGACAGCACGATGTATAAAGGATAAAACAGAATGAAAACTTACGATATTGCGGCCTATATCTGGCCGTCCTACACAGGCAAGGAAAGCCGCACCCGCATCTTCTGGCCGGACGGCATCGGCGAATGGCAGACGGTCAAGCGCGTGCATGACAAGCAAAACGGCGCGTACCATTGGGAAAGAAAGCCCGTTTGGGGCTACGTGGACGAGGCAGACCCGAAGGAAATGCACCGCCAGATCGAGGAGGCGACCTCTCACGGCGTGAACACCTTTATCTACGATTGGTATTGGTACGACGACCGTCCCTTCCTTGAGCAATGCCTGAACGAGGGCTTCCTCGGCGCGGATAACAACGAAAAAATGAAATTCTACCTCATGTGGGCGAACCACGACGCCAACTACACCTGGGATTACCGCATTTCCGACACCGCGGACACCACCGTTTGGCGCGGCGCGGTCACGGGAGAGCAGTTTGAGAAAATCGGCGACCGATGGATCGAAAATTATTTCTGCAAGGAAAACTATTACCGCATCGACGGCAAGCCCGTGGTTGCGATCTACGATATTGCCAATCTCATCAACGGCATCGGCGGCATTGAAAGCACGGCGGCGGCGCTTCGCGCCTTGAAGACCAAGGCGGAAAAACGCGGTCTCGGCGGCGTGCATCTGCAGCTGATCAAATGGGGCGATACGCCGATCAACCTCTCCGGCGTGGACGGCGGCGCGATCCCTGTCACCCCCGAGCTTGTGAAAACGCTCGGCTTTGATTCGCTCACGCACTATCAGATCGTGCATTTCACGAACGTTTCCCGCGATTACACCGAGATCATTCCCGACATGGTGAAGGAATGGGAGCAAACGGCGGCGCGCTTCGGCATTCCCTATTTTCCGCACGTTTCCATCGGATGGGATAACAATCCGCGCTTTATCGCCTTCCGCCCCGACATCGTGACGAATAACACCCCCGAAAACTTCAAAAAAGCGCTCCTGCTTGCCAAGGATTTCTGTGACGCACACTGCATCACACCCCTTATCTCCATCAACAGCTGGAACGAGTGGACCGAAACGAGCTATCTCGAGCCGGATGACCTGAACGGCTACGGTTATCTCGAAGCCATCCGCGAGGTTTTCGGCGCGTAAAACACGTTTTAGTAGAAAATCCGTCCAATGCCACTATATATCCTTATAATAATAAAAGGAAACAAAAAAAGCACTCGCAGATCATGCGAGTGCTTTTTTGTTTCCTTAAAAAGACATACTACCGAAAAAATCAGCTCAAGTAGTTAAGATCCGTAATAACCTCGATGTACTCCGAGAAAATGCCGGCTTCCTTCAAGGCTTCGCTAAGCTCAGGGCTAATGCCGAGAGAAACCAAAACGAAGGTCAAAGCAGTCAAAATCACGCCTACAAGGAAAAGGAAAACTACAGTACAAATCTTAGAACGAGCATAACTTCTCTTATTGGTCTTCTTGGAAAACAGATTAAAGAACCAAATCAGCCAACCAAGAACAGGAATTCCCCAGAGCACGCTGTAACCAACATATCCCCATGCGGAAATAAACGGCTTCGCTACACGCTCCTGCTTCTTTGCCTGCTTCTCGAGCTTCTTCTGCTCTTTGGTCTTTTTCTCTTTGCTCATATCAGTATCTCCTTTAATATTAAAACTCTACTAACATTTTATCACTTATCTTTTTTTTGTCAATAGCATATTGAAAAAAAATTTATTTTTTTCGACCTTTAATGTTTGAGTTGCACAGTTTTTGCCCCTTTTTTTGTATATTTTAGCCAATCTTCTTGTCTATCTTTGTTAAAACTTTCAAAAAACTCCAAATCTCGCGATAAAAAAAACAAAATGCCAAACAGAACTTGACTTTTTTCTTTATATATGATATAATACCAAAGATAAATAGATTAGCCTTGAAAGGAGAGCCGCTATGTTTTTCCATAACGATAAGACGATGCATGAAAATCTCATCCGTTCCCTTTCTACCGCTTCTGCTTTGGGTTCTGTTTCTCCTATTTTTTCTTCTTTTTCAAAATACGTTGTTTTTCCCGGTTTTGTTGATGTTCACGTACATCTTCGAGAGCCGGGGTATTTTTATAAAGAGCGCATGGAAACCGGAACGCTGGCGGCAGCGGCAGGCGGATACACCCGCGTGATGAGCATGCCGAATCTTTCTCCCGTGCCGGACAGCCTTGAAAATCTCAAGGTGCAAACGGATATTATCGAGAGGGACGCGAAAATTTTCGTGCACCCCTACGGCTCGATCACGAAGGAAGAAAAGGGCGAGGCCCTTGCCGATATGGAGGCGATGGCGCCTTACGTTGCGGGCTTTTCGGACGACGGGCGCGGCGTGCAAAGCGACGGCATGATGCGCGCGGCCATGACCGAGGCCAAGCGCCTAGGCAAAATCATCGTTGCCCACTGCGAGGACAATTCTCTTTTGCGCGGCGGTTATATTCACGACGGGGCGTACGCCAAGGCGCACGGACACCGCGGCATTTGCTCCGAAAGCGAATACAAGCAGATCGAGCGCGACCTTGCGCTCTGCAAGGAGATCGGGTGCGCCTACCACGTGTGCCACATCTCCACCAAGGAGAGCGTGGAGCTCATCCGCAAGGCAAAGGCAGAGGGCATCGACGTCACCTGCGAGACCGCGCCGCACTATCTGATCCTTGACGACTCCTGTATGCAGGAGGACGGACGCTTCAAAATGAATCCCCCGCTTCGCTCCGCAGAGGACCGCGAGGCGCTGGTTGCGGGACTGATTGACGGAACGATCGATATGATCGCGACCGACCATGCGCCGCACAGCCTTGAGGAAAAGAGCCGAGGCCTTGAAAAAAGCATGATGGGCGTCGTCGGCATCGAAACGGCGTTTGCTTGCCTTTACACCTATCTCGTGAAGCCCGGTACCGTTTCTCTCGAGCGCGTAATTGATGCGCTTTGCGTGCGTCCGCGCGAGCGATTCTCGCTCCCCTTCACGGATGAATACTGCGTTTTCGATCTTGAAAGCGAATACGAGATCGATCCCGAAAAATTTATATCTCTCGGAAGGGCAACCCCCTTTAAGGGACACCGCGTTTTCGGAAAATGCGTTCTGACCGCGATCGGCGGACGGATCGTTTACCAAAATTCAGATTATATTACGGAGGAAAAATAAAATGGCAAAAAGAACTGACTTGAAAAAGATCCTGATCATCGGATCGGGCCCCATCATTATCGGACAGGCCGCCGAATTTGACTACGCCGGCACGCAGGCATGCCTTGCGCTGAAGGAGGAGGGCTACGAGGTCGTGCTCGTAAACTCCAACCCCGCGACCATCATGACCGACACCACCATTGCGGACAAGGTATACATGGAGCCTCTGACGCTGGAATACGTTGCCAAGATCCTCCGCTACGAGCGCCCCGATGCCATCGTTCCCGGCATCGGAGGACAGACCGGTCTGAACCTCGCAATGCAGCTTGAAAAGAAGGGCATCCTCGCGGAGTGCGGCGTTGAGCTTCTCGGAACGAGCAGCGAAAGCATCGAAAGAGCCGAGGACAGAGAGCTCTTCAAGGAGCTTTGCCAGTCCATCGGCGAGCCCGTTATTCCCTCGGAGATCACCTACTCGATCGAGGAGGCCAAGGAAGCGGCAAACCGCATCGGCTATCCCGTCGTGCTTCGCCCCGCATTCACGCTCGGCGGCACGGGCGGCGGCTTTGCATACAACGAGGAGGAGCTCGTTACCATCGGTATGAACGCCTTCAAGCTTTCTCCCGTGCATCAGGTTCTGATCGAGAAGAGCGTAAAGGGCTACAAGGAGATCGAGTTTGAGGTTATGCGCGACTCTGCCGATCACGCGATCACCATCTGCGGCATGGAAAACATCGATCCCGTCGGCGTGCACACCGGTGACTCCCTCGTGGTGGCTCCCATCATGACGCTTTCGGATGCCGACCGCAAGATGCTCAACGACAGCGCGATCAAGATCATCCGCGAGCTGAAGATCGAGGGCGGCTGCAACGTGCAGTTCGCGCTGAACCCCAACTCCTCCGAATACTATCTTATCGAGGTTAACCCCCGTGTTTCCCGTTCCTCCGCGCTTGCCTCCAAGGCCAGCGGCTACCCGATCGCCCGCGTTACCGCGAAGATCGCCGTCGGTATGCTTCTCGAGGACATCAAGATCGCAAACACGAACGCCGCGTTTGAGCCCGCGCTCGACTACGTGATCGCAAAGCTCCCTCGCTTCCCCTTCGATAAATTCACCAACGCGTCCAACCGCCTCGGTACGCAGATGAAGGCGACCGGTGAGGTCATGGGCATCGGCTCGAACCTCGAGGAGTGTCTGCTGAAGGGCATCCGCTCGCTTGAGATCGGCGTGAACCACGTTTATTCCTCGAAGTTCGACCACATGAGCGACGACGAGATCCGCAAGTACATCGCCGAATTCCGCGACGATAACATCTTCGCCATCGCGGAGCTGATCTACCGCGGCGCGACCGTGGAGGAAATCCATAAGATCACCCAGATCACCCCCTTCTTCCTTGAAGCGTTCAAGAACATCGTGGATATGGAAGAAAATCTGAAGAAGAACGCATTCTCCCTTGACGTCCTGAAGGCGGCAAAGAAGATGGGCTTCTCGGATAAGTACGTTGCAAGAATGTGGAAGTGCGACGAGCTGGACGTTTATAAATTCAGAAAAGAAAACAACCTCTTCCCCGTATTCAAGATGGTTGATACCTGCCACACCGGCGCTTACATTCCTTACTTCTACTCCTCCTACACGGGCGAAAACGCATCCGTGCTGACGGAAAAGAAAAAGATCGTGGTGCTCGGCGCAGGTCCTATCCGTATCGGCCAGGGCGTGGAATTCGACTATTCGACCGTGCACGCCGTGCAGACCATCAAGAAATCCGGCTACGAGGCGATCATCATCAACAACAACCCCGAAACCGTTTCCACCGACTATACCACGGCGGACAAGCTTTACTTCGAGCCTCTCACGCCCGAGGACGTTATGAACACCATCGAGTTTGAAAAGCCCGAGGGTGTCGTTGCCTCCCTTGGCGGACAGACTGCGATCAACCTCGCAGAGCCGCTGATGAAGCGCGGCGTCAAGATCATCGGAACCGATTGCCAGGCGATCGAGCGCGCGGAAAACCGCGACTCCTTCGAAAAGATCCTTCACGAGCTCGGCATTCCTCAGCCCGAGGGCTGTGCCGTTACCAAGATCGAGGACGGCGTTGCCGCCGCAAAGCGCATCGGCTATCCCGTGCTTGTGCGCCCCAGCTTCGTGCTTGGCGGCCGTGCCATGCAGATCGTGGCAGACGAGGAGCAGCTGCGCCACTACTTAAAGACCGCCGTTGAGATCGACGAGGACAAGCCCGTGCTTGTAGATAAGTACATCGTCGGCAAGGAGGTTGAGGTGGATGCCATCTGCGACGGCAGAAACGTATTCGTTCCCGGCATCATGGGGCTCGTTGAGAGAACGGGTATCCACTCCGGCGACTCGATCAGCGTATATCCTCCCTTCTCGATCTCCGACAAGGTGAAGGGCACGATCCTGCAGTATGCCAAGGCGCTCGGTCTCGGCATCGGCATCATCGGTCTTTACAACATTCAGTTCATCGTTGACAAAAACGAGAACGTATACATCATCGAGGTAAACCCCCGCTCCTCCCGTACCGTTCCCTTCCTTTCGAAGGCAACCGGCTTCAGCCTGGCAGACCTCGCCACCCAGGTGATCCTCGGCAAGAGCTTGAAGGAGCTCGGTATCTTCGACATCTATCCCGACGAGAAGAAGCGCTGGTACGTAAAGGTTCCCGTCTTCTCCTTCAACAAGCTCGCAGGACTTGATGCTTACCTTTCTCCCGAAATGAAGTCCACCGGTGAGGCCATCGGCTACGACGATAAGAGAAACCGCGCAATGTATAAGGCTCTGCAGGCCTCCGGCATGAAGCTGCAGAACTACGGCACCGTATTCGTTACCGTTGCGGACAGCGATAAGGAGGACGCACTTCCCCTCGTTCGCCGTTTCTACAACCTCGGCTTCAACATTCAGGCAACCGGCGGCACGGGCGAATTCCTGAAGAAGAACGGCATTCGCACCCACATTCTCGGCAAGATCAGCGACGGCTGCGAGGAAATTCCCGAGGCCATCCGCAAGGGCTACATCGCTTACATCATCAACACCAGCGAGATCGGCAACTCCGGCCATTCCGAAAAGGACGGCTCGCAGATCCGCCGCCTGGCAACCGAAAACAACGTAAACATCTTCACCTCGCTGGATACCGTTTCCACCCTGCTTGACGTTCTGGAGGAAACCACGCTCTGCATCTCCACGATCGATGCTTAAGGAGAAATACAGTGAAGCAAGTATTTTTTAAAATTCTCTCGCAGGAATGCATCGCAAGGGACGTGATGAAGCTCGTCCTTTGCGGTGACACCTCCGATATCCAAGGAAGCGGCGGCTTCGTCAACATAAAAATCGACGGTCTTTTCCTTCGCAGACCGATCTCTGTTTGTGATTATGACGACAAAACGCTAACCTTAATTTACAAAATCGTAGGAAAAGGCACGGAAGCGCTCGCTGAAATGGCAGACGGAACCGAGCTTGATATCCTTGTCGGTCTTGGCAACGGATACGATCTCTCGAAGAGCGGCGATGCGCCCCTTCTGATCGGCGGCGGCGTTGGCGTTCCTCCGCTTTATAAGCTTGCAAAGCTTCTTTTGGCCGAGGGCAAGCGCGTGCAGCTGGTGCTCGGCTTCAATTCGGGGGCTGACGTTTTCTATGAGAATGAATTCCGCGCGCTCGGTGCTGACGTGCGCGTCACCACCGCGGACGGCTCGTACGGAACGAAGGGCTTCGTTACCGACGCGATGGGCGATCTGGATTACACCTACTTCTACACCTGCGGTCCGGAGCCTATGCTCAAGGCCGTGCATAAGGCAACGAAAACGAGCGGACAGATGAGCTTTGAGGAAAGAATGGGATGCGGCTTCGGCGCATGCATGGGCTGCTCCTGCAAAACGCTGACCGGCTATAAGCGCATCTGCAAGGAAGGTCCCGTTATGGAAAAGGAGGAGATCTTATGGTAAATACAAAGGTGAGCCTCTCGGGACTCGTGCTTGACAATCCCGTGCTCTGCGCGAGCGGTACGTTCGGCTACGGCTATGAATTTGCAGAGCTTTACGACATCAACTGCCTTGGCAGCTTTTCCTTCAAGGGAACGACCAAGGAGCCTCGCTTCGGCAACCCGACGCCCCGCATCGCGGAATGCCCGATGGGTATGATCAACAGCGTGGGACTGCAGAATCCCGGCGTGGAGAAGGTGATCTCCGAGGAGCTTCCCAAGCTTCGCCGCGTATTCCACAAGCCCGTGATCGCAAACATCGGCGGCTTTACCTTCGAGGAATACACCCGGGTGGCCTCTCTGCTGGACAAGGAGGAGGGTGGCGGTCTTTTGGAGATCAACATCAGCTGGCCCCACGTGCACGGGCGCGGCATGGGCTTCGGTACGTCCGCAGAAACCGCCGCGGAGGTGACGCGCCGCGTCAAGGCCGTGACCACCAAGCCCGTCTATATCAAGCTCACGCCCAACGTGACCGATATCGTTTCGATCGCAAAGGCCTGCGAGGAAGCGGGCGCTGACGGCATCAGCATGATCAACACTCTGCTCGGCATGCGCATCGATCTGAAAAGAAAGAAGCCGATCATTGCCAATAAGATGGGCGGCTTTTCCGGCCCCGCGATCTTCCCCGTGGCGCTTCGCATGATCTATCAGGTCTACGATGCCGTGAAGATCCCGATCATCGGTATGGGCGGCGTAACAAGCGCCGAGGACGTGATCGAAATGATGCTCGCAGGCGCAAGCGCCGTGCAGATCGGCGCGCAAAATCTCGTAAACCCCTACGCCGCAAAGGAGATCGTGGAGGCTCTGCCCTCCGTGATGGAGAAATACGGCATTGAAAATCTTGAATCTATTATAGGAGGTGCCCACCGTGGGTAAGGACGTAATTATCGCTTGCGACTTTGCAAGCAAGGAAGAGGTTCTCTCTTTTCTCGACAAATTTCAGGGTAGAAAGCCCTACGTAAAAATCGGCATGGAGCTTTTCTATGCCGCAGGCCCCGAGATCGTTCGCGAGATCAAGGCAAGAGGCCACAAGATCTTCCTCGATCTGAAGCTGCACGATATTCCCAACACCGTGAAAAAGGCAATGCACGTGCTCTCCTCGCTTGACGTGGATATGTGCAATCTGCACGCCTCCGGCACGGTAGCCATGATGGAGGCCGCCCTGGAGGGCCTCGTCCGTCCCGACGGCACGCGCCCCCTGCTGATCGCGGTTACCCAGCTGACCTCCACGAGCCAAGAGAGAATGGAAAGCGATCTTCTGATCGAGAAGCCTCTCGATCAGGTGGTTCTGCACTATGCTTGCTGCGCAAAGAAGGCAGGGCTTGACGGTGTCGTTTGCTCTCCCCTGGAGGCAGGCACCGTGCATGCAAACTGCGGCAAGGAATTTTTGACCGTAACGCCCGGCGTTCGCTTTGCGGACGGCGAAGTTGGCGATCAGGTGCGCGTTACCACGCCCGCGAAGGCAAAGGAGATCGGCTCCGACTATATCGTCGTCGGCCGTCCGATCACCGCCGCCGCAGATCCCGTAGCCGCTTATATGCGTTGCGTTAACGAATTTTGTGATTGATAAAAAAGGAGATAGAAAAATGACTGCTACCGAAAAACTGATTGCAAAGGACCTTTTATCTATCCGCGCGGTATTCTTCCGCCCGAGCGAGCCTTTCACCTGGGCAAGCGGCATCAAGAGCCCCGTTTACTGCGATAACAGACTGACTCTTACGGCGCCCGAGGTTCGCACCGACGTGGAGACCGCGCTTGCGGAAACCATCAAGCGCGAATATCCCGATGCGGAAGTGCTGATGGGCACCTCCACCGCAGGCATCGCGCACGCCGCAATCACCGCACACCTGATGGGACTTCCCATGGGCTACGTTCGCTCCGGCGCAAAGGATCACGGCCGCGGCAACCAGATCGAGGGCAAGCTTCCCCCCGGTCAGAAGGTCGTTGTCGTTGAGGATCTGATCTCCACGGGCGGCAGCGTAATCGAGGTAGTTAACGTGCTTCGCGAGGCAGGCGCCGAGGTTCTCGGCATCGTTTCCATCTTCACCTACGGCATGAAGAAGGGCATCGAAAGACTCTCCGCCGCGAACGTAAAGAACGTGAGCCTGACGAATTTCGACTGCATTGCAGCCGTTGCCGCAGAAGAAAACTATATTGAAGAGAGCGACATCGCTCGCCTGATTGCTTTCCGCAATAACCCCTCCGACGAAAGCTGGATCACGGAGGCGAAGTAATGCGTCATCTTTTAGATATTCTTGATCTTACCGTAGAGGAGATCGAAGAGCTGATCGCCACCGCAAACGATATCATCGCGCATCCGGAAAACTACCGCGAGGCTTGCCGCTATAAAAAGCTGGCAACCCTCTTCTTCGAGCCCTCCACGCGCACTCGCCTCTCCTTTGAGGCGGCCATGATGGAGCTCGGCGGCAACGTGCTCGGCTTCTCCGAGGCATCCTCCAGCTCTGCAAGCAAGGGCGAGAGCGTGGCAGACACGGCGGCCATCGTTTCGGGCTACGCCGATATCATCGCCATGCGCCACCCCAAGGAGGGCGCTCCCATGATAGCAACCACGACCGCATCCGTGCCGATCATCAACGCGGGTGACGGCGGGCACCACCATCCCACCCAAACGCTCACCGACCTTCTCACCATCAAAAGAGAGCACGGCCGCCTTGAGAATCTGACCGTCGGCCTTTGCGGCGACCTCAAATTCGGGCGCACCGTGCATTCGCTGATCGCGGCACTCTCGCGTTACAGCGGCATCAAATTTATCCTTATCTCTCCCGAGGAGCTGAAGGTTCCGAGCTACGTGAAGTTCCCTTACATCATCGACAAAGGCGTTTGCTACAGCGAGGCGACCTCGCTTGACGACGTGATCGGCGAGCTGGACGTCCTGTATATGACGCGCATTCAAAGAGAAAGATTTCTCTCCGAGGATGAATATCTGCGCCTGAAGGACAGCTACGTTCTGACGCCCGAGAAAATGGCAATGGCGAAAAAGGATCTCATCGTGATGCATCCTCTGCCCCGCGTCAACGAGATCTCCACCGCCGTGGACGCCGATCCCCGCGCGGCATACTTCCGCCAGGCCAACTACGGAAAATACATCCGCATGGCGCTCATCTTAAAGCTTCTTGCCGAGGCGGACGGAAAGGTTTACAGCCTGAACGACCATATCACCACGCCCACGATCGAGAACGTGATCTGCCACAACCCCAGATGCATCACCTCAACCGAGCAGGATATTAAGCACATCTTCAAGCTGACCGATAGCGAAAACGGCATCTACCGTTGCATCTACTGCGATACCCGCGCAGAGATCAAGAAATAATTACCGAATTCCTCAAATAGCACGAAAGGCTGGGCACTCGCCCAGCCTTGATTTTTAGGAAAATCTAAAGTCTACTTTATATTTTCTTAATTTTTGCATTTTTTGAGTTCAGTTCAAGCAAACGAAACTATTACTGTGAAGAATTAGTTATTTATTGTGAGCGTTCTGAACCTGCATCTGGTTGGGATTCAGACTGGAATGAATATTATTTTAATAAGTTTTGTCAAGTTAAATGGAGTCAATCACAATAATCATTATGAAAAACGCTTATTTCGGCGCTCGATATTCCATTTATAAACATCTTCTTGTTCTTGAAAAAGAATAAGACTTACAAACAGCGAATGTAAAAACATTCCGATTTATGTTTTTAAATGGGTGGATATTTTTTTCAATATTTAAAAACAAAAAGGGCGGGATAATGTAAGTTTAATATATCGGTTCAATTTACATCTCACATGCTCAAGCAAAAGGCGAGTCAATTATGGCTCGCCTTTAACTTTGCATAAAAATAAGGAACGTAACTCTGTTCAAATTACGTTCCTCTTGTGTAATAACTCATTCGTTAATACATTGCACCATTGAAAGAGGAAGCGATGCATCTATGTCGTTTCAACATAGTAAAAGGCTGAGCCAATTGCAAAAAGCGTTTGGCTCAGCCTCGGTTTTTGTTAGATTATCCGATTTTCAGATCAGATATTGGACCATGTTACTGTACGGAATGAGGGAAATATTCGGACAGGTCACATTCACCGTCGCCATCCTCATCATTGCAATTGCTGAGATATGCATAGCATTGAGTGCAAACATGCGCGTCCATCGTGCCCTCGTGATGACATTCAATCTCCTCCCAGCATTCATCGCAGAAGAGATCTCCGTCTTCACTGTAACAGTCGGTTACCTTTTGATTGCAAGTATCGCAGATATGCATACTTACGGATTCGTGAGTGCAGTTGATGATTCTGTAACATCTGTCGCAATAGTTATCTTCGTCCTCATCCACGTGATTACAAACGAATTCTCTGCCGCACCCGGATTCCTCGCAGTAGCCGTCGTAGTCATCGTCGATGCACCAGATGGAAACCCATACACCGCACCAGTCGCACACGTGGTCCGACCCAGAGTCTTCGTGGTAGGTGGCGTAAGGATTTGCTTTGCATTTTGTTTCCTCGTTGCAGATGTCGCAGGCAGCGTCTTGGTTTTCATCCACGTGATCAAAGCATTGCAGCTCATGGCCGCATTCATCGCAATACCAATCGCCGTTGGCATCTGTGCATACGTAGGACATCCAGCAGCCACATTCATCACAATAGTGGTCACCGTCCCCGTCTGCGTGATTTTTGCCAAGCTCCTGCATACAGTAAGCGGGTCTGTAGCAATCCTCACATCTGCCGTCGTCGGTCCAGTCGCTGCAATTGTAGCTTAACCACAGACCG
>JAZQTA010000091.1:0-17065 GCA_045630385.1 Eubacteriales bacterium | reverse complement strand
TGCCTCGATCACGGGCTCGATGGACTCAAGAACCTCCTTGACAGTCTGATGGAATTCGGGCTCGTTGGGGTTTCTCTTCTCCACGCGAGCCATGAGTTCGTTAAGATACTCATTCTTAAACATGGTATGTACCTTCCTTTTTTTGGATTGCCTTACGGCAGATTTATGAAAGATGCTATCATTTTAGCACACTTTTTTTGAAAAATCAATAGTTATACGAAGTTTTTTGAAAAAACGCACGCAATATTACAGTCCCAAGAGCGCGCGGGCGTTTTCCGAAAAGATCTTGCGATACGCTTCGTCCGAAAGACCGAGCGAGAGAAGGCGCTCAACCTCACTCTCCGAGCCCCACATGGGATAATCCGTTCCGAAAAGCACGCGATCCTCGCCGTAACGGCGAACGTATTCCTTGATCTTTTCATCGGTCAAAAACGGCATGGCGGACGAGCAGTCCACGTAGAGATTCGGGATCCCCGCAAGCTTTTCGACAGCCTCATCCCAGATCGAATAACCGCCAAAATGCGCGGCGATAACCTTCAGGCGCGTGTAGATGCGCAACACAGGAACGAGGCGATTGGGATTGGATCTGTCGTACCGACTGTCACCCGCGTGAAAAAGGATCGGCACGCCGCGCTCCTCGCACGCCTCGTAGATGGAAAGCGCACGGTAATCGTCGATCTTGAAATCCTGGATATCGGGATGAAGCTTGACGCCGCGAAGCCCGAGAGAAAGAAGATTTTCAAGATCCCCAACGATATCCTCGGAGGCGGGATGCAACGTTCCGAAGCCGATCAGCCGATCGGGAAAGCGCGCCACCTCGTCGGCAATAAAGCGGTTGATGCTTCCCACCTGATGCGGGGTTGTGGCAACCGACTGAACGAGCGCCATATCGATCCCCGCGCGGTCGGCGTGGGCAAGCATATCGTCTACGATACCCGTGCCGACCGAGTGCGAGGCATAGAAGGCATCCGTGCCTCCGACCGCCTTGCAGGCGATCTTTTCCGGATAAATATGGCAGTGAAAATCAATGGCGAAATATTTGTTGTTAATCATTATGCTGTAACCACTTTTGCGGCTTTTTGTAAACCTAACTTTTCAATTGCGTTTTCACGCATCTTGTATTTCAGAATTTTTCCTGCAGCGTTCATCGGGAATTCGGAAACAAAATCAATGTATTTCGGAACCTTATGGCGTGCCATATGGGCATTGATATACGCCTTCATTTCCTCAACCGTCATCTCTTCCCCTTCCTTCAGCACGATGCAGGCCATGATCTCCTCGCCGTACTGCTCGTCGGGAACGCCGATCACCTGCACGTCCTTCACCTTCGGGTGTGTGTAGATGAATTCCTCGATCTCCTTCGGGTAAATATTCTCGCCGCCGCGGATGATCATGTCCTTCAAGCGTCCCGTGATACGGTAGTTACCGTCAGATGTGCGGCAAGCAAGGTCACCCGTATGCAGCCAGCCATCCTTATCAATGGCCGCCGCCGTTGCCTTGGGCATCTTATAATAGCCCTTCATGATATTATAGCCGCGGGCAACGAATTCGCCCGTCACCTCATCGGGGCAATCCTCTCCCGTTTCGGGATCGATGATCTTGCATTCAATTTCGGGCAAAGCGCGACCGACCGTGCCGACACGCACCTCGATCGGATCATCCGTGGAGCTCATCGTACAGCCCGGGGATGCCTCTGTCTGACCGTAAACGATCGTGATCTCCTTCATATTCATTTTATCCACAACATCCTGCATGACCGAGATCGGACAGGGGCTTCCCGCCATGATACCGGTGCGCATATAGGAGAAGTCGGTTTTCGGGAAGTCCTCATGCTCGAGAAGCGCGATAAACATCGTGGGCACGCCGTGGAAGCAGGTGATGCGCTCGGAATTGATGCAGGCAAGCGCGGGCTTCGGCGCGTAATACGGAAGCGGAAGCACGGTGCAACCGTGCGTCATTGCGGCGGTCATGGAAAGCACCATTCCGAAGCAATGGAACATGGGAACCTGAATCATCATGCGATCCGCCGTAGAAAGATCCATGCGGTCACCGATGCATTTACCGTTATTGACTACGTTATAGTGCGTCAGCATTACGCCCTTGGGGAAGCCCGTGGTGCCCGAGGTGTACTGCATGTTGCAAACGTCATCCTTATCGACGGCGTTGGCACGGCGATAAACCTCCTCCATGGGAACCATGGGGGCGCGATCCAGCGCCTGCTCCCATGTGAGAGCGCCCTTCATCGAAAATCCGACCGTGATCACGTTACGGAGGAAGGGCAGGCGCTTTGCATGCAGAGGTGCGCCCGGTGCGGTGGTGGCAAGCTCGGGGCAAAGCTCCGCAATGATTTCCTTATAGTTGGAATCGCGGAAACCGTCCACCAAAATGATGGTGTGCGCATCCGACTGCTTCAGAAGATATTCCGCCTCGTGGATCTTATAGGCCGTATTCATCGTTACGAGAACGGCGCCGATCTTCGTGGTCGCCCAGAAGGAAATGTACCACTGCGGCACGTTGGTTGCCCATACGGCAACGTGATCGCCCGGCTTTACGCCGAGAGAGATCAGCGCGGCGGCAAATTCATCCACGTCCTTACGGAATTCGTAATAGGTACGGGTATAATTCAAGGTCGTGTACTTGAACGCAAGGCGATCGGGAAACTCCTCGACCATACGGTCAAGAACCTTCGGGAAGGTCAGATCAATGAGAAGATCCTTTTTCCAAACGTAACGACCGGTATGCGCCTTGTTATAATAAAGCGAATTATCCGCTCTGGCGGTATCCGAAAACTGGCTCATAAAGTTCTCAAACTGCGAGAGAATGATCTCCATATCGTCGATATCCTCGCACCACTTGGGATCCCACTCAAGAGAGAGGAAGCCGCTATAGTTGACCGAGCGCAAAGCGCCGATCAGGCGCGCAACGGGAAGCGAGCCCTCGCCCATCAAGCAATAGGAAAGCGCACCGTCCACCGTTTCGGCATCCTTAATATGAATATGCTTTACGTACGCGCCAAGGTGCTCGATCGTGGTCTCCGGCTCTTCCCCACCGAGAAAGAAGGTGGAATACATATCCCAAAGAGCGGCAAGCGAATCGCTTGCGAAGGAATCCAACATCTGACGAAGCGCGGCGGTATCCGAGAAAAGGCCGCTCGTTTCAAGAAGCAACGTAACGCCCTCGCGCTCGGCAAGCGGCAGAGCCCACTCAAGGAAGGCCTCAACGCGCGCCTTATCCTCGCCGCCATACACGCCTGCATGCAGGCGCAGATAGGGGATGCGAAGATTGCCCGCATAGGCGATCGCTGCACAGACCTCTTCCTTTGCAGACTGCGTTCCTTCAGGATCTGCGGGATCGCAAAGACAGTCGATACAAGGGATAGAAAGCTGCATTTCGTAAAGTTTTCTTAACGTAGCGGCGGTTGCGTGCGAAGCAAAGGGCGAATCCGCGCCCGTGAAAAGGGGGTTATAGATATTATGAAGCTCGACACCGCTGAAGCGAAGATCCTTGCAAAGCGCAAGGAAGGTATCAAAGCTTTTGCCGTGCCACCCCTTGGTGGAAAAGGAAAGTTTCATCACGCATTCTCCTCATAAACGATTTTGTTCACCGCGCTCACGTAGGCGCGAATAGATGCTCCGATAACGTCGGAGGAAAGACCGTTGCCCGAATAAAGCTTACCGTTGTTTCTGAGCTTTACAAGCGTAGATCCGAGAGCCTCGCGGCCCTGCGTTACGGCTTCGATACGGAACTCGTCCAGCTCAAAATGGCGGCCGATGATCTGCTCCAAGGTACGGAAGGCGGCATCGATCGGTCCGTCTCCCATTGCGATGCCCGAGAGGCGCTCGCCGTTTTTCATCAGATGGATCTGCGCGGATGCGCCGATCACGTTTCCGTTATTGACCACGTAGCTTTCCAGCGTATAGGTCGGAGGCACCTGCAGAGCCACGTTTGCCACAACGGCGTCAAGGTCCTTGGCCGTGATGCTCTTCTTCTCTGCGATATGGAGAAACTCCTCGTACACTCTGTCGATATCCGCCTCGGCAAGATCGTATCCGAGCTTGGCAACGGCGGCGGCGATGGTATCCTTGGAATCCTCCTTGCTATAGCTTGCGGACTCCTCGATGGAAGCCTTTGCCTCGGGAGCAGATGCGGCACGGCTATCGCCGAGAATCCAGCGGATCTGCTTCTCGATGCGGTGAAGCTCGTTATAATTCATATCGGAATAAATGCCCTGACGGTCTCCGCAATGGTACACGATGCCCGCAAAGGTATCAAGATCCGGGATATCGGCATTGCCGACCGCGCACTTGATCTCGGATGCGCCGACCTTGATTGCCATAACGGCAGAGGCAGTTGCCATACCGTGGGTATTGCGGCAGAGGATACCGAGATTCATGGAGGAAAGCGCGGGGATCGCATCCTTCACGGTGGAAAGGAAGGCGGAAAATTCATCGGGAAGCAGCACGCCCTCGTCATCGCAAAGCGTAACGGTTTTTACGCCCGCCTCTGCGGCGGCGGCGATCATCTCTCCGAGGAAGGAAAGATCCGCTCTCGTTGCATCCTCCGCAAAGAACTCGACGTCGGCACACGCCGCGGTGGCGGCGGCGAAGATCTCCTTTGCAAGAGCGAGCATCTTGGGCGCTTTTTTATGATAGAAATATTCCATCTGCACGGCAGATACGGGGAGACGAACCATAAGACGCGCGCGCTTTGCCTTCTGCACAGCCGCCGCGGCGATCGCAACCGTTTCCGCGCTCGCACCCGTCTCTACGCATACGATGCTGTTCTTAATGAATGCGCAGATCGTGCGGATCATCAGAGAATCCGTTTTTACGTTTTCGATCGCGGGCATATGGATCACGCCGCACGAAAGGTTATCAAGATGTCTTGCGATCTCGATCTTCTCCTTAAAGGAAAGCCCCTTCGCGTTTCCCACCAGCGTCATGTCCGAGCAAATGATTTTTTTCATGTTTTTTCTCACTTTCTTTGTGCGCTTTTTTTACAATAAAAAAGCCCCTGAAGCAATACAAATGCTTCAGGGGCGAAATTACTTTTCGCGGTACCACCCTGATTGCCGCAAAATGCGGCCACTCTATCGGGCTCAAGCAAGCCCTATGCCATGGTAACGGGGCCTCCGGGATCTCATACTGAATTCCGAGATCCTGCTCCGGAACGAGACTCTCTTCCCTCTCCTATCGGCTCGCACCAAACGCCGACTCTCTGCAAGAAGACAACGGAAGAAATTAATTCCTTCATCGCATTTAATAAAAATTTGTATATATTTTATCACAAGTGTACGCGTTTGTCAAGAGATTTTACAAAAAAGTTTTCTTTTCTTTGGGCAAAATGCCACACACGGAAAAATTACTTTACGGGATAGGTCCAGCCGAAGGTATCCTCAAGCTTGCCCCACTGAATACCGGTAAGGGTATCGTAGAGATGCTGAGTGACCTCGCCGATCTTGCCGCCGCAAACGGTGTACTTCTTGCCCTTATACGCGAGCTCGCCGATGGGAGAGATAACCGCCGCAGTACCGCAGCCCCATGCCTCCTCCAGCGTTCCGTTCGCCATGGCGGCCTCCAGCTCGTCAATGGAAAGCAGACGCTCACTTACCTTATAGCCCTCCTTGCGAAGCAGCTCAAGGCAGGATTTTCTCGTAATACCGGGAAGGATAGAGCCAACGAGCTCGGGCGTTACGATCTCGCCCGCGATCTTGAACATTACGTTCATAGCGCCAACCTCTTCGATGTACTTACGGTGCACACCGTCCAGCCAAAGAACCTGAGAATAGCCCTGCTGTGCGGCCTTTTCGCCCGCACGGTTGGATGCCGCGTAGTTACCGCCGCACTTCGCCTCACCCGTTCCGCCGCGAACGGCACGAACGTCGGTATCCTCGATCATGATCTTCACGGGGTTGATGCCCTCTTTATAATAAGAGCCAACGGGAGAGAGGATGATCATAAAGGTTGCGTTATGCACAGCGTGCACGCCGAGCGTCTCGTCGTTTCCGAACATAAAGGGACGGATGTAAAGCGAGGTGCCGGGCGCGGAGGGCGTCCACTCCTGCTCAAAGGATACGAAGGTCGTAAGGATCTCAAGCGCCATATCCTCGGGAATCTCGGGCAGGCAAAGACGCTCTGCGGAGCGGTTCATTCTGCGGATATTCTCCATCGGGCGGAACATCTGGATCGAGCCGTCCGCCTTGCGGTATGCCTTCAGTCCCTCAAAGATCTCCGAGCCGTAGTGCAACGCGGTGGATGCGGGATGGATCGGGAACGGACCGAAGGGAACGATTCTGGCATCGTGCCAGCCCTCGCCTGCGGTGTAGTCCATGATAAACATATGATCGGCAAAATACTTACCGAAGCCGAGTGTGTCGGCTGCGGGCTTTACCTTGGGATTTTCATTTCTGATGATTTTGATATCCATTTTCTTTTCTCCTTATTCCGTATAATCGCGACCAAGGCGCATAACGTTCAGATTCACCTCAAGCATGTCGGCGCGCTTTGCGGAAATAACCTTCTTCAGCGCGTTGGTCACGCTCTCCTCGTCCTCAAACTGACCTTCCTCGGAAAGCACCTTGCCCATGATGATCATATTTGCCAGCGTGGGCGTTTTGTTGTCCGACGCAAGCTTGGTCGAGGGAATGTATACGACCTTGACGTCGTTACGCATTACCTTTCTCTCAATGAGAGTGGAATCCACGTAGATCGTGCCGCCGGGCACAACGGAATCCTCGTACTTATCAAGAGAGGGGAGGTTCATGGCGATCAGCACGTCGGGACGGGAAACGATGGGAGATCCAACGGGCGTATCGCTGACGATAACGCTGCAGGATGCCGTACCGCCGCGCATTTCGGGACCGTAGGAGGGGAGCCAGCTGACGTTCTTGCCGTCCATGAGTCCCTTATATGCAAGAAATTTACCGGAGAACAGGATACCCTGGCCGCCGAAGCCTGCAAACAAATACTGTGTGGTGCTCATGTTAATTACCTCACTTCCCTGCCGGTCTGTCCTTATATACACCGAGAGGGTAATAAGGAATCATTTTTTCGTCGATCCATTCCAGCGCACGCTTCGGCGTCATACCCCAGTTCGTGGGGCAGCTGGAGATCACCTCAACAAGGGAGAAGCCCTTGCCGTTTACCTGGTTTTCGAACGCCTTCTTGATCGCCTTCTTCGCGTTCTTTACGTTCTTCACGTTGTTTACCGCTACGCGCTCAAGATATTCCGGACCGTCCAGCTGAGAAAGCATCTCGCAAACCTTGATCGGGAAGCCGCACGCCGCGGTGTCTCTTCCGTAGGGAGAGGTCTGCGTTACCTGCCCGGGAAGGGACGTGGGCGCCATCTGACCGCCCGTCATGCCGTAGATCGCGTTGTTGATGAAGATGATCGTGATATTCTCGTTTCTTGCCGCGGAATGCACGGTCTCCGCCATACCGATGGAGGCAAGGTCACCGTCACCCTGATAGGTGAACACGATGTTTTCGGGATCGGAGCGCTTTACGCCGGTTGCCACAGCGGGGGCTCTTCCGTGCGCCGCCTCGATCATATCGCAGTTAAAATAATCGTAAGCCATAACCGAGCAGCCTACGGGAGCGACACCGATGGTTCTGCCCTCGATACCAAGCTCGTCAAGCACCTCGGCAACCAGACGGTGAACGATACCGTGGGTACAGCCGGGGCAGTAATGCAGCGGCACGTCTGCCAATGCATGGGGCTTATCAAATACTACCATTTTTCTCTACCTCCTTATTTCGCTGCTTCCGTGATCGCGGCAAGAACCTGCTCGGGAGCGGGGATCATACCGCCGGTACGGTTGCAAAGGGTCACGGGTGCTTTTCCGTTTACGGCAAGACGAATATCCTCGATCATCTGGCCCATGGAAAGCTCCACGGAAATAAACTTCTTCACCTTCTCTGCCGCCGCGGCAATTGCCTTCTCGGGGAACGGCCAAAGGGTGATCGGACGGATCAGACCGACCTTGATGCCCTGCGCTCTTGCCTCGTTGATCGCCTTTTTGGATACGCGAGCGGCAATACCGAAGGCTACCACGCAGATCTCGGCATCCTCCATCATGTACTCCTCGTACATAACCTCGGTTTCCTTGATCTTCTCATAACGCTCGTAGCGCTCGAAGTTGGTCTTCTCCAGCTGCTCGGGCTTGAGGAACAGCGAGTTTACGATATTGTGGGGACGCGACATCTTCGTTCCCGTGGTCGCCCAGGGCTTCTCTACGGCCTCGCCTGCGGCAAAATCGAGCGATACGGGCTCCATCATCTGGCCCATCGTTCCATCCGCAAGGATCATTGCGGTCATGCGGTACTTATCGGCAAGGTCGAAGCCCTTTACGGTGAGCTCCGCCATTTCCTGCACGGATGCGGGAGCCAGCACGAGCATGTGAAAATCACCGTGTGCGCCGCCCTTGGTTGCCTGGAAATAGTCCGACTGAGAGGGCTGAATGCCGCCGAGACCGGGGCCGCCTCTCTGCACGTTTACAACGAGAGCGGGAAGATCCGCACCCGCAAGATAGGAAAGGCCCTCGCCCTTCAGCGAAATTCCGGGGGAGGAGGAGGAGGTCATAACGCGCTTACCCGTTGCGGATACACCGTATACCATATTGATCGCGGCGATCTCGCTCTCCGCCTGAAGAAACGTTCTGCCGAACTTGGGCATTCTCTTTGCCATGTATGCGGCGATCTCGGTCTGAGGCGTGATGGGATATCCGAAATAGTGACGGCAGCCTGCCAGGATCGCAGCCCCGGCAATGGCCTCGTTACCCTTCATTAAAACTTTCTCTGCCATGATGATTACCTTACCTTTCTACCTTAATGATACAGTCGGGGCACATGGTGGCACAGAAGGCACAGCCGATGCAGGCCGCCTCGTTTACCGCCTCGACGGGATGATGTCCCTTTTGATTGATCTTGTCCTCCGCAAGAGCGAGAACGCCCTTGGGGCAAGCGTCTACGCAAAGGCCGCAGCCCTTGCATTTGTCGGTTTTAAAAGTGAGCTTTGCCATTTCAAATTCTCCTTTTTTATAGATGCTTTTGTAAACGGATGGGATAGAGCCCCTCGATGCGCCCCGAAAGCGCCTCGTACACAGGCTCGGATACGGAGGTGGCGATCAGCGGAAGCCCCGAGGCATCCGAAAGCGCCTTACCGAACTCGACCGAGGAAAGAATATCCTCCGCCGTGGTTTCTGCCCCCAGATTGGAATTGTTGACGATCGCGGTGAAGCGAAGCCCTGCGGCCGCCTCGATCTCACGAAGCACCTCCATCGCGCCCTCCACCGTGGCGGTCAAGGGGCGGTAGCGGTTGGCTACGAAGATCATATCGTAGTCGTTTTCCTCGCGGATGGCGGGAGAGATGCGCCCAAGCGCCAATGCGCCGCGCTCATCGCCGCCAACGTCGAGAATGCAGGTCAGGGACGTATCGTCCACGATCGCGTATATGTCTTGCGGCAGGGCGGGAATATCAATATTCGTATTGGCGTATTCCGAGCAGATCAGACGAATGCCGCGCTGTACAAGAAGCGCCTCACTGTCCTTGGTTCTGAAATACGGATTGACGATATCAATATCGGCGATGGCTACCCTTTTTCCCTTTTCGCGCTCCGAAAGCGCATAGGTCAGGGCAACGTTCGTTTTGCCGCTGCCGTAGTGGCCTGAAAATATCGTTATGCGTTTGCCGTTCATTTTTCCTTACAGCTTATTTCTCTGAATTTTACCGCTGGCCGTTTTGGGAAGCGATTCCTTGAATTCCACAATTCTCGGATACTTATACGGCGCGGTGTGTGTCTTAACGTAGTCCTGAATTTCCTTCTTCAGAGCATCCGTTCCTTCGGTTCCCTTCACGAGAACGATGCTGGCCTTTACAACCTGACCGCGCACCTCGTCGGGCACGGCGCTGACACCGCACTCAAGAACGTACGGAAGCTCCATAATAACGCTCTCGATCTCGAACGGACCGATACGGTAGCCCGAGGACTTGATCACGTCATCCACGCGGCCGACGTACCAATAGAAGCCGTCCTCGTCGCGCCATGCAACGTCACCCGTGTGATAATAGCCGTCGTGCCATACCTCGGCGGTCTTTTCGGGATCGCCGTAGTAGCCCTTGAAGAGGCCGCAGGGCGCACCGTCCGCCACGCGAACGACGATCTCGCCGCTCTCACCGACGGGGGCACTCTTGCCGTCCGCATCCACGACGTCGATATCGTAGAGCGGCGCGGGCTTACCCATAGAGCCGATCTTGTGCGGCGCACCCGTGAGGTTACCGATCAGCATCGTGCTCTCGGACTGACCGAAGCCCTCAAGGATCTGAAGGCCGGTTGCTTTTTCAAATTGGCGGTATACCTCGGGGTTCAGAGCCTCGCCCGCCGTGGTCATGTGCTTGACGGAGGAAAGATCGTATTTCGAGAGATCCTCCTTGACCATCATACGCAGCATTGTGGGCGGCGCACAGAAGGTCGTGATATTGTGCTTTTTGAACATCGGAAGGATGTCCGATGCATGGAAACGGTCGAAATCGTAAACAAAGGTTGCGCATTCGCACATCCACTGACCGTAAAACTTGCCCCAAAGTGCCTTTGCCCAGCCCGTATCCGAGATGGTGAAATGCAGGCCGTTCGGATCAACGTTGTGCCAATATTTCGCGGTATGGAAATGACCGAGCGCATACTTGAAGGTATGCTCTGCGATCTTGGGATAGCCCGTGGTTCCCGAGGTGAAGAACATCAGCATCGTATCGTCACCGCCGGCGGACTGCTCCGTGCGCTCAAAGTGCGTGCTGAAAAGACGGCACTCCTCGTCAAAGCTTCTCCAGCCCTCACGCGCACCGCCAACCATAATGCGATGGCGAAGCGAGGGGCTCTTCTCCTCTGCAAGCTCTACCTGTCTTGCCGTATCTCCCTTGCAGGTGCAAAGGATCGCGCTGATCCCCGCCGCCTTAAAGCGATACTCAAAATCGTGATCGAGAAGCTGATTCATTGCGGGAATGGCGATCGCGCCGATCTTGTGCAGTGCAAGCATTGCCGGCCAGAACTGATAGTGGCGGCCGAGGCAAAGCATCACGCGATCTCCCTTCTTGATGCCGAGCGAGGTGAAATAGTTTGCCGCGCGGCAGGACATCTGCTTCATCTCACGGAAGGAGATGCGGGTTTCGTTTTTCTCGTTATCAATATGTAAAAGCGCAAGCTTATCGGGGCTCTTCTTCGCGATCTCGTCTACGATATCGTAAGCGAAGTTGAAGCGCTCAATGTCATGGAAGCGGATCGCCGTGGGCGTTCCCATCTCGTTCTCTTCGGTCTCGATGAATTTCTTATATACGCGATCCTCATCGTCGGTACGGATCGTCGCCTTCGAGGGAATGGGCGGCGTATACGAATCCTGCGCAGCCTCAATGCCCGTACCGTTCAAAACGATGGCGTAGAAGGTACAGTCCTTACCGCCAACGGCGATCATACCGTGCGGCGTGGAGCTGTTATAATAAATGCTGTCACCGGGGCCGAGGATCTCCTTGTGATCTCCGATCTGCACCTTCAGGTGACCTTCGATGATAATATCGCACTCCTGTCCGTCATGCGCCGTTACATCAATATCGGCATGCTCCGCACCGGGCACGTAGTGGTTTGTTACAAGAAGCGGCTCGGCAATACGGTTCTGGAAGGTGGATGCCAGCGCATAATAGGTCATGCCGTGCGCTCTCTGAATTCTCTGCCCTTCTCCGCTTCTGGTCAAGGTATAGGACTTCAGCGTCGGGCTCTTACCCTCGATGATATCCGTAACGTCCACGTTGAATACGAGCGCGCAACGGTAGATAAACGCGAAGTTCAAATCCGAAAGACCGCTTTCGCAAGCAACGTATTCCGCTTCGGTCACACCCGTTTTTGCGGCAACCTCCGCCGTGCTCCAGCCCGCGATCTCACGAAGCTCACGGATACGCCCCGACATTTCGCGGATCTTCATATCCAGCGCTTTAATTTGTTCCATAATTTAAGTTTCCTCCTTGGCGGGGCTGAAAACAAAACAGGCTCGCCCCAAAGATAAAATACTTTGAGACGAGCCGTATAAAACAAACCCGCGGTACCACTCAAATTGCGCATTCCGCGCCCCTCAAGGCCTAACAGCCCGTATGCTCTAACGCGGCAATCACGGAGAGGTTCTACTCAGCACAAGGCCTTTCTTCCCCTCGGCTCGGAAGTTACAAGCATCAGGCCTCGCTTCATGGCTTGCACCAACCGCCATTTCTCTTCAAAGCGACATTGCCTATGCCCTCTTCGTCAACGCTTTTTATGATAGTCATTGTATCATATCTTTTTTTATTTGTCAAGTATTTTTTTAATTTTATTAAGGAAAGCAACCGTTTTTTTAAAAAAACAGCATCTTTAACATTCTGCCTTGAAAAAGTGATGAGCGCACTTGTTGCTTTTGCCCAACAAAATGCGCGCATCTATTATTCTAATGAAGGCTTTATTTTCGTGGTAGCGGCGCGCGGGGCACTTATCCGTTTCTTGCGGCGTTCACGATCTCGTAAGCACGCTCCAGCTCCCCGGCCGTCAGCGGCTCGGTGCGCGTCAACGGATAGGAGAGCCCCATGCGCTTATATTTTTCGATTCCCATGGAATGATACGAAAGGAGCTCAACGCTTTCTATATTTTTTCGCCCCTTCAGATACTTGCCGAGCGCGGTAAGCTGCGCTTCATCATAGGTGATCCCGGGGACGACTACGTGGCGAATGCGCACCGAAGCTCCCTTTCGCTCTAGATAATCAAAAAATTCAAAGACGCGCGCATTGTCATGTCCCGTAAGCTCCCGATGCGCATCCGAGAACATATGCTTGATATCAAGCATCACGAGATCGGTATATTTTAAAAGCTCGTCATACTGCCCGTCCTCGCGGAACAGGATACCCGAAGTATCGAGGCAGGTATGTATCCCCTCGGACTTTGCAAGCTTAAAAAGCTCGATCAGAAAATCAAGCTGCATGGTTGGCTCGCCGCCCGTGGCGGTAATTCCGCCCGAACGGTAGAACGGAAGATTGCGGCGCATTTTCTCGATCAGCTCCTCTGCCGACGTATATTCGCCGCCCATGTGCCAGGTATCGGGATTATGACAGTACAGGCAACGCATCGGGCATCCGCTGAAAAACACAACGAAGCGTATCCCCGGCCCATCTACCGTGCCGAAGCTCTCTACGGAATGTATATATCCCTTCATACGAACGCCGCTCCCTTCCGTGTTTTTATTGTGTTTGCTATGTAAGCGTGTAATATAGAACGCTCCGCGTTCGTGATATGCTCGCGTTGCGAGCGTGATATGCGCGACACGTCGCGCGTGATATATGTATCGTTCCGAGTGTGTTCGCACCCTTTGTGCCGTCTGCGTAGGCAACCGAAAAAGAGGGGATTTTGTGCGAGTAGCGAAGCGGCGCGAAGGTCTTAAAAAACGATTGATAATCGTTTTTCCCTGAGCGTGACCGAGCCGCAGCGAGACCTTTTCGTTCTCCACCCCGTGAGGCGTACGTGGGTACGTCGAGGGGTGGAAACGGAAATAGAAAAGGATTTCAATAAGTTGGAGGAAAACGAAGTTTTCCAATCTTAATACCTTCTCAAATACGCACTTCGTTTTGTGGAGGTACTATCCCGTATAATAAAAATCCTTTTCGTTCTCGCCGAAATACACTTTTTTCGGAATTAAAGGCACTGATGGAACGTACGCGATATAACCTCGTCCTGCTGCTCCTTGGTCAGCTTCACGAAATTCACCGCATAGCCGGAGACACGCACCGTCAGCTGCGGATAAAGCTCCGGATGCTTCTGCGCATCCAAAAGCGTCTCACGGTCAAACACGTTGACGTTCAGATGCTGACCGTTCTTGAGAACGTATCCGTCCAGAAGCGAAACGAGGTTGTTCACAGCCGCCGTCTTGGTCTTTCCAAGCGAGCCGGGCGTGATGGAGAAGGTATTGGAGATACCGTCCTGCGCATCCTCAAAGCGAAGCTTGGCAACCGAGGAAAGCGAAGCGATCGCACCGTTGCAGTCTCTGCCGTGCATCGGGTTTGCACCGGGGGCAAAGGGCTCTCCGACCTTACGGCCGTCCGGCGTAGAGCCGGTATTCTTTCCGTATACGACGTTGGAGGTGATCGTCAGTACCGAGGTGGTAGCGATAGACTCACGGTAGGTTGCGTTCTCGCGAAGGTAGGTAATAAAGGTATGGAGAACCTCCTGCGCAATGCTGTCTACGCGATCGTCGTCGTTTCCGTACTTGGGGAAATCTCCTTCCACAACGTAATCCACGATAAAGCCCGTTTCGTCTCTTACGACCTTGACCTTGCCGTACTTAATCGCG
Organism: Eubacteriales bacterium; assembly: GCA_045630385.1. GTDB lineage: Bacteria > Bacillota > Clostridia > Oscillospirales > CAG-272 > UBA1740. The sequence continues at coordinate 2,717 of JAZQTA010000091.1, read as the reverse complement.
GAAAGAGAATCGGCAACCACGCTCATGCCCGCGATACCCGTTGCAAACCAACGGCGCACGTGACGGTCATGCAGAGCCATCTGGAGCTTCTCGTAGCTATACTTATCGTGCATATAGTGAATGATGTTCAAGGTGTTCGCATATACGCCTGCAAGCCACTTCATCATTGCGCGGTACTTGGACATTACGTCCTCGTAATCGAGATAATCCCCCGTAACCGCTTTATATTCGGGACCAACCTGCACGCGGGTAAGCTCGTCCACGCCGCCGTTGATCGCATAAAGCAAGCACTTGGCAAGGTTGGCGCGCGCGCCGAAGAACTGCATTTCCTTACCGATACGCATCGAGGATACGCAGCAGGCAATGCCGTAGTCCTCACCGTGGAGAGGACGCATCAAATCGTCATTCTCATACTGGATCGCGGAATGACGGATCGAGATGTCCGCGCAGTATTTCTTGAAATTCTCGGGAAGATGCACCGACCAAAGAACCGTCATGTTCGGCTCGGGAGAGGAGCCGAGGTTATCCAAGGTGTGCAGATAGCGGAAGGACATCTTGGTGACAAGATGACGGCCGTCTACACCGACACCGCCGATCGACTCGGTTACCCACGTGGGATCGCCGGCAAAGATCTTATTGTATTCGGGCGTACGCGCAAACTTCACAAGGCGCAGCTTCATTACGAAGTGATCCACGAATTCCTGGATCTCTTCCTCCGTGTAAGTGCCTGCCTCGAGGTCGCGCTGCGCGTAGATATCAAGAAACGTGGAGGTACGGCCAAGGCTCATTGCCGCGCCGTTCTGCTCCTTTACCGCCGCAAGATATGCAAAATAGAGGAACTGGATCGCTTCCTTTACGTCCTTTGCGGGGGCGGAAAGGTCAAAGCCGTAGGTTGCGCCCATAACCTTCAAGGCCTTCAGCGCCTTAATCTGCTCGGAAAGCTCTTCTCTATCACGGATGACGTCCACGCTCATTACGGAGCCCGTAGAATCCTTCTGCGCTTCCTTATCCGCGATCAGGAAATCCACACCGTACAGAGGCACGCGGCGATAGTCACCGATGATACGGCCGCGGCCGTATGCATCCGGAAGGCCCGTGATAATATGATTCGAGCGGCAAACGCGCATCTCGGGGGTATAAGCATCAAACACGCCCTCGTTATGCGTTTTTCTGTGCGTGGTGAAAAATTCAACGATCTCGGGATCCACCTCAAAGCCGTTATCCTTGCATGCCTTCATTGCCATGCGGATACCGCCGTAGGGCTGAAGAGAACGCTTAAAGGGCTTGTCCGTTTGGAATCCGACGATGGTTTCCTTGTCCTTATCGAGATAGCCTGCACCGTGCGAGGTGATCGTGGATACCAAAGAGGTATCCATATCCAAAGCGCTTCCCTTTTCGCGCTCCTGCTTCGTAAGAGCCATTACCTGTTCCCAAAGTGCTTTGGTGTTCTCCGTTGCACCCGCGAGGAACGAGCCGTCACCCTCGTAGGGGGTGAAATTCTTCTGAATGAAATCGTCTACACATACTTCGGTTTGCCATTTGCCTTCCCGAAATTTTTTCCACTCTTCTCTCATAGCAGAATTTACCTTCTTTCTTCTTAAGTCTTCCGATCGCGATTGGAGTAAAAAACACCATATTTAGTGTTTATTTTTGTGAAGCGATCAAGATATTGTTTTTTTGTGTAGATATTATATCATATATAGATGTAAAAAGTCAATGTTTTTTTCCGACCGTGAGAGTTAAAAAATCGTTATTATTTTATCCGTTTTATTGAAAGTATACAAATGATTAAGAAAGCATAAATGTCGTTATTTTGCATTCTTCAGCAACTAAGCAAAATCGCGCAAACCGTTTTTGTTTGGTTTGCACAATTTCGCGAAAAAATTAACATAAAAAAATTTATTTTCACCTAAAAAAAGTAACAAATGAAGTGTTTCTTCGGACGGCTTTTGGTAATCTCCGCTGTATTTTCGCTATGAGCGAAAATTCGCTCGCTTGCCGCCGCCTCGCAAGCGGGCGGGCGCTCTGCGCGGCGAAACCGAACCAAGCGCCCTAAGGCGCTCGGTTTCATCCAATGGCTACCCCTGCCGGCAAAAAAGCCGCCCTTTCGGACGGCGTTTTTGCTAGCTTAAACGAGTGAAAAGGTCAACTTTTTCCTCTGCTGCCTTCTCGACAAATTGGAATTTGTTGAATTATTTTCTGCTTACAATAATGTGTGCGTTATCGATTTCAATTGTTTTTATAATCGACATTGAGGTTGTACCTATGAGCGATGTTATATTATCGAGAGTGTCAGGATACACCTTGATTTTGCGAGTTCCCATATCAATATATTCGCTTTGGTTCTTATCAATAGATAAGCAAAAGATGCCGTTATCCTTTAACAATTTAACAATCTTTGTAATAACAGCTGCTTTGTTTTCAAAGTGCATCATTGTGAGGGAAGAATATATAACATCGAATGTTTCGTCAAATTCGTGACTATTAAAATCGCTGCATACGAAAGAAATATTGCCGTATTCTTTTAGGTTGTCTTTTGCTCTCTCAATGGTTTTGGGCGAAATATCAATCCCTGTCATTTTTAAGCAGCACGGAGCAACCTTAACGGCAATTCTTCCTGTACCTATACCGATTTCCAAAACTGATTTATCTTTGGAAAGCTCCAACGCTTCTAAAAACGGCACTCCATCCCATTTGCTCATATATTCTTGTAAAAC
>JAZQTA010000090.1:0-2583 GCA_045630385.1 Eubacteriales bacterium | reverse complement strand
CGAGGGGATGAGATCCACCGCTACTGCGGAGGCCGAGGTCAGAACGAGCGCTTCAAGGGTGGACATGGAGGCGGAAAGCAGAAGGATCATCACGATCGCCAAAAGCAGCTTTCCGACGATCGAGCCGCCAAGCACCTCCATGAGCACGGTGGGAATCACGGCGTCAACACCGCCCTCGGGAAGCTTACCGCCGAGGATGAGGCGCGAGGTGCTTCCGATGAGGTACGCGCCGCATCCGATCACGATGCAGAAAACCGTGGAGATCACCGTGCCGCGCTTGATGGCGGCGGTGTCCTTGATCGCGTAGAATTTTCCGATCATCTGCGGCAGTCCCCACGTGCCGAAGCTCGTGAGAAGAATGTTGAAGCAAAGGAACTTGAAGGCCGAGCCGCCGAAGAGGGCGGAAAGCTGGGCGCCCGTGGTGGGATTTGGATCGCCGGGGAGAGACTTGAAGGCCGAAAGATTTTCAATCAGTCCCGAAATGCCGCCCACGGAATCGTTTGAGAGAACGGCGATCACAAGGCAGATCACGCCGCCGAGCATGATAATGCCCTGGATCAGATCGGTGTAGGAGGTGGCAACGTAGCCGCCCGCAACGAGATAAATGCCCGTCAGGCACGCGATGATCAGCATCCATACCCAAGGAGCAACGCCGGGGAACACCGCGCCGAAGAGCGAAGCGAGGCCCTTATATACGGCGGCGGAATAGGGAACTAAAAAGACGAAGATGATAACGGAGGCGAGGATCTTCAGCCCCTTCGAGGCGTAGCGCTTCTCGAAATAATCGGGCATGGTTTTTGCATCCAGCTTGCCCGTCATCTTGCGGGTGCGGTTGGCGAAGAGAAGCCAGGAGAGCAGGCAGCCGAGAATGGCGTTTCCGATACCGACCCAGATCGCGCCGATGCCGATATTCCATCCGTGCTGTCCGGCATAGCCGATGAAAACAACGGCGGAAAAGTATGCAGTTCCGTAAGCGAAGGCGGTTGCCCATGCGCCGATCTTTCTGCCGCCGACGAGGAAGCCGTCCAGCGTCTTGGATTTTCCGTAGCTGATAAAGCCAACCAGGGCCATTGCCGCCGCGTATACGCAGAGTGCGACGATCGTGAAAATTTGTGCCTGTTGCATGATGTTGTTCCTGAAAAACGTGCCTTTCTTTCGTTGTCCCGCGGAGATAGAAAAAAGTTTTCCGAGGAACTTGATTTTTCGATGAATCTATTATATAATACTTTCATGCATTAGTCAAGTCAATCGTTTTGATATTTATCATCGAAATTTTCGATCGAAGGAGAGGTCCATGGAATTAAGAAATCTTATTACGTTTATCCACGTGGCAGAGCTCGGAAGCTTCACCAAGGCGGCCGAGCAGATCGGCTATTCGCAGTCCACGATCTCGTTTCAGATCAAGCAGCTCGAGCAGGAGCTCGGTTGCCTTTTGTTCGAGCGCATCAATCATACCGTTGCACTCACGGAGCGCGGCCGCGAGCTGATCTCCTACGCGCACAGAGTGCGCACGCTGATGGATGAATTCAAGGAAAATCTCGGCAAGGAGGATTACAGCGGTCATATCCGTATCGTCACCCCCGATTCGGTCTGCGAGGAGATGATCTATTCGCATTATCTGGATTTTCACGAAAAATATCCCGGCATATCGATCAAGTTCACCACGGCGGATACCACGGTCATGTTTGATATGCTGGATCGCAACGAGGCCGATGCCATCATCACGCTGGATAGCCATTCCTATAAAAAGGATTATATTATCGCCAAGGAAGAGCCGCTTTCGATGCATTTCGTCGCGGGGAAGAGATCCGAGTTTGCGGGTAAAAAAGGGCTTCGGATGGCGGATATTGCGGCCGCGCCCTTCGTTTTAACCGAGTACGGGCAGGGCTATCGCCGCGTGCTGGATAAGGAGCTTGCCAAGAAATCGATCGACATCACTCCCGTTCTGGAGATCGGAAGAACCGATATGATCACTCGCATTCTCGCCAAAAGCGATATGATCTCCTATCTTCCCGATTTCGTCACGAAGCCCTTCGTGGATGCGGGCGAGCTTTGCTATCTCGACGTCGCGGATATGAATATCGAGATCTGGAAGCAGCTGATCTACCATAAAAATAAATGGATCTCCAAAAGCCTCGGTGCCTTCCTCGCATACGTAGAGGCGGCAGAGTTCGGAGGATGAGCTTTTAGTCCTCTTTCGATACTACGAAATGTTCCTTCTCGAATTATCCACGGGTATGCGTAGAGGTGAGCTACTAGGTCTCAAGTGGAGTGACCTCAACCTCACAAGCGGAGTCTTAAAGATATTGAGAGCGCAAGCAACGGTGAAAATCGACCGAGAAATCGGCGGTACAGACGCTCCGATGCCCGAAGCAAAGGATGAGCCAAGGCAACCCGAAACGAGCGAAATTGAGGAAAATTTCGAGCCGTGGAAGCTAAAGGTACGCAAGAGCGGCACGGGATGCGTGTACCAGATCAACGACACACTGTGGGAAGGAAGCTTCTTTCCAAGACTCCCCGACGGCAGCCGAAAGAAATTCAATGTGTACGCAAAGACACGAGAAGAATGTGAAAAGCTCCTCG
>JAZQTA010000089.1:0-22465 GCA_045630385.1 Eubacteriales bacterium | reverse complement strand
AAAAAATCCTCGCGCGTAAAAAGAAGATTGATGGCGGCAAGCAGCGCGCCTGCGCTCATGCCGCGGGGCAAGGAGAGGGAAAGCGCGAGCGCATCACGCCGCTCGGTGGCGTTTTCCGCCCCCGTCAAACCCAAAAGGTAGAAATCCGTTTTCGTGATCGGATCGCCCTGCGCCTTTGGCGGCGCACCGTCCGCCAAGGGCAAAAACAGCTCGTAAAGAAGCTCGGCCTCCATCCCTTCCACGCCGAGCGTGCCGCTTTTTGAGGGAGCGCTTTTTCTGCGCTCCTTTCCCTTGATCTCGGGAATATACAGGGGATGGATCGCATCCTTCGGGAGGATCGAGGAAAGAAAGGCGCGGATCTGGCGGCCGCCGCCGTCCGAATCCGTCAGCACGATCGCCCCCTTCGCGCAAAGACGGCGAAATAGCGCCTGCTTTTCCTTCGAGTTGAATACGGAAAATCCGCCCGTGGTCAAAATCGTAGCATCCAAAATCTGCGACAAGGTATTTTTATCGTATTTTCCCTCCACGATCACGGGCAAGGAGATGCGCAGCTTTTCTCGCATAAGGCTCACTCCTCTCCATGCTCACGCGCACGAAGGCGCTCAAAGCGCGCGCAGTGCGCCCGAAGCGGACACTGCTCGCATTTCGGCGAACGCGCGGTGCACACCTCGCGCCCGAACCAAACGATACGGTGGCAGAAATCGCTCCCCTCCTCGGGGGGCAGGATCTTTCGCAGAATTTCTTCGATGCGCTCGGGATCCTTAAGGCTCTCGGGATACATACCGAGGCGGCCGCATATACGGATGCAATGCGTGTCGCACACCACGGCGGGCAAGCCGAAAATATCGCCAAGCAAAAGATTTGCGATCTTCCTTCCGACACCGGGAAGGCGAAGAAGCGCGTCCATATCCGAGGGCAGCTCGCCGCCATGCTCCTCGAGGAGCATCCGCGATGCATCCTTCAGGTTTTTCGCCTTCATTTTATAAAGTCCGCAGGAGCGAATAATTTCTTCTATTTCCTCTACACTTGCATCCGCCATTTCGGAGCAATTCCTGTATTTTGCAAACAATTCTTTGCAAACCTCGTTTACTCTTTCGTCTGTGCACTGCGCAGACAAGCGCCCCATGACCAAAAGCTTCCACGGATCTCCTTCGTATTTCAGCGCGCATTCTGCCGAAGGATAGCGCTCTCGCAAGAGGTCGATAACCGCTGCGGCGCGAAGCCGCTTTTGCCCTATATTCGCGATCCTCATGCCTCTGCCTCCGCCTCGGAAAGAAGCTTTAAAACCAAGCGGCCGCTGAGGCCGACGACCGTATCAAAATCCCCTCGGATCTCGGAAACGAACGCGCCCGCCGCGCCTTGAATACCGTACGCCCCCGCTTTGTCCATCGGTGCGCCGCTTGCCACATAAGAATTGATTTCTTCCTCTGTCAAATCGCGAAAATGCACCGCCGTGGTATCCGTTTCGGCGTAGCATTTTCCTTTATAATGGATGCAAACGCCGGTATGCACGTAATGCACCGAGCCCGAGAGTGCAGAGAGCATACGCACGGCATCCGCTTCGTCCGCAGGCTTTCCGAGCGCCTCGCCGCCAAGCTCCACGAGCGTATCGGCGGAAAGCACGGGCAATGCATCTCCGATCTCGGAAACGACCGCCGCACCCTTTTTGATCGCGAGCAGACGCACGCCGTCATAGGGCCGCGTGCCGCTCGGAAGGCTTTCGTCTACCTCTGCGGTTTTCACCGTGAGCGCAAAGCCCATTTCGGTTAAAATTTCCTTTCGCCGCGGCGAGCCCGAGGCGAGGATCAATTCCTTTTTCATCTGTATTTCTTTCCGTTCGTCTTTTTCTTTTTGTAGGGCGTGTTTTTTTCGGCGGGCGGTGAATTTCTCTTCACCGCGGGTGCTTCCTTCCTTTTCGGCACATCGGCCCTTCCCTGCCTCGGTGCGGCAGGCGGTGCGCCTTTGGACGCGGATACCTCTGCTTCACCGTATACGCGCGCTTCGGCCACACCGATACGGCGCACCTGCATATCCAGCGGCGCACCCGCACGGTACGCCTCCAGGATCCCGCGGATCTCCCTCGCGCTCTCGGTCGAGAAAATAAAATGCCGATGCGAGAGCCGTCCGCGCGAAAGCTCGCCTTCCTTATCCCCCATATAGGTGGGGATCGAATTGAAGATCAGATTGCGATGCTCGTATTCGCGCATCACGGGAAAGCGCATACCGCGCCGATCCGTGAAGGCGAAGCTGCCGCAAGCCGAGCAGCCCGCGTTCTCTTTTACAAAGCATCGCTCGGTCAGCATCAGAGGCGCGCGACCGTACACCAGCACGCCGCCGACACCCTTGGCACGCGGCGCGGTCAATTCAAGCGAGCAAAGCGAATGTGATACCCCCAGAGCGGCAAGGCTTTCGGCCGCGAGAGGATTATAGAGGTTCATGCGAAAATCCCCGATTGGGATCAGCCCCGCCTCCCGGCAGAGCGAAATATGCGAAAGATTGGAGATCAGGCCGTATTTTGCCCCTTGCGAAGCGGCAAGAGAAAGCCGCTCCCTGACAAAAGCAAGCTCGCGCTCCATGATCACGGGCGGCAAGGCAACGCCGTTTTCGCCCGGAAAATCCTTGTAATATACGAAAGGAACGAAGCGGATATCAAAGAACGCCTTTTCATCGGAGGTAAGCGAATACAGAACCGTGGGATCGTAAAAGACCGCCGTTTTCAGAGGCGTCTGCTCGCTTCCGTGCGGCATCTCGATCGGCCGCGCGGCAGGCAGCTCCCTTCCGCCGTTTTCCATTGCCTCTGCCGCCGCGCGGCGAAGCGCGTTGATCGCGGCGGGCGAAAGATTGATCCCCGCATCCATCGAAACGGAGATCGCCTCCTCCGAAAGAGAAAGGAAGGTATTTCCCATTTTGGAAAGCCGCTCCTTTAAGGAAGCCTCCGTCAAGGGGGCGTTCAGCGCGGGCACGGGTGTCTCGCCGTACACCGTAACGCTCTTTTGCGCCGCCGTCAAGGTCAGGCGCGAGGGCTTGCCGAGCAAAAACTCCGCCTCGGCAGAAACGGGAATGCGCTTCGGTAAGAATTCGCTCTTTTCAAGCGCACGGCTCTCCGCCTTTGCCTCCTCGGAGCGCACGCCCGTCATACCGCCGAGCCGCTCCGTAAAATAACCGTCCGTAAATCCGCCGCGGGAAAAGAGGGCAGAAAGCGTGCGCTCCTCCGCCTCGGTCGCATTTCTCCCTTCGTCCAAAAGGCGGCGGTAGATGCGCGTCACGCCGTATACGTAATTGGGGCTCTTCATGCGCCCCTCGATCTTTAAAGAGGCTACGCCGAGCTCGCAAAGCTCGGTGATATGGCGAGCGAGAGAAAGATCCTTTAAGGACAAGGGATACGCGCCGTCCCCATAGGGCAAGCGGCAGGGCTGGGCACATTCGCCGCGATTTCCGCTTCGGCCGCCGACGAGCGAGGAAAAGAGGCATTGCCCCGAATGGCAAACGCAGAGCGCGCCGTGCAAAAACACCTCCAGCTCGATCGGCGTTTTCTCCACCATATCGCGCAGATCGGCAAGTGAGCACTCTCTCGCCACCACGGCACGAAAGAAGCCGAGCTCCGCGGCAAGCGCAACGCCCGCGCTGTTATGCAGTCCCATCTGCGTGGAGGCATGGATCTCCATGTCGGGCAGATGCTCGCGAAGAAGCGAAATGCCGCCGAGATCGGTCACAATCAAGGCATCCACTCCCATGGCGTAAAGGGAGCGGCAGAAATCCAGCCACGCGGGAAGCTCCCGCTCGTAAACCAGCGTATTCACCGTCACGTAAAGGCGGACGCCGTGCAAGTGACAGTACGCCACCGCGCGCGAAAGCGCCTCCTCGTCAAAATTTTTCGCAAAGGCACGCGCGCCAAAGGCCTTACCGCCAAGGTACACGGCATCCGCGCCTGCGGCTACCGCCGCATACAGAGCCTCAATCGAGCCGGCGGGCGCCAAAAGCTCGGGCAGCTTTGTTTTTCTTCTCACCGCGACACTCCTTTCCGATTCAAAAAGTCCAAAAAACGATCGGTTTCTTCATTTTCTATATTATATAAAATTATGGGCGTATTGTCAAGACATAGCGAAGGAAAAGAATGAGAAAAAGAAAAAAGTGCTCCGCTAACCCTTCCGAAGCGGAGCACTTTGTAAACATTTATTCACTTTTTAGATACATTCCCATTGCTTTTCGCTTCAAGCCGCCGTGCAAGAAGAAGCGCGATTCCGAAGAGCGCCAGCGCTCCCAGCGTGATACCCGCAACCCAACCCCAAGGAACGAGCGCAAAGCCCGAAACCGAAAGCTCGCCCGTCGTCTGAAGTGCGCTGAAGATCGCGATCACGTCGTATACGGCGGCGGCCAGCAGGAAAACACCTCCGCAAAGCACCGCAGCAAAGGATGCGGCAGAGATCTTCTGCGCCCGAACCACGCGCCTCGGCGTGCGCGAGGAGAAGTCCATCGCCTCGGAGATATAAAAGAGAACGAGCAAAAGGATCAGCGTTTCGGGGATCATATAGGTGGCGTTATACGCCAGCGAGCCGACGAGCACCGCCGAGGTGGGGATCGAAAGCCCTGCCCAAACGGTCGCGCCCGAGATCACGTGGCACAAAAAGCGCAAAACCGAGGCAAGCGCCGCGCCCGAGATCAGCGCAAGACTCTGGCGCATACCGCTCTTGCGGAATACACCGCCGAGGCCGAGCACCGCAAACGCGATCACGTAGTCAAGCAAAATCACCGCCAGCACCGAGACGAAGCCCGTGACGTACGACAGCGTTCTAAGTCCCAGAAGCTGCTGGATCACGCCGTATACCGTACCCGCGGCAAGTCCGTATTTTGCGCCGTGGCGATAAGAAACGAGAACGATCGGCAGCATCGAGGCGAAGGTGACCGAGCCGCCCGCAGGCAGCTCCGCAAGCTTTAAAAGGCTCAAAACCGAGGCAAGCGCGATCATAACCGCGCTCTCCACGAGAGCCAAGGTCTTTTTGTTTTCCATTCCCGGAAAACCTCCTACAAAAAAATTCGCCACACAGAAAATATCCGTGTGGCGAGTCTCTTATAGCATCTTCCTACGACGGCATTATCCGTATCAGGTATAAGGGTTTGGAAGGATCCATCTCAGCCTTGCGGCACCCCTGATATTATTCTGTTGTCAGCGTGATGACAGTATAGCACCATTTTTCCGCTTTGTCAAGCCGTTTTTTTGATTTTTTCGGTTTTGCCGCCCTTTACCTTCGGTAATTTTTTTCAGAGCCGCCCCTTTTTCGCTATATCGGCAATACAGGTATCGCAAAGGCGAAACGGCACGCCCGATCGGAGGCTTTCGCCGCACAGAGCGCAAATTTCTTCGATCGGTTCAAGATAAATCCCCCGATCTAATGAGGAAAATACGATCTTACTCCCTTCTTTGATACCAAGCCGCTTTCTGTATTCGCTCGGAATCACAACGCGCCCCAAACGGTCCACTTCTTTTTCTATTCCCTTCATTTTTGCGCCTCTTTCCCATTTTTTTCTATCATATCACAAATTTTCTCCAATGTCAACTCTTTTGAGTTAATCTTTTTAATTCAAAAGAGTTAATATGTAAAAGAAAGGATGTGATATCATGACCATAGGCGAGGCATGTCGCCAAAGAATTCGGCAGCTCTGTGAGGAAAGAAATATTACGCTGAATAAGCTTGCGATCCTATCCGGGATCACACAATCCACGCTGAACAACATCGTGGGCGGAAGAAATCACAGCGTCACAGTTTCCACCCTGCAAAAGATTTGCGACGGTTTAGAGATCACGATCCGAGACTTCTTCGGCACGCCGCTTTTTTCAGATCTTGAGCAGGAAATTCAATAAAAATTCAATCAAAAAGTGACAAAAACGGGCCCAAATGCGCTACATTGCATTTGGACCCGTTTTATTTTATCTAAGCTACGTATCAAAAGGAAAGCACGAGAAGAAGCACGCCGCGCTTCACCGAAACCGTGACGGACGTGCCGAGCGCGGTATTGGAAACGCCGAGGGGAAAATCGTTTTTCAGCGTACCGCCCTCGAGCGTATACGCCGCGCCCGAAATACAAACGCCCTCGCTGACCTCGGAAAGCGAAAATACGCCGAGCGACTGCCCCGCAAGGGTTTCAAGCACCACTTCCCCATCGGAAAAAGCGAGCATTCTTGCATTCGCGCCGACAAGGGACGCCGTGTTTCCCTCCTTCGCGATGCGGTGAAGGAGCTGCAGATTTGCAACCGTGTGATCTGCGCGGCCGCCGAGACCGCCGTAAATTTCAAAGCGCGTGTATCCGCGCTTCACGCCCTCAAGGTAGGCAAGATAGGTGTCCGTTTCATCCTTTTTTACCGGGAAGCGAACGAGAGGAATATCGGCGGGAGGCGCGACCTCCAAGGAATCGAGATCCCCCACCAGAAGGCAGGGCGCCTTTCCCTCGGCAAGGCAAGCGGATAAGCCGCCGTCCACGGCGATCAAAAGATCGTTTTCTCCGATCGGCGGGAGCGCACAGCGCTCGCCCGCACCCACGAGATAGCAGATTTTTTCATTCATAACCGACACCGCTTCAGCTTTTCAGCATTTCGTCCAGCGCGGTCATAACGCCGAGCTTTCCGTATTCGTAGGTAAGACCGCCCTGCATATAGGCGGTATAAGGCGGCGTGAGCGGTCCGTCACAGGAAAGCTCGTTGGTCGCACCGGTCACGAACGTGCCGGCCGCCATAATCTCCTCGTGCGGATAACCGGGCATCTCACCGGGCTCGGGCACGCAATATGCCTCGACGGGCGAGCCCATCTGAATGCCGCGGCAGAAGCGGATGAGGTTCTCCGCCGTTCCGAGATCCAAGGTCTGCACGATATCGGTGCGGATCTCGTCATAACGCGGAGAAACCGAGTCAAAGCCCGCAAGCTCCAGAATTCTCGCGGCAAACGCCATGGATTTCAAGGTGGAGCAAACGGCGGCGGGCGCCATAAAGAAGCCCTTATAGAAGGAAGCAAGCTGATTGAAGTTTGCGCCGAGGCTCTTGCCGACGCAGGGGGCGGAAAAGCGCTCCGCAATATCCTCGATCACGTCGCGGCGGCCAACGCAATACGCACCGCTGACAGCAAAGCCCGCGCCGAGATTCTTCATCATCGAGCCAACGAACACGTCCGCACCGACCTCGGTGGGCTCGCGATCCTCGCAGAATTCGCCGTAGCAGTTGTCTACCATGATGACCGTTTCGGGAGAAACACGCTTGATCAAGGCGATCACGCGCTCGATCTTATCCATCGTGAGGCTCTTTCTCTGCGCATAACCGCGGCTTCTCTGAATGGCCGCCACGCGCACGAATCCCTCCGAAAGTCTCTTTTCGATCGCATCGTAGTCAAAATCGTTGTCCACGAGGTCGATCTCCTCGTAAAGCACGCCGCAGGCGATCAAGGAGTTTCTGCTCTCCCCCGCCGTGCCGATAACCGAACGAAGCGTGTCATACGGCTCGCCCGAGATATAAAGCAAGGTCTGCCCATGCTTCAAAAGTCCGCCGAGCGTGACGGCGAGCGCATGCGTGCCCGACATGAGCTGCGGGCGCACGAGCGCATCCTCCGCGCCGAAGACCTTCGCATAAAGTGCCTCCAGCTTATCGCGCCCATCGTCCGTATAGCCGTAGCCCGTCACCTCAAGAAAATCCGTGGTGGAAACGCGGCAATCGCGGAAGGCGGCAAGCACCTTGGCCGAGCATTTCATACAGTTTGCTTCGAGTTTTGCAAATACTTCTTTACAATCCCGCTCCGCTTGCGCGGCAAGATTGATCACTTTCTGACTAAAATTGTGTCCCGTATACATTTTCTATCCTCACATTTTTTCTAATACAGAAGGAAGCTCGGCGAGCGTGCGGATCTCAAAATCCGGTTGGATCTCGCCCTTGCATTCAAGCCCCTTCGGATTGAACCAAACCGTCTTGATCCCGGCAACCTTTCCGCCCTTGATATCCGAGGAAAGGCTATCGCCAACGATGACGGCGGCCTCAGGATCGAAGCCCTCGATCATCCGAAAGCAAGCATCAAAATATTCCTTTGACGGCTTATTGAAGCCAATCTCCTCGGAAACGAAGCGGGCGGCAAAATACTTGGCAATGCCCGCCGATGCCACGCGCCCCGCCTGCACGGCAAGAAGCCCGTTCGTCGCAAGGTAAAGCGCATATTTTTGATGCAGAGTGCGCAGCAGATCCTCCGCCCCCTCGATGAAATAATGCCCCTCGGCAAGATGATTTTCATACACCTCAGGCACACGCTCCGCGCCCGAGGCGATGCCGATCGCCGCAAAAAAGCGCTCAAAGCGAACCGAGCGAAGCGCCGTGCGCGTGATCTCTCCGCGCTCAAGCGCCTCCCAGCAGCTCTTGTTGATGCTGCTGTAAAGTGCCTTGTTTTCCCGCGTCGGAGGAATGGAAAACTCCAAAAGCGTTTTCTCGATTGCCACGTCCTCGGCCTTATGAAAATCAAGGATCGTATCGTCCAGATCCAAAAATACGTATTTGATCATTTTCTCCTCCTTTTTTCGTAAACAGAGCCGCCGCAACCGATGCGACGGCTAAGGTTTTTTATACACGCTCTGCGTGATGACATACGACACTTCGTGTCGATGCCATACAAGGCTTCGCCTTGATTCCATACCGCAGCAAGCTGCGGATTCCATACTCGCCTGCGGCGAGATTATATAGACAAGAAGAATTTTATGTTGCGGCTACGCGGCTCTTCACAATTTCGGATGATAAGCTTTGATTTTTGCTGAAGGCGTACAAGGGTACGTCGATGCAAAAAGCGGAGCTTTGCGCCGAAATTTGATAGCCGCACATTTTTCGCGATGATTTAAAATTTTAGCAAAGCTCACTTTTTTTCTCCGACGCTGTACGAGGGTACTGCGAGGAGGAAAAGGGCAAGGATTGCAAAATTTTATTCATCGCACCTCTTTGTCAAGTACCGTCTACGCGATGTCTTAAAATTTTAGCAAGGCTCGCTTTTTTTCTCCGACGCTGTACGAGGGTACTGCGAGGAGGAAAAGGGCGAGGATTGCAAAATTTTATTCATCGCACCTTATATTTCGGCTTCGCGGTTTTCAAGCGCCGCAAGCGCTACGCGGAACGCCTTGGCTCCGGTAAGGCGCTGCTCCTCGCTTTCGGAGCGAAGGAGGGGGAGGAGCTTACGGTAAACCTCGCCGGCGGCGTTCATATCTCTTTCGAAATGCTCCGCGCCGAAGAGAGGCATGGTTTTATCCACAAGATCGAAATAATACAGACCGAACGCATCGCATTCGAGATTTTTCGGCACGAGGAAGCGGGGCGGAATATCGCCCACGAGCTGCACGCGAAGCGCGGTCTCCATGCCATATCTCTTGTCCGAGATCAGCCCCGTGATGCGATTGATGATCTCATTGCCGTTGTCCACGCCCGTGATATCGATCGTTTCGGTCACGAAGCGCATACGGCCGAAGGAAAGCTTCTTTACGTCGATGGAAAGCTCGCCGTCATGATAATCCACAACGATGAGATTTGCGCCGCCAATGCCCGTATTTTCAAAGCCCGTGCATTCAAGCGAGCCGCAATAGCTGTAAATGCTCGAATCCCCGATCTTCATGAAATCCCCCGCCTCATGGCGAGAGCCGAACGCATAGTAATCCGCGCCGAATTTCTTCAGCTCGTTTTCGGAGAGCGGACAGGTATCCGACTCGATGCTACCGCCGAGATCGCCGTAGCCGCAAACAAGGTTGATGCGCGAGGCATCGTCCACCGTTTTTTCATAGAGCGGGCTTTCGTTCATTTTCTCATTCATAAACGCCCAGCCGTATACCGTGACGTTAAACTGCTCGAAATCGAAGCGCGAAAGCGTATCCTTCGAGAAAACGTACACGTTCGAGGGCAGACGCCCCGAGGTATAGATCGGGTTATTCTCATAGTAATCCGACTTGCCGGGAGAGATGATAAACACGGTGTCCGAGCAATTGCGGAACTCGCGGATCAGAACCTCCGCCGTGGTATTGGTGGCGTATCTGTTATCAAAAAGATCGCCGCTGATCAGCACCACGTTCACCCCGCGATCGCGCACGTACTGCATCATGCGCATGAAGGAGGAGCGCAGCTCTCTGCGCCTTTCATCGCATTTCTCCGCCGTCAGTCCCACCGTGGGCGTATCCAAATGAATATCCGAGCAATGCAAAAACCGAAGGTGCGTATTTTTATTGTTTTCGCTCATACGTTCTCCCATCCTTTTTCCGACCGAGGCCGAAAAAATGCATTTTTATCTTTAATTACAATTATTATAACATTTCCGTTCCCGTTTTGCAATTGTTTTTTAAAAAAAACTTATAAAATCTATTGCAAGGAGCAAAAAAATGTGATAAAATAGGGTTACAAAAAACAAGGCAGAAATTTCGGAGGTATACCCATGCTGAATTTAGCGTGCAGAAATACGGCGAAGCTCGTGCGCGCCAAGGTGGAAAGCGAGAACGTTCGCCTCGGGCGTTTATTCACAAAGAAGGACACCGCGCGGCGCATGGCGGCCATGTTTGCCCTGAACGAGGAGAGCAACGCATGCACCATTCTGGATCCGGGCGCGGGCACGGGCATTCTTTCGGCGGCGCTGATCGAGCGCATCTGTAAGGAAGCGCCGAGATGCAAGCAGATCTTCCTCACCTGCTACGAAACCGATGCGGATTTCCTTCCCATGCTGAAGGATAATCTGGAGCGCATCCGTAAAAAATGCCGACATGACTACGACGTGCGCCTTTTCGTCACCGTTTACGAGGAGAACTACGTCACGCAGTCCGCCGAGCATTACACCATGCATTTCTTCGAGCGCGTGGAGGATACCTTTGATTATATTATTTCAAATCCCCCGAAGGAGCTTTACGAAAAGGGCTCGGACGAAGCAAACGCCATCGGCGGTATCAGCACCGTGAAGGCGCACAGCGCTCTGGTATTTGCAGAAACCGCAAAGCGACATCTGCACGAGAGTGGTCAGCTCGTTATTATGATGCCGACCACGATCGCCTCTGCCACCGAGCAACGCCCCTTCCGTCTTTCGCTCTTCGGGGCAATGCCCCTGACGGCCGTGCATCTTTTCATCGGCAAGCAAAAGAACGAGCGCCGCGCCGTGCCGCTGAAGAAGGAATGCATTCTTGCCATGCGCAAGGGCGATGCTCCCGAAACGGTGCAGATCTACGCATCGACCGACAATGGCGCGCATACGAACGCGCTTCCGCTCCTCGGCTACGACTTTATCGTGGACAAGGACGGCCGCGGACTGACGCTTCCCAAGAGCGTTGAGGACGCCAAGATCGTGCGTTACATTTCGGATTTCCCCGAAACGCTGGACAGCCTGGGGCTGAAAATGCGCACGGGACTCGTGCTTGACAACCGTTCCGGCGGTATGCTTTTCAACGATCCCGTCAAGGGAACGGTTCCCTTAATCCGCCCCGCCGCGATCGAAAACGGCATGGTGCATTTCCCTGCCGCCGTGCAAAAGCAATACATTGCGCCTCTGTCCAAAACGCTTTTCCAGCCCAATAAAAATATGATCCTGATCAAGCGCGTGCCCGCAAAGCGCGACGAGCGCTTCGTGAACGCCGGCGTGCATCTTTCCTCTCGCCTGCCCGCCTATCGCTTCATCAGCACCCACAATAAGCTTAACTTTATCGACACCAAGGAAAAGGGCGGCGAGATCTGCGCAAGACTGCTTTACGGCCTTTTTGCGCTTCTCAATTCCACGATCTACGATCGCTACATTTCCATCGTTTCAAAATCCAAGCAGATCAACGCGAAGGAGTTTTCGGATCTGCCGCTTCCTCCGCGCAACATTATCGAAAATATGGGCATGCGCCTTTTGGAGCTTCGCGCCACGGACGTGCGCACTTGCGACTCTATTGTAAACCCAACTTTACATATTAAGGAAAGATGACCTTTAAAGAAGAAAGTAGAAACAAAAAAATGATTGCTCTTCGTGAATACGATGAACTTTTCTATTCTTCCCATTCACTCACGCTCGAAAACCTCAATCTGACGGTGACGATGGACGGCGGCGTGCTCAAAAAAGAGGTCGAGCAGTGCTGGATGCATAACCATCCCGTCTTTGAGCTGCACGCGATCCTCTCGGGCGAGCTGGTGCTGAATTTTGCAGACACGGAGGACGTGAAGCTTTCGGAAAACGAGATCTGCCTGATCCCTCCCGATTTTTATCACGGCGTGATACCGCTGACGGATGCCACGCGCCTCACCCTGCGCTTTTCCTTCCGAAGAAACGATTTGCAGGACGCCGAGGATTTCTGCACGCTTTTTTCGCTTCTTACACGCCCCATTACGCTTGGGGAAACCGAGCCGCTGATCGATCTTTTGATCCGCATCCGCGAGGAGGTGCTTTCCCCCGCCGCCGCATCCACGACGCTCTGCCGCGCCTATCTCTCCGAGCTTTTCGTGCTTCTCTACCGCCGCCTCGGCGAGCAATGCACCGTTCCGAACCAAGGTCTGCTTTCGGATAGCGACGACGAGAACGCAAGATACAACAAGATCGAAATTCTGATGCAGCGCCACATGGCGGAATTTTTCCGCGAGGAGGATCTGGCCGAGGCGCTCGGTCTATCGGTTCGCCAAACGAGCCGCGTGATGCAAAGGATCTTCGGCATGAGCTTTCGCCAAAAGCTTTTGTCACTCCGACTTCATCACGCCAAGGGATTGCTTCTTACCTCGGACGAGCCTGTGGAAAAAATCGCCGCCACCGTGGGATACACCTCGCCCTCGGGCTTTCACATCGCCTTCAAAAAGGCCTTCGGGTACACGCCTTACAGCTATCGCGCGCTGAATTTCCCGAAAAACTTTAATAGTGGGACATAATTTTCAAAAAAACGGCTCATTCGAGAATTGTTTTTTTCAAAAAACTTCGTTATAATATAGATATAATTTTATCCGAAGAGGTATTTTATGAAAAAAGCACTCAGTATTCTCGCATCGCGCCGTTTTTTGCTTATCTTGACGGCCATTGGTATCACGACCACCTATTGCATTTTCCCATCTCCCTTTTATCTCGTGCTTCCGCTCTATATTTCGCTTTTTGTCGGCATGCTGACCTCCAAGGCCAACCGCTACAGCTTTTTGATCGGCGGTCTTAACTCGATCCTTTACACGATCACCTACCTTTCCCTCGGCATCTATATGCAGGCCGTGCAAGCATTCTTCTTCTCCTGCCTTCTCCAGCTTGCCACCTTCTTCACCTGGTCGAAGCGTGCGTATAAGGATTCCACCGTATTCCGCCGTATGACGAAGAAGATGTATTTCGGCTTTGGCGGCGGCTTCGTCGTTGTTTTCTTCGGTTCTATCACGGTGCTGACACTGCTCGGCTCAAACTTCGTGATCCTCGATACCTTTACCGCACTGCTCGGCATGCTCGTAACGATTTTGCACCTTTGCTCCTTCCGCGAAGCACCCTTTCTTCACGCCTTCGGCGCAACCTTCGGACTTACGCTTTCGCTCGCGATGTCACTGGACGATCCTGCAAGACTTCCCTTCCTGATCAGTGGTTTATACGGTGCGATCTGCGTTTGGAGGAGCATCTTCGCCATCTGGAAGCTCTATAAGGAACAGCAAAGAGAAAAGAACGAATCCCCGGCCGCGCCCGAGGCAGAGACTGCCTCCGCCCAATAAAAAAAGAGGAAGGAAACCATTATGCTGAACATATCCGACCGCAGAGAATGCTTTTTTGACGATTTTCTGATCGACACCGAAAAAACCACCGCGAGGATCTGCCTGCATCGCCCCGAAAAGCGCGAGTGCGTGGTTGTGCACGATGCGCCCTGGGAGGGTGCGGGCTGTGGCTACCATCACGTATTCTTCGATCCGAGATGGCACGGCGTGAGGGGGCAGTTCCCGAACGGCACCTACCGCATGTATCACTACGGCTGTCACAGCAAGGAATTCCCTTGCCACCTGACCGAGGCAGAGATGGAGGACGGCTTCCGCATCTGCTATCTTGAAAGCGGCGACGGCATTCATTTTGAAAAGCCCGATCTCGGCATCTGCACCTACGGCGAATCGACGCACAACAATCTGATTCTCGATAAGACCATCCACCCCGAATCCTGCCAGCTCTACGTTTTCTACGACGAAAACCCCGACTGCCCCGAAAACGAGCGCTACAAGGGCATCACCGCTTGGGATCCACCCAAGGTCCCCGGCGTGGTGCACAGACCGCGCCTTTTCACGATGCTCTCCCCCGACGGTATTCATTTTAAGTTCGGAGAAATGATCACAAACCAAGGCGCATTCGATTCGCTCAATATCGTAATATGGGATAAAGAGGAAAATATCTATCGCCTTTACGCACGCGGCATGCGCATCAAGGGCATGACACCCGAGGAGTGCACAAATCTTGGCTGGGATGCCATCAACGGAAAGATTCACGCCACCTCCGCCCCCGCCTTTCGCGACGTTTACTACTACGAATCCAAAGACTACAAGACATGGTCGGATCCCGTCTGCCTCTCCTATGATGACGAGGACGAATACCATATGTACACCAACGGCATCAGCCGCTACTTCCGCGCACCGCATATCTATATCGGCATCCACACGCGCTACAGCGAGCGAAAGGAATGGACGAAAAACTACGATGAGCTTTGCGGCCGTGAAAAAAGACACGCACGCTACTGCGTGGTTCCGCGCTTCGGCCTCTCCGTGACGGATTGTGGCTTTATGACCTCGCGTGACGGATTGCATTTCCACCGCTTCAAGCCCGCCTTTATGCGCCCGGGCCCTGAGCATCCGAACGGATGGCTCTACGGCGATTGCTACCCCACGCCCATCCCCATGGTGACAAAATCGCATATTCCGGGGGCGGACGATGAGCTTTCCTTCTACTCCGTGGACGGCCATTGCCTCGGCGAACCACCCAGACTTTATCGCTACGTGCTTCGAATGGACGGCTTTGCCTCCCTGCACGCAGACGAGGAGGAAACGGTTGTCACGAAGCCCTTTGTCTACGATGGCGAGGCGCTTTACGCCAATATCTCCACCTCGGCCTTCGGACACCTTTATTTCACGCTCACCTGCGAGGGTGAAAGCGTGACAAGCCCCGAAATATTCGGTGACAGTATTGATAAAAGAATTCATTTTCCCGAGGATGCTGTCAAGAGATTTTCGGGAAAAGAGGTTATTTTGCAAATAAAGCTTTACGATGCGGATATTTATTCGATCCGTTTTCAATAATTTCAGTCGTCAAAATTTCGAAAACAACTTTCTCGAATGTCAGAAAGGAATGACTGCTTATGAAGGTTATAGGAAACCGAGTTCACGTAATCCCTCCCACAAAGGGGAATCCGAGAAACGGGGAGGGTGACTTCATTCGCCTGCCCGACGGCAGAATTATGTTCGCCTATAGCGAATACATCGGTGAGAGCGGGCACGATCACGCAGCCTCACAGATCGTTGCCGTTTTTTCCTCGGATGAGGGCAAAAGCTTTTCGGATCATCGCGTGCTTATGCCACTGGATGAAAGGATCGTGAACCGCATGTGCGTTACGCTTCTTCCGATGCAAAACGGCGAGATCGGTATGTTTTACGGCGAGAAATTCATCAACGGCACGGGCCGCATCGGTATGCGCGTGATGCTTACGCGAACAAGCGACGGCGAGCATTTCTCCGCCCCCATCAATTGCACCAATAACGAAGAATACCTCGTGAAGGAAAACGCCAGAGTGATCCGCCTTTCCTCGGGGCGCATTCTTCTGCCCTTGAACTACCATCCCTATCAGGACGGAACGCACGCAGGCATTGCGGACCGCGGTGTTTCTGTTTTTTACTATTCGGACGATGACGGGAAAACCTTCAAAAAAAGTCCGGCGCGGCTTGAAAATCCATGCGAAAATCTTGCCTCCGGCCTACAGGAAACCGGCGTGATCGAAATTGAGGAGGGGAATGTTCTCGCCTTTCACCGCACAAGCGGCGGATGCCAATACATGAGCATCTCCTCCGATGGCGGCGAGAGCTTCACACAACCGCTCCCCTGCCCCTATTTTACCTCCCCTCTATCCCCTATGCATATGCGTCATTTCGGAGAGCGGACGATCGCGGTCCTGAATCCCGCACCGCCGATGCCGCACAATCGCGGATGCACGCGTGCGCTTTCGGGCGATAAATACCGCACGCCTCTGGTTGCCGCCGTGGTGGAGGGCAAGGGGGATGCTTTTATCAAGAACGCCCCGAGAGACGTGCCTGCCAAGGTCTTCTTCCTTGAGGACGATCCCGAAAACGTGTACTGCTACCCGGCCGTCTTTGCAGGTGAGGATTATCTTCTATTCACCTATTACCATTCCTACAACACACCGCGAATGCTCTCTGCCACCGTGATCAAGCGGGTGATGCTTTCCGAGATTGAGGAAGAATAAAAACAGACGGAATATAACTCTAAAACAGAGCTTTGAGATTCAACCGTATTTCATCAAATAAAAATGGAGAACAGCAAAAATGAAAATTATAGGCAAACGAGTTCACGTAATCCCTCCCACAAAGAAAAATCCGAGAAGCGGCGAGGGTGACTTTATTCGCCTGCCCGACGGCAGAATTATGTATGCTTATTCGGACTATTTCACAACCGATGCTGCTGACCACGCCCCCTCGCAGATCAGCGCCGTTTTCTCCTCGGACGAGGGCGAAACCTTCGGCGACTATCGCGTTCTCGTTGCTCCCACACAAGCAGTCGTCAACCGTATGTGCGTTTCCCTCCTGCCCATGCAAAACGGCGATATCGGTATGTTCTACGGCGAGAAATATAAAAACGATGACGGCCGCATCTTCATGCGCTATATGCTCACGAGAACGAGGGACGGAGAAGCCTTCTCCGAGCCGAAGAACTGCACTGAGGGGATCGAATACAGCGTGTTTGAAAACGCGCGCGTGATCCGCCTTTCCTCCGGCCGCATTCTGATTCCCTGCAACGACCATCCCTACGGCGAGGACGGAAAGATCTCGCTTCGAGGATTTTTCGAGCTTTTCTATTCCGACGATGACGGCGAAACCTTCAAAAAAGCCCCCTTCCGTATAGAAAACCCCTTAAAAACCGTTCCCTCGGGACTGCAGGAAACCGGCGTTTGCGAGATCGAGGGCGGCAAGGTGCTCTCCTTCTCCCGCACCTACGCAGGCGCACAGTTTATCTCTATATCCGAGGACGGTGGCGAAAGCTTCTCGACGCCCGAGCCCTCGCCCTACTTCACCTCCCCCTGTTCGCCTCTGCATATGCGCCACGTGGGCGAGAACAAAACGGTGGCCGTTTGGAATCCCCTGCCGCCAACGCCTCTCAAGGATTACAGCTTTATCAGCTGCGGCGAGCGCACGCCTCTCGCTCTCTCCATCGCGGAGGGCAAGGGAGAAGAGTTCCTCGGCACCTTCCATTTCAGCGTGAAGGCCAAGTGCTTTTTGCTGGAGGACGATCCTACGGAGGTTTACTGCTACCCCGCTATTTTCGCCGGCAAGGATTATCTCCTCTGCGCGTATTATCACTCCTACGGATCGGGCTTCCCGCTTTCCGCCTGCGTGATCAAAAAGGTGATGCTCTCGGAAATCGAAGAAGCATAAGACATAACGCAAATATTTATTTGCATTTAGATCTAAAAACACAAAATATCACTTTGCAAAGCACCCATAAAAAAACGCAAAAATGAAAGGACAAAAGCAATGAGTTCTTTGAGCGGAATCGAAAAGGGGCTGGAAATCGACGCGGCAGAAGCGGCCGACAACAGCCTGCGCACCCCTTATAACAAAGCACATTTTGAATCCATCGGCGTAACCCACGTTTGGGAAAAATACGACGGTGCTCTCTCCTTCGGAGAGGGACAGGTGCTCGCCATCGTGGATGACGGATGCAATCTTTCCGTTCCCGAATGGCAGACCGTGCATCCCTGGGGACCGAAGGTGGTTGCCTCCTGGAACGTATACGAGGAAAATAACGATCCCTCGCACGTGCCGCCCGGCTACCACGGCACGACCGTGGGCTACCCCTCCTCTCTTTGCTACAATGGACTTTGCGGCATCGCCTTCCGCAACCAAACCCTACAGATCCGCTCCTGCACGATCGTGCATTTGCCGAAGATCGAGGGCGAGGACGCAACGCTTGCAAAGGCGCTGGACTACGTAGCGGAGCACGCCGCCGAATACAATATCACCGCCGTCAATCTTTCCGCGTTGGATGACGTGCCGCACACCGAGCCCGTGCCCACCGTGCTGGATGCATCGCTTGCGCGCCTGCGAGAGATGAACATTTGGGTGAGCGCCCCCTGCGGCAACCTTCAGCACACGGACGGAATCTCCTGGCCCGCTTGCCAGGAAAACTGCTACGCGATCGGCTCTGTGAAGGACGAGAAGGTCTACAATGACCGATACAACAACACCGATCTTCTGGTGCACGCCGACTTCACCTCCTCCTCGAATGCCTACGCCGCCGCTAGCTTTATGATCTGGCGCGAGGCCGTGGAAAAAACGGGCTTCCCTTGGAAGGACTACGGCAAAACCATGCCCGAGGCCGCGATGGCAATGTTCAAGCAGACCGGCAAGGAATATACCGACGAGGTAACGGGGCTTTCCTTCAAGGCGCTGGATCTCGAAAAGGTGATCGACCTTATTATGGAAAGCAAGGGAAAATAAAAGGCGACTTCTAAAGCCTTTTACACTTAAATAAGCAAACAAATCACGAAAGGATGCCCCTTATGAATTTGTATACGAATTTTAAAGACAGTTATGTAAAGCTTTCGCAACAAGCGAACGTACTGTTGGATAAAAGCACCGTGATCGAAAGCAAAAACCCCGTGATCCTCAAAACGCTTTCGCCTCTGCTTGTCGGCGAAAAATGCGGCGCGGCCGCCGCGATCCGCTTTCTCCCCTTTGATGAAAGCGCGAAGAATAAGGTGACCTCTGCCTTCGGCGAGGTGCTTGAGGATGCGGAGGACGCCTATCTTCTCGAGGTGGATCCCGCGCAGATCACCGTGTATGCGGCGGGCGAGCGCGGCTATCTTTACGGCGCGTGCACGCTTCTTTCGCATTACAGAGAAGGCATTGGCGCGGGGTATATTTACAACGTCCCCTGCGTACAGTTCCGCGCGGTGAAGATGTATTTGCCCGCCGAGGATAAGCTCGATGAATTTTATTACATGCTGGACATGTTCATGCATTACGGCTACAACGCGCTCGTTCTGGAGATCGGCGGCGCGATGGAATACAAAAAGCATCCCGAGATCAACGAATTCTGGGTGAATTACTGCAAGGAATTCGAGGAATACAGCGGAAAAACGAAAAAATTCCAATTTTCGCAGTACTGGGGTAAGAACTCCATTCATATTGAAAACGGCGGCGGCAAATATCTTTCGCAAAGCACCGTAAAGGAGATCTGCGCTTACGCGCGCGCGCACGGCCTTGAGCCGATACCCGAGGTTCCTTGCCTTTCCCACGCGGATTATCTGATCGCGGGAAGAAAGGATATCGCGGAGATCCCCGACGATCCCGCTCCCGACACCTACTGCCCCTCCAATCCCAAGACCTACGAGCTCCTTTTCGATGTATTCGATGAGGTAATCGAGGTTTTCCGCCCCAAGGTAATGCACATCGGGCACGACGAGTATTACGTGAGCTGCGTTTGCCCTCGTTGCAAGGGAAAGAAGGCGGCCAAGGTTTTTGCCGACGATATCACAAAAATCCACGGCTATCTTTCAAAGCAAGGCATCCGCACGATGCTTTGGTCCGAAAAGCTTCTGAACGCTTATAACACCGCCTGGCATCCCGCCGGCGGCGCGTATCTGACAAGACGTTTCCACGATACAGACGAAAAGGTTACCTTTATGGGCAAGGAATACACGGTCAAGAAGCTCGATATTCTTTCACATACCCAAACCGCCATGCTCCCCCCGGATGCCAAATTCTTCACCACGGAGGAGACCTATCAGGCCATCAGCATGATCCCGAGTGACGTGATCGCAATGAACTGGTATTGGTCCTATTATCCGCTCGGCGACCGCGACTATCATTACAACGGCATCCCCATGGTGTACGGAAACTTCCAAGGACAGCTCTTCTCGGACTGGAAGGCGCGCGTGGTTGCGGGCGCAAAGGGCTACGCCGTTTCCAGCTGGGGCGCATCCGACTTTAAGCAGATGCAAAGAGGCAGGCGTCTTGCCGACGTCGTTTACGCATCACGCATGGCGTGGAGCAAGGATTACGACGACAAAAAGATCAGCACCGAGATTTCGCGCACCGCATCCTCTCTCTTTGATTTCCGCTTCCGCGAGGCGCTTGCAGGCTCGCACATTGATATCCTTCACACGACGGATCTCGTGATCCCGCACGGCTACTTCGGCTGCGGCGATTTCCTCATGGACGATATGTTCCGCCTCGGATATTATCACATTTTCTACAAGGACGGCACCGACGAAAAGGTGGAGATCCTCTGGGGCGAAAACATCGGCCCTGCCTCGATCAAGAGCGCAAGCGGAGAGAGCGGCTTTGAGGATGACGGCCGCCCCGCCGATTTCAATTACTGCATGGAAACCATCTTCACCTGCGACTTTGAGGACAAGGATGACGGAAGATACTATCGCTTCGTGATCCCGACGAAAAAGCCCGTGGATCACGTGAAGCCCGAGCTTTTCTCAAAATACGAGGATAACGTGGTGATCAGCTCCATTACGGTGAAAAATTAATTTATTTTCCCATACAAAGACTTACGGCAGAGGTGCTGATATGCGCCTCTGCCGTTTTCGTTCTATTCGCTTTTCTACCCCAGCGATTGGCGAAAAGCCATTATGGCTTTTCTGCAATATAATTATCAATGCCGTCGGTACGGAGAATTTCGCCGCTCGGCAAGATCCAGACCGCCTCATAGCCCTCAAGGCTATCAACGAGGGCTTCGCCCTCGGCGCGGTCCATCACGAAAAGCGCGGTGCTGAGTGCATCGCAAAGGCCGCTATCCTTACCAAGCACCGAAACCGAAACGAAACGGTCGGCAGGGCGAGCGGTCTCGGGATCGATCAGGTGATGATACCGCACGCCTTCGATCTCGAAATAGCGGAAATAGCTTCCCGAGGTGACGAGGGAGCAATCGTCAAGGGACAAAAGAAGCGCGTAAGTGCCAAGCGCATTTTCCAAGGGATCGTGAATTCCCGAGGTGAACGGAGCGCCGCTTTTGCGGTTGCCGATCACGCGCAGATTGCCGCCGAAATTTAAAACGAAGCCGCGGGAAACGCCCGCCGCCTTCAGCCGCTCCGCCACGCGCTCTGCGGCGTACCCCTTGCCAAACGCGCCAACGTCAATGGATGCGTCGGGATCCGAAATATAAGCCGTCTGTTCCTCCTCATTCAGGACGAGGCTTTCGATCGCGGTATGCTTTTTCGCCTCGGCGAGCGTTGCCTCCGTCGGAAGAGCGGCCGCACCGCGTTCCGCGTTTTCTCTCGCATCGTTCCAAAGCGAGGTGACGGCGCCCATCATGATATTCATCTGCCCATTCGTGGTTTCATAAAGCGCGCGCGCAGCCGAAAGAAAATCAAAAAGCGCCTTATCAATCCGCACAGGCACGCCCGAGCCTGCCGCTTTATTGACCGTGCAAAGGTTGCTTTCGCCTGTATACTCATGATAAATATCAAAAAGCCTGTGATAGAAGGATATTTCCTCCTCCGCTTCCTTTACCCGCATTTCAAAATCCGCGCGTGACAAGGAATCTGCCGACAGAGTGATCACCGTATCAAAATATTGATAATAGGTCACCTCTCTCTGCTTTTCGCAAGCGGTGAGAAAGCAAAGCAGAATGGATAGAAAAAGGATAAACGCCCCTGTTTTCTTAAAATATGACGATTTTTCTTTACATTTCATCTCTTTCAAGGGATAAAACTCCTTATACATTGAGGGTAGCGCAAGCCCTAAGCCTGCGCTACCCTCTTTTTTTCCGATCAGGAAAAATTACTTGTTGTAGAACTCAACGAGATCAACGAGTCTCTCGTACTTCGCCTTAGCGGTTGCCTCAGCCTTCTCGAACAGCTCCTTTGCTCTCTCGGGGAACTGCTGAGCAAGACGGGTGTAACGCGCCTCGTTCGTGATGAAGTCCTGATAGTTGCCGGTAGGCTCCTTGGAATCCAGCGAGAAGGGATTCTTTCCCTCTGCCTTCAGGGAAGGATTGAAGCGGAACATGTGCCAGTAGCCGGTCTCCACAGCCTTCTTCATCTCAGCCTGGCAGTTTGCCATACCGCCCTTGATGGAGTGCATCTCGCAAGGAGCGTAGCCGATGATAAGCGAAGGTCCGGGATATGCCTCAGCCTCAGCAATTGCCTTCAGCCTTAGCTGCGGGGTTATAGCGGAACATATTCCAGTAACCGCACTCTACAGCCTTCTTCATCTCTGCCTGGCAGTTTGCCATGCCGCCCTTGGTGCTGTGCATCTCACAGGGAGCGTAGCCGATGATAAGGGAAG
>JAZQTA010000088.1:0-54545 GCA_045630385.1 Eubacteriales bacterium | reverse complement strand
AGGAAGTCGCAGGAAGAATCAAGGACCTGCGCGAGGCAAAGGGCTATACCCCGGAGGAGCTTGCAAAGCTTACGGGCGTATCGGCTGAGGACTATATGCTCCTTGAAAAGGGCGTAACGGATTTCAGCTTTACTTTTATTTATAAGTGGGCGAAGGCCTGCGGCGTTGTGGTCGGTGGCCTTCTGGAGGGACGAAGCTCCACGCTTACCTCCTTTGCGATCACAAGAAAGGGCGAGGGCCTTAAGATCTTAAAGCAGCACGGCGTTGAATACAACAACCTTGCTCCCAAGTTCAAGGAAAAGCTCGCAGAGCCCTTCCTCGTTAAATTTCCCTACCTTCCCGAGGAGCAGAACGCTCCCATGAAGCTTAACTCCCATAACGGCCAGGAATTCGACGTGATCGTGAAGGGTGCTCTTAAGGTGCAGGTCGGCAACCACGTGGACGTTCTTCACGAGGGCGACTCGATCTTCTATAACAGCCTGATCCCCCATGGCATGATCGCCGTCAGCGAGGGCGGATGCGAGTTCCACGCGGTGGTTCTCAACCCCCAGGACGGCAGCGTCAGCGAGGAATATCCCGAGATGCCCTTCACCGCCCCCAAGGCAGTTGAAAAGGCGCCGGATGCAACCACCGTTGCCGATAACTTCATCGAATCCTTCTACGACGAAAACGGCGTATTCAACGGCATCAAGTTCAAGAATGAGGACAGCTTCAACTTCGCTTTTGACTGTGTGGATGCCATCGCGGATAAGACGCCCGATAAGCTCGCCATGATGTGGGTCGCAAACGATAAGAGCGACAGAAGATTCACCTTCAGCGATATGAAGAAGTATTCCGCGAAGACCGCAAACTACTTCGAATCGCTCGGCATCAAAAAGGGCGACACCGTCATGCTCGTGCTCAAGCGCCATTATCAGTTCTGGTTCTGCATGCTTGCGCTTCATAAGATCGGCGCGATCGCGATCCCCGCAACGAATCAGCTCGTGGAGCATGATTTCGATTACAGATACAAGGCGGCAAAGGTGAAGGCCATCGTTTGCACCGCGGACGGCGAGGTTTCCAACGAGGCAGAAAAGGCGGCGGCTAATTATCCCGGCATGGTGAAGGTTCTCGTCGGCGGCGAAAAGGAAGGCTGGCACGACTTCAACGTGGAAATGGAGCGCTTTAGCACGCACTTTTACAGAACGGAAAAGACCCCCTGCGGCAACGATCCGATGCTGATGCTCTTTACCTCCGGTACGACCGGCTATCCCCGCATCGCAACGCATTCCTATAAATACGCGCTCGGTCACTATCCCACGGCAAAGCACTGGCACAACGTGAACCCGAACGGCCTGCACTTCACGATCTCCGACACCGGCTGGGGCAAGGCGCTTTGGGGCAAGCTTTACGGACAGTGGCTCTGCGAGGCGGCACAGTTCACCTATGACTTCGACCGCTTCCATTCCGAGGACATCCTTCCGATGTTCGCAAAATATCACATCACCACCTTCTGCGCACCGCCCACCATGTACCGCTTCTTCATCAAGGAGGATCTCTCCAAGTACGATCTCTCCTCCATCGAATACGCAACCACGGCAGGCGAGGCGCTGAACCCCGAGGTATTCAATCAGTTCAAGAAGGCGACGGGACTCACCATCATGGAGGGCTTCGGCCAGACCGAAACCACGCTTTCCATCGCCAACTTCGCGGGCTCGACTCCCAAGCTCGGCTCTATGGGTAAGCCCAGCCCCCTTTACGACGTTGTGGTTCTCGATCCCGACGGCAACGAATGCAAGACCGGTGACACCGGCGAGATCTGCATCCGCGTCAAGGACGGCGAATCCCCCTGCGGTCTCTTCATCGGCTACTATCTGGACGAGGAAAAGACGAAGGAGGTTTGGCACGACGGCTATTATCATACCGGTGACCAGGCGACCATGGACGAGGACGGATACCTTTGGTACGTCGGCCGTATCGACGACGTGATCAAATCCTCCGGCTACCGCATCGGTCCGTTCGAGATCGAAAGCGTTATCATGGAGCTTCCCTACGTGCTTGAATGTGCCGTGACGCCCGTTCCCGACGAGGTGCGCGGTCAGATCGTTAAGGCAACCGTCGTTCTCGTGAAGGGCACGGAAAAGACCGACGCGCTGAAAAAGGAAATTCAGGAATACGTAAAGACGCATACCGCGCCCTATAAGTATCCCAGAATCGTTGAATTCGTTGACGAGCTTCCCAAGACCATCAGCGGCAAGGTAAGACGCGTGGAGATCCGCAAAAACGATTTGGAAAAACTGAATAAGTAATAAAAAAAGAGGGCTCGCCGAATCCAAATTCGGCGACCCCTTTCGCTATGCTGAAAAAATATTCTTACCCCAAGACAAAATCGATCTTGGATGCATTGGAGATAACGATATAGCGGAGGACGCTGAAATAGAAGCAATGGTTGAAATAGCGCTCTATCTCGCATTCGCGCTTACCGAAATCCGCCTCGAAATCCTCGAGAAGACGCGCTGCCGCACCGTCTTCACCGACGGCCTTTTTCGCCATGATCCGAGCCGTATTTTCCAAAATATCAAGATAGTGCAAGAAGAGGCGCACCGCGACGGTCCGCACGCGCACGTCACTGTTCACATATTGGGCGGCGAGTGCTCTTCCCTCTTCGATCAGGGGCGCGACCTCGGAAAGCTTTTTTGCCGCCATGGGGCTGTAATATTTTCCGACACGCTCGTTCTCCGAGCCAAGCCCTATGAAATATTTCCAATCAAAGGAGGACTGCACTCTTTCGAAATAGGCATGGAATTTTTCAAAGCCCTCGCCGTACGCGTGGGAGAAATAATCCGAAACGATCTCATCGTGCGGCGTATCCACGTCAAAGAGGGTACGGGCCAGGGTGTAAAGCAAAAGTCCGTTCGGCATAAAGGCGCGAAGATCTCCGTCCTCCACCACGCCGTCAATACCGAGGGATTTATAAAGGCGCACCTCGTCCGAGATCAGCTTTGCCATACCGAGCCGCGAAAAATCGTAATACTCTCCCCAGCAGAAGTGATATTCAAAGGCAAAGGCAGGACCTTTAAAATCCTTTCGCCAATCGTTATAAAAGGCGAGGTATTCCTCCAGCGTTTCGGCAAGAAAGATGTTGTTTCTTTCATAGGGCGGATTCTTTGCGTGAATTCCGTTTTTCGGGATACTGTCAAAGTATTTTCTCGTGAAGGGCGCAAGCATAAAGACGAAGCGATCGGGATTTTCAAGGCGCGTTTTCTCGGGTGCCCAAGAGATATCCACGTAAGCAAGAAATACGATCCTTGTGGAAATATTTCTTGCCGTCATTTCCCGATCG
The DNA here is from genome assembly GCA_045630385.1 of Eubacteriales bacterium. Lineage (GTDB taxonomy): Bacteria > Bacillota > Clostridia > Oscillospirales > CAG-272 > UBA1740. The sequence continues at coordinate 51,223 of JAZQTA010000088.1, read as the reverse complement.
ATGGCGTTCAGCATATCAATATACCAATCGGATGGGATCTTTTGTTTACATTTTTCACACTCGCAATGGTTATTGATGCCATCCGCCAGCCATACGTGAAGGAGGTCTACGTTTCCATGACTCTCGGCATAATCCGCTACGTTTTTAGCAACCAAGGCGCGCGCCTCGGGATTTGACATACAGAAGTTCGTGTTGATCGGAACGCCCTCGAAAAAGCCGCGCTTGCCCTTTACCTCGGCAAGATACTGCCGCATCCCCTCGGGAATATGGCTTTCGTCACTCTTATACCAAGCAAGAGAGGAATCGATTCCGAAGGCATCGATGCAGAAGCCGTGCCCCACGTCATGGAAGAGCAGACCGCGGCGGGCGATCTCGCTCTCACAGCTGCGCTTCCAAGAAAGGATCTGGCGCGGCGTGACCGGCTCGGCGGGGCGGTTCTTTTCGTTGAAAACATGATTATAATAGCGATCCGTATAGTAGGTGGGAATACGGAACTCAAACATAAAGGTATTCATACCGATCTTCGGAAGAAAATCGATCAGCTCCATATTCGTTTGCTGGGAGGCGGCGGTTGCATTGGCAAAGCCGCGATAGCGGCAGGAGGGCTTTTTTCGGAAGGATACGGGGGCAAGCGCCGTGCGATCGGGGATGTATTCCCCATCCACCCCGGGGAAAAGCCAGCGGCACCCCTCGGCACGAAGATATTCATAGACCGAAAGAAGCGCGGCGCGGGGATTGTTGCCCGCGATGATACCGCCGTTTTCCTTGCAATCGGCATAAAGGATCTCGTCCATATAAGGATCCTCCACGTCCGTATCGGGTAAGCAAAAGTCCGAGAGAAGGCCTACGCGAAAGCCATCACACGCGCACGGAGCGTATTGCACGGAGATACTTCCCGCCTCGGGCATCATCATGCGAAGATACCGCTTCAGCTCCTCGGCGGCAAAATCGACGGCGGATGCCGACGACACCTTATAAATCTTTAACATAACGGATCTCCTTTTCACGAAAAATCAAAGGAAACGACGGGAATACGATCTCCCTCTCCCCAAAGAGAGATCGGGATCAGCGTGAGGCTATCGTATTCGCCCGAAAGAGAAATATCGTACGCACGCTTGCGGTTATCGGTAACCGAGAGAAGCTCGATCTCCTCCCCGTCCCTCGTGCCGATCAGCTTAAACTCTCGGCAAAGCGTTTTCGGCATATGCAGATCGGGGCTGTCAAGCTTTTTGAGAATGCGGGTGTTATGCGTTCTGTCTACCACGCCGCCATCCTGCGTGACACGGTTCAGATCGCTGTCAAAGACGATATGCACGCTCGATACGGCGCTTCTTTCAAAGGTATAGGTGATGCGCTCGCTCTTTTTCGCCTCGTAGCGTGCGCTCTGCTCGGTGGTGCCGTAATTTTTATGTCCTCTATCCTCACCGTTTCGAAGCTGCTCGGCCTCTGCGGAAAGCGTTGCGCCGAGGCACAGCGGCGAAATTTCTCTGCGCTTCGAGGGAAGGAAGCAGTCTCCCGCCATCAGGCGCGCTTGCAGCTCGGAAAGCATTTCCCTATCTTTATATACGCCGTGCGGCGTGAGTCCGTATTTTGCGCAAACGGCGGCGGCGCGGCCGACGGCTTCTCCAAGAAGACCGCAGGTTGCCATCACGCGCACGGAGCTCATGGCCACGTGCGTCATGCTGATATTTCTGCCCGCGAAGAAAAGGTTCTCCACGTGCGAGGAATAGAGCGCACGGTACGGAATGGAATAAGGAGGCTCTAAATGATAATAGGTATTCGGATAGCCTCTGTGATAGAAGCCACCCGGATAATGGTCATCGATCGGCCAGCCGCCATACGCCACCTCATCCTCAAACACGACGTTTCCCGTGATATCCTGCTCCTTGATGATATATTCGCCAACCATGCGGCGGGATTCGCGTTTTCCCGGTAAAAAGCCGAGGAAATCCACGTCCCACGTATCGGTGGGAAATGCGCCGCTGTTCTTGACGTAATCCCACGTACCGAGGGCGAGGCTTATCAGCTCGTCGCGCACCTCTTCGGTATCGTGGATCGAATCGCGGTCACCGCCAAGCTCAAGATACCAAAAGTTCTGCCCTTCACTGTACGGATCGGGATTGCGACCGTAAAAATCCGCATCGGTCAGCTTCTTTGCAAAGGCGGGCGGCGTAAATTTCACCGCGCGCTCGGTTTCTCTTGCGCCGATGAGACAGGACATACCCATCGTCATGCTGTCCCCCTTCTCGGTTTTGGTATTCTCCCCGAATTCTCCGCTTCCCTCTCGCCCCATGCGGAAGGCCGCGCCCGTGAGAGGCGCAAGGATGCTATCGCCCGAGCAATCGGCAAAATTCTTTGCCTCGATCTCGAAGAAGGTCTGCGTTGTCATCTGATAGCCCTTCACGCTCTTGATGCGCGTATCACGCCCGTCGGCAAAGCTTCCCTTCTCCACCGCGGCATCCATGCAGGTGCAGTTCAGAAGCAGGGTGATATTCTTTTCGCGCTTGACAAAATCAAAAAGCACCGTATCCCAGATTGGATAGCTCTTCGAGGGGTTGCGGTACATATTTTCGAGTGCGAGCTCCTCAAGGATACCCGTCTCACGGTTATTTTCTCCGAACGAGCCGCAGATCCACATGCGCATTTCCGAGGATGCATTTCCGCCAAGAACGGGGCGCTCCTGCATCAGAACGACCGATGCGCCCTCTCTGGCCGCCGCGATCGCCGCGCACATACCGGAGATGCCGCCGCCGACCACGCAAAAATCACAGAATATTTTTTTCGTGCTTAACATTTTTTCTCTCCCTATATTGACAAGGATTTTTTTATCTATTATAATTGTATTACATTATTCTTTTATTTTCTATGAAAAACAAGCAATTTATATAAAGAAAGTGCAAAGCATGGAAAAACTTTTTAAAAACGTATGCTCCTATTTTGAATATCTGCAAAACGAGTGCCATCTCTCTTGCACCGTGCATTTTTCCTCCGAATCGCACGCGAGGATCAGCACGCGTATGCTATCGGTGCTTTCCGTTCACGCAAATCACACGCATCCTTATTGCAATTTCGTCAAATCCTGCGGCTATCATCCGCTCTGCATTAAAAATCAAAAAGGCATTCACGAGGCGCTTTTGGGCAAGGACTTTCTTTACAATACCTGCCACGGCGGCGTGCACGAGCTGATCTATCCCGTCCGTTGCGAGGCAAAGCAGGTGTACGGCTTCGTTGCCGTCAGCGGTTACCGTGCGGCCGAGGACGGCAAGGATGCGCGCATCTACGATGCGGCGCTTTACGCCACCTTGCGCGACTCTGCGCCGCCCAAGGCACTGACCGATACGCTGATCCCGCCGCTCTGCATGATGATCGAGAGGTTGGTGGAAAGCACGGCGGATGAGACCGACAGCGAATTCAAGCATATTCTCGGTTTTCTTGCCGAAAATCACACCCACGTCACGCTGGATTCGCTTGCCTCGCATTTTGGCCGCAGCCGCTCGCATATCAGCCATCTTTTTAAGACGAAGTCCGGTATTTCCTTGCGCGCTTATTGCAACGGACTGAAGCTTGCGGATGCAAGACTTCTTCTGCAAAGCACCGATCTTTCGGTCACCGAGGTGGCGTACGAGGCGGGCTTTGAGGATGCAAGCTATTTTATTAAGCTGTTCAGAGAAAAATACGGCGCGTCTCCCAAGCGATTTAAGGCTTGATCGCCTCTCCCTCTCCCGAAAGCAAGCGGCGGCGGTACTGCTCGGGCGAGATCCCATAGGCATCCTTGAAGGCGCGGCTGAAGGTATAGATCGAGCTATACCTTAAAAGCTCGGCAATCGCGGTGACGGAAAGCAGATTTTCCGCGATATGAAGCCTTGCGGTTTCAAGGCGGCGCTTGCGGTAATAGGAGGACAGGCTTTCCGAGGTGGTGCTTTTAAAGAGCGCGGAAAGATAGCTGTAATTATACCCCGTATCCTCGGCAAGCTCCGAAAGGCTATCCATCGAATAGATGTGCGTATCAATATAATGCATCAGATGGTAGCAAAGCATATCCGCGGATTCCGCGCCCGTACGCGGTGCCTCGGTCTCGGTTTGTCTGAGGAAGGCACGCACCACGCGGATGACGGTTTGCATAAGAAGCGATGAAAGCATCTCCTTTGCATAGCTGCGCTCCGAATCCAGCTCGGCAATGGCAGAGGACACGAGCGGGGCGATCGCCTCGTCGCGGATGACGCGCCGATCGGCGGCGGCATTTGTTTCGGTAATACGAAGAAGGTCGGCCGCAAGCTCGCTCTCCTCTACCGAAAAGGCAAGGAAATCATACTTCAAGGGATCTTCGGGATCGGGCAAAATGGCATGATGGTCCCACGGAAAGGAAAGATAGATATCGCCGCGCGTGATCGCTATCGGCACACCGTCCGTATACACGAAGCCCTTACCGGCCGTGGCCACCGTCAATTCAAACCAATGGATATGCGCGTGCTCCGCGACCACGCTGTCTGCCTTGCAATACAGATGGCCGATCTGGACGAGGCGGATATTTCCGCAAATGCGCGGCGAGGTGAAAAAACCTCTATTTAGATGATAGCACCCCTTGGTTCGGCTTTGCCCCGAAGGGACGGGCGGAAATTTTTGCATACGGCGCTCCTTCGTTTTTTTCTTCATTATACTAAAAAATACACGCGCCGTCAAGAAATAATAAGAGTTTTTATAAAAAAAGTGCGATTTTTTTATAAAAACCAAAAAAATGCTAAACAAAGCCAAAAGCCAAGGTATTTACAGAAGAAAGAAACAGTCGTATAATAAAATCAGAAAATACTGCGGCATCGCCGCGAGAAAAAGGAGCTTTTTTTATGAAGGTTTGTATCGCTATTATCGGATGCGGAAGAATCGCGCAGAACGCGCATCTGCCCGCTCTTACAAAAATGGAGGACGTGCGCATCAAGTACGCCTGCGACGTCATCCCCGAAAAGGCACAGGCCGTGGTGGATACATACGAAAACGTGGAGCTTGCGATCACCGACTACAAGGTGGCACTTGCAGACCCCGAGGTGGATGCCGTTTTCGTGCTTACCCCCAACTACTCGCACTACACGATCACGATGGACGCGCTTCGCGCAAAGAAGCACGTGATGTGCGAAAAGCCCATCACCGTCAACTACGCGCTCTCCGTGGAAATGGCAGAGGAAGCAAAGAAGCAGGACAGACTTCTGAACATCGGCGTTTGCAACCGCTACAACCGCTCGGTTGAGCTGCTTGAGGAAATGAACCGCAAGGGCGAATTCGGAAATATTTATCACGTTTACTGCTCCTTCCGCGCTTGCCGCTCCATTCCCGGCCTCGGCGGCGACTTCACGAACAAGGCGCAGAGCGGCGGCGGCGTTCTGATCGACTGGGGTATTCATTTCTTCGACCTCATCCTCTACATCCTCGGCGGCGCAAAGCTCAAGAACGTGACCTGCGATGCTTACTGCGAGATGGCAAAGGATATGAAGAGCTACAAATATAAGTCCATGTGGGCAGAGGATACCATGGACATTGAAAACGGCGTCAACGACGTGGACGATTTCATCAGCGGCTACATCCGCACCGACAAGGCAAGCATTTCCTTCAACGGCGCATGGGCGGAAAACATTGACGAGGGCAATCAGATGTTCATTGACTTCCTCGGCGATAAGAAGGGCGCGCGCCTTTCCTACGGCGGCCAGTTCACCGTGTTTGACGGACAAACGCTTGAAAAGACCACGACCTCGCACGAAATTCCCCAGCAGCACGGCGCAGAGGATCGCGCCTTTATCGATGCCGTCAAGACCGGAGAGAAGAACCGCAACTACATCGACAACATTCTTGAAAGCATGAAGCTTCTGGATGCACTCTACGCATCCGCCGAGGTCAAGAAGGAGGTCACGCTGTAATGAAAAAGAAGATCGGCTTCGTTGACCTCTATATCAGCGAATGGCACGCAAACAATTATCCCGCATGGATCAAGGACGCGGCAAAGAAGCTTTCTCTTTCCTATGACGTTGCTTATGCATACGCGGAGCAGGACGATTCTCCCTTTGACGGAAGAAACACCGCGCAGTGGTGCCGTGACTTCTCTGCGGAGCAATGCAAAACGATCGATGAGCTTTGCGAAAAAAGCGACGTGATCATCATTCTTGCGCCCTCCAACCCCGAGGTGCATCTCCACCTTGCAGAAGCGGTTTTAAAGCACAAAAAGCCAACTTATATTGACAAAACCTTTGCTCCCGATTACAAAACCGCAAGAGAGATCTATGCAATCGGCGAAAAATACGACACGCCCTTCTTCTCCTCCTCCGCGCTTCGCTATGCGGCAGAGCTTGAAGGACTTTCGGGCGCGAAGGACGTATTTTTGACGGGCGGCGGCTCGAACTTCCCCGAATACTCGATCCACATGATCGAAATGCTCGTGAAAACCCTCGGCACGGGTGCTGTGAGCACACGCGCTGAAAAGATCGGCTCGCAGACGCACGTGTTCGTTTCCTATGCGGACGGCCGCGCGGCATCCATGACCTATGCGCCCGCGCTTCCCTTCACGATCTACGCAAAGGGAGATGCAATCGAGGCATACAGACCGATCGCCTCCGAATTTTTCCCCGCTCTGATCGAGGACATTCTCCGCTTCTTTGAAAGCGAAGCACTCCCCTTCCCGAAGGAGGAAACGCTGGAGGCTATGAAGGTGCGCGAGGGCGCATTGCTGGCGGCCGAAAATCCCGGCAAGACGATCCTGCTTGCCGATCTTGCGTAAGAGAAAGGAAAAAGGAACATGAAGCTTGGTGTTATCAGCGATTGCTTCAAGCGCCCGATGGCGGAAAGCATCGCATTGGCGGGCGCACTCGGCCTTGACGGCATCCAGATGTACGCCGTGGGCGGTGACATCTGCCCCGACGCGCTTCTCGGAAACGAGGAAAAGCTCAACGAATATAAAGCACTTCTCAAAAAGCACGGCCTTACCGTCAGCGCCCTTTGCGGCGATCTCGGCGGCCACGGCTTTGAAAGAAAGAACGAAAATCCCGAGAGGATCGAAAAAACGAAGCGCATCGTGGATCTCGCCGTTGCCTTCGGCACAAGGGTGGTTACCACGCATATCGGCGTGATTCCCGAGGACGCAAGCTCCGAAAAATACCAAACGATGCTTGCGGCGCTGAAGGAATGCGGTGCTTACGCCGCCGCCAAGGGCGTGACGCTTGCGATCGAAACGGGTCCCGAGACCGCACCCGTGCTTTACGGCTTCGTCCTCGCGGCGGGCGAGGGCGTGGGCGTTAACCTCGATCCCGCGAACTTCGTGATGGTGACGGGACAGGATCCCGCAGAGGCGGTGCGCCTGATCGGTAAGAAGATCGTTCACACGCACTTAAAGGACGGAAAAATGCTCAAGAAATCCGATCCCTTGGAGATCTATAACCACTTCGCGGACGGCGGCATCGAGGCGCTGAACGTAGCGGATTACTTCATTGAAACTCCCGTGGGCGAGGGCGACGTGGACTTCACCGCCTATATCGCCGCGCTGAAGGAGATCGGCTACGACGGCTTTCTCACGATCGAGCGCGAAACGGGCGCAGCCCCCTCCGCCGATATCAAAAAGGCGGCCGAATACGCAAGAAAGAATTTTTCCCTGTAAAATAAAGCAAAGCGGAGATACTGATTTTCTCGGTATCTCCGCTCCTTATTTTGGGAGAGCATGCGAAACCATGGCAAAATCGCGCCATCTCCGCTCGTCAATCAAAGGTGGTTTTCCACTCCTTATCCCAAGGATAATACATCTTCATCAAAGCGCCGCCGCGCTTCGAGGACTCCTCGGCATAGATGCCCGGCAAGGTCATGGCAAGGCCCTCTCGCAGAGAGATAGGCGCGGCCGTTCCGTCACGCAGGGCGCGAAGGAATTTATCCATCATCGCATAGTCCATACCGCCATGACCGACGGCATCGGGATTACCCGCATAGGCGGGGGGCATAAACTCGCCGCCGATCTCCTGCAGCTCGGGATTATCCTTCATGGAATTATAGCGGATCACGGGCTTTTCAAAGCGCTCAATGCGCTCCATATAGCCCTCCGTTCCGAATACGCGGTAGTTATGATGACCGATCTTCGCGCGGCAACGGCCGTTACGCATCAGGCGAACGACAACGCCGCTCTCCGTCTGAAACTGCGCACAGGACATATCGTCCTTGATCACACCGGGCGTATATTCCTCTCCCGGACCGTGCTGGCCCGTGCCCATGCAGGAAACGTAGCGCAGATCCTCCTTCAGCACCGTGAGAAGCGGGCCGAGCGAATGCGTGCAGTAGCGAATGGGGCAAAGAAGCTTGCGCCAATCGCCGTTCTCATTGAGCTTCACCTTCTCCTCGCTGTTCGGAAGCGACCAATGGATATACTCTGCCTCCATGCAGTAGGGCTCGCCGAGATAACCGTTCTCATAGAACTTCTTTAGCATCACCGTGAACTTCTGCTCGTTGGGATTTGCGCCCACGGAGATCATAGCCTTCGACTTCTCTGCCGCCTTCCAAAGGCGCTCTGCCTCGGAAAGATTTGCGACCACGGGAATATCCGTCAGCACGCTGATATTTTTTTCCAACGCCTTGATGCAAAAATCGGCATGCACGTCTGCCCCGGTCTCCACGATCACGGCATCAAGCGCCGCCTTTTCAAGCATCTCGTCATAGCTTTCGTAAAATACGCAATCGGGATAGGTTTTTGCAATGGCCTCGTCACATCTCCATTGCTGCTCATAAAAGTTATGCGGAAATTTATCACACGCCGCGGCGGCAACAGCGAAATCAAATTTATCGCACGCCAGGCGGAACATACCGCGGCCGCGGTGGCCAAGACCCACCACGCCGATACGAAGCTTTTTCATAAAAGACACCTCTCGTTTTTTCTTTTATTGTAGCACAGAAAAAAGACTTTTTCCACAATTTTTCAAAAATAAAGGATTTTTTTCTAAAAAAGGATTTCGTTCAAAAATCTTTTTCCCTCAAAGGGTTTGACAAGCGCGTGCGTGTGTGCTACAATAGGAATACAAAAAAAGAAACGAGGTGCAAGACATGAAGCTTGTATATGACAGCTGCGAGGGAAAGGGCGCATTCGTCAAGGGATATGAGGACGTAAGCGCCGAAGAAGCAAAGGCGCTGGCCGCCGAGATCTCGGCCGAGGGCTATGCGGTCACGGATACGCATTCGCTCGGTGACAACACGTTCATCTTTTATAAAAAAGGGGACGAAAAGAAAATATTCGCAAGCTATCCCAACGCGAGGGAGGTCAAGATCGTCACCGAAGAGGGCGCTCTTTTGCACGGTCTTTCCGATCGCACGGGCAAAGCAATATGCACGCCCGAGCTCACCATGGTGGATACCTTCGATTTCGGGCTTTCCTTCGTTTTGCGTCTGGAGGACGGAAGATTTATCGTTTTTGACGGCGGCTGGGAAACGCGCGATTACGCCGAGAGGCTCATGGCCGTTCTGAAAAAACAATGCGTGACCGAAAAAATCACCATTGCCGCTTGGATCATGACGCATCCGCACATTGATCATTACCGCTGCTATATTTCATTCTCGAAAAAGTTTGAAAACCAATACACGGTGCAAAGATTTATTTACAATTTCTTTGATGCGGATACAAAAAACGGGACGGTGGCAGGAGCAGAAACCGAAGGACCGCACATGGCGCGCTTCTTCGAGGCGGTGGAAAAAAGCGGCGCTCCCGTGTATCGCGTGCATACGGGCGAGATCTTTGAGATCGGCAGCGCGCGCTTTGAGGTGCTCTCCTCTCCCGACGACGTGATGAAAAACGTCGTGACGAATATCAACACGCTTTCCGTGGTTTTCAAGATCCACTATATGGGACAGACGATTCTCATGACGGGAGATGCAATGCTTCCCGCCTCGCATCTTTCCACGCGCTTCGGCACGTATCTCAAATCCGACATTTTGCAGGTGCCGCACCATATGTTTGACGGCGGCTGCATCGACTGCTATCGCCTGATCGATCCCGAAACGATCCTCATTCCCTGCGAGGACGAATACGTTTTCTCGGTATTTTCCACGCGCCAGAGCGGTTCCAAAGAGCCAAACCTTTTCCTGCTTCGTGATATGAACGTCAAGGACTGCTACACGGGCGCAAGAGGCAATATCGTTTTGCCGCTTCCGCACGCGCCGCGAATGAACGGAAAAGAGCTTTTGCTCGCCGACCTTGCGCGCGGTGACAAGAGCATCGGCGCGAAGGATTGGTTCTTTGCAGATATCACGCCCGAGGACTGCACCTTCACGGTGGTCAACACCTCCTGGGGACCTGCCACCCTCCGCATCGACATCGTTTCCGCCGCAGGCGAGGTGAGCGTTCACGACTTCAAGGAGCTGACCTTACCGAAGAGCTGCTATAAGACCTTTACGCTGACGGATGAGGAGGGCTACGAGCCCGAGGCGCGCGGCGGTGCGATCGAAAAGTATTTCAAGCCCGGGCATAAGTACGTGATCCGCTTCCGTTGCTACACGCCCATGATCGTCAAAGGACCGAGCGAGCCGATCTACCACTCTTAAAAAAAGAGGCAACCAAATGGAAAACGAACTTTATTTAGAGCTTGAGGATAACGAATGGCCTAAAACCTATATTGATCACGACCGACCGATCGTGCGCGCGATCCTTTTCGATGACGAGGGGGCTTTTCATTTTATTCGCGCGGTAAGGGATGACGGTTTTGGCAACGTCACGATCATCGAGACCTCGGGCGGCGGCGTGGAGGAAGGCGACGAAAGCCTTACCGAAGCCATAAAACGAGAGCTGCACGAGGAGCTTGGCGCGAAGGTGGAGATCATAGGCAAGATCGGCGTTGTGAGCGACTACTATAACCTCATCCGCCGCCATAATATCAATCACTACTTTCTTTGCCGCCTGATCGACATCGGGGAAAACGATCTGACGGACGACGAGAAAAACCGCTATCATTTAAGACCGCTGACGCTCTCCTTTGAGGACGCCGTCACGGAATACGAGCGTTGCGCCGCCTCGGCACTCGGCCGCCTGATCGCGGCAAGAGAGCTCCCGATCCTGAAAAGAGCAAAGGAAATGATGGCAGGGCTGTGATTTAAATTTTTTATCAATTCCGATTTCGGATTGACAAATCCTTAAAAGCATGATATAATAATTTTGCGAAACAAACTGAATATATAAAATTGCCATACTTTTTTCAAAGGGGGTATTATACCCTTTTTTAGCTGTCAATCATTTAAACCATGTGAATTTGGTAAAAGCGCAGGTTCCACCGGTTTAGATGATGATAGCAATGTCAATTCTGTTCGGTTTGTTTCGCAGCAATCGGGATTTGCGTTTTTCGGTGCGTGAGTTTCGGCTTGCGCACTTTTTTGATGAGGAGATACGGTTATGTTTGAAGTGAAGGTCAATGGGCACGGACAGATCACCTTTCCAAAATCGATCTGCGAAAAATACGGATTGACTGCGGGCGTTCCGCTGACGGTGACGGAGGATGACGGGAAATTTATCATAAAGCCGCTCTACCGCTGCAGTCGTTGCAAAAAAGCGTTGGTAAGCGGCCACCTCTGTGAAAATTGCCCACCACCCGTGATGATCGAGGTTTATTAAATACTATAAAAAATATTATAAAAAAGCAATAGCGAGGCAGTTATGCACTGTCTCGCTATTGCTTTTTGTGTTTACAAGCGTTTTAAAGAATTTCCGTGCAGGTGCACTGAAAGCCGCAGAAGCCCTGCGCGAGCGCAAAGCGATAGCTTTCCTCGTCCCAGGCATGCGCAAGATGCAGAGGCACGCCCTTTTCACTTGCATAAGCCATTGCCGCCTTGGATTTTTTCAGAAGGCCGCCTGCCATCAGCTCATCTCTCGTCCAAAATACGCAAACGGCGCAATTGCCGAGCGCAAGCGCGCGGTTCACGTGAAGCCTCGTTAAGCACTTATGCGGCCCAAAAACGAGAGATAGACGGATGCTCGCATTCCTTTTTCGCATCGCGCTGAGCGTTTCAAAGCTAAAGGAATTGATGATACATTGGTCCTTCATTTCGTATTTTTCGAGCAGGCGGTACACCTCGTCCACACAGGACTCGATGCGCCGATCGCGCACGGTGATATAAGCGATCTTGCCGTATTTCTTGCAGATGCGGATCAGATCCTCAAGCTCCGCTACCTTGGCGCGATAGCCGAGGTGCGCCATTGCCGCCTCGTTTGCATATTCGAGCGCCTTGCACTCCTCGGCACGCATAAGGTATATTCTTTTTTTGTATGCGCCAACGTCACCCGGCTCAAGCGCATATCCCTCCTCGGTCATGGAGAAAAAGGAATCGTGGCACATGATGAGCCTGCCATCCCTCGTGGGCGTGACGTCACCCTTGATGCCGTCAAAGCCGAGCCTTGCGGCCTCCTCGTAAAGCTCTGCGGTGTTCCACGGGATCGGCAGATCCGGGAGCGTGGAATACGAGATCCTCAAGCACTCTTTTTCTTTGCCCATAGCTCTTTATTTCAGAATGCTTCGCAGCGTGGGAAGCATTCCCTCTGCCATGTAATGGAAGCCCATATCGTTGGGGTGGCATCCGTCCACCGAGCAAAAATCCGCATCGGTATTCTGATAGAAGGATGCGCCGTCTACGAAATAGAGATTCTTATCCTCTGCCGAGTAGCGCACGAAGTTTTTCATAATCACAGCGCGGCGATCCACAAAGCTTCCCTGCTGATAATTGACGTCCGGCGCGGTGACGAATACGATCGGAAGCGTGGGATTCTTCTCGCGGACGATCTCGTAAAAGCGACCGTGCGTGTCGGCAAGATACTGCGCGGAGAGCGCGTTATGATCGTAATCCATCACGAAGGCGCTCATGGGAAGCGATGCGATATATTCTGCCATCACCGTCTCGCCCTTGGCACTGCCGGAAAAGCCGAGGTTGATATGATCCACCGCAAGCTCGCGCGAGATCTTTGCCTGATAGGCGTTTCCGGGACGGGAGGCACAGCCGCCCTGCGTGATGGACGAGCCGTAATACACGATCGGGGGAATATCGCGGTAAGGATCGTACGCCGTGAGTGTTGCGCCCTTTTCGATTCCGATAAAGAGGCTTTCCACCGCCGTGTAGAGCGGGAAATTGATCAGAAGCCTTCTTTCCTTCATCTCGCCGCCGAAGCTGTAGCTTGCGCTGTAGCCCTCGGTATAATTATAGGGCGGGAAAAAGCTGCAAACAAAATCGTTTTCCTCGTAAAGATCGAAGCCTGCGCTGCCAATCGTGGTGAAATGCGGCATCTTGCCGATAGAGCGCACGTGGCAGGCGATGGCAACGTATCTTGAATTGGTGGCGAAGGTCACGCGACCGCCCGCACAGTGCTCATGCAGGCCGTATACCCCTGCGCTCGTTGCCTTTGCAACCGCATCAGGCAAGCGGCAGAAGGAGTCCTCCTCATACATCAGTCCCCAGACCTTCATGGGGGCTTCCTTTACGTCAAAATAGGAAAGCTCCACGCCCTCGGGCAGTCCCTGAAGCTTAAAGTTCTTATCAATGTCTTCGATTCTCATGCTCTCTCTCCTTTACAGCTTCAAAGCCCTTTTGAGTGTGGGAAGAATGCCCATTGCCATACGGTAGAAGCCGTAATCCGTGGGATGGCATCCGTCAACGGTGCAATAATCCGCATCCGTGCCTTGGAAGAAGGACGTGCCGTCGATAAAGTAAAGGTTCTTATCCTCCTCGCGCAGGCGCGTGTAATTTTCCATAATGACCGTGCGGCGAGGCGCCATGGTCGGACGGTGGTACACGTTCGGCGCAGTGATGAAAACGATCGGAAGCTCGGGATTCTTTTCTCGAACGATGCGATAGAAGCGCTCATGCGTTTCGATCAGGTGCTGTACGTTCGGCGCGTTATGATCGTAATCCATAACGAATACGCTCATGGGAAGCGATGCGATATGCTCTGCCATCGCAACCTCGCCCCTGGCACTTCCCGAGAAGCCGAGGTTGATATGATCCACCGCAAGTTCGCGCGTGATCTTCGCCTGATAGGCGTTTCCGGGACGGGAGGCGCATCCGCCCTGCGTGATGGACGAGCCGTAATACACAATGGGAGGAATATCCAGGTAAGGGTCATAGCCTTCAAGGCTTGCGCCCTTTTCAAGACCGATATAAAGCTCGCTCACGGCCGTATAGAGAGGCATATTCAAAATAAGGTTGCGTGCCTCTGCCGTGGGGAAGCTGCGCAGACCGCCGTAGCCATCCTCCACCATATAAGGCGGCAGATATGCACCCGCGAACGTGTTCTCCACAAAAAGATCGAAGCCCGATGCACCGCAGGTCGGAAAATGCGAAAAGCGTGCCACATTGTGCGTTTTTACACTGATGGCGATATAGCGGGAATTCGTGCGGAAGGAAACGCGGCCGCCCGCAGAGTGCTCGTGCAGAAATTCCACGCCGCTGTTGGTTGCCTTTGCAACCGCGCCGGGCAGACGGCGGAAGGTGCCGCCCTCATAGATGAGTCCCCACACCTTGAAGGGCGCTTCTCTTACGGAAAAGTATTCGAGCTCCACACCCTCGGGAACGGTGGCCGGCAAAAAATTCTTGTCTATGTCTTCAATGCGCATAGGAGTATCTCCTTTTGAATTATTGTATACAGATTTAAAAATTCGTCTCTCCGTGAGAGAGAAGGTACTGCCCGTCCGCCAGCGTCAAAACGCCGTAGGTGGGGCGGGTAAGGTGGGGGCGGCCGATACTGCCGGGATTAAAGAGCGTGAAGGGCGTATCCCCTTCTCCGTGATACTCCTCCGTCGGCACGTGCGTGTGCCCGAAGAGGCATATTTTTGCGCCGCGCGATGCGGCGAGCGCCGAAAGCGCGTGATAGGAATATTTTGCATCGTATTTATGACCGTGCGTGAAAACGATCTTCACGCCCTCCAAGGTGATGCTATCCGTTTCCTCCACGGCAGAGAGCGGAGAAAAATCGCAGTTGCCGCGCACGAAAAGAAAGCTCTTATTCGGAAAAAGCGCGGGGAGCGACTCGGCCTCCGAAAGCCCGTCCCCAAGAAAAAATACGACTTCAGCATCCCCATGCGACTCGATTACGCGCCGCATGCGCAAAAGTCCGCATCCGTGGCTATCCGAAAAAATCAGACATTTCAGCATAAAAAATCCTTTCACACAAGCATCGTGCGGCTCATAAAATGAGGGTAGAATACAAAAAAACGGAGGTTTTAAAAAATGAAGCTAAATCAAGAACAGCTGAAACGGCTTTCCGCCCTTTCGGATGCCGAGCTGGAAAAGGAGATTCGCCGCATGGCAGAGGGAAAGGGACTGAAGCTCCCCGACGCCTCGCCCTCACACGAGGATCTTGAGAAGCTTCGCGCGCTTCTCACAAGCGAAGGCGGCTTCGGCATGATGGGCGCAATGCGCTATTACAACGAGTACAAGAAAAAATACGGAAAATGAGTGCGGCAAGCGGGCAAAGCCCCGATCTTTCAAGAATCGTAAGCCTGATCATGCAAAATCCCGACCTCATTCACCAAATCGAAAATCTCGCAAAACAGGATGCCAATACGAAGGAAGAGAACGCGGTTGAAACGAAAGCCGAGCCGCCGATCCCGGGGGCGGCGGAAAGCACGCAAGCGGCGGCGGTCGCCGCGCAAAGCACGGGATCGCGGGAGAAGCGCACGCGCTTACTCTCTGCCCTGCGCCCTTACGTATCCGAAAAGCGCTCCAAAACCTTGGATACGCTGATCGGAGCCATGGATATCTTCGATCTGATCGGAAGGGGGTAAGCATGTACGCACGAAGCTATGAAAAAAACGGTTACGAGGAGGCGGCGCCCCCCTTGCCAAGCGGCTATCGGGGCACGGCCTTCGAGCAAGAGCCATGCGAAGAGGCGACCGCGCCCGCGGCGGAGGAAAGCATTCCCGCATCCCTGCTCGGCGCAAGCGGCGAGGGCGCGGGGCCACTCGCGTTTTTAGAAAAGCTCCTTCCGCTGAAGAGGCTTTTTCCAAGCGAAAAGGGCGGCTTTTTTGGCTCGCTCTTTTCGGATGCGGAGGATATTCTTCTGCTCGGCATCTTTCTTCTCTTGCTCTTCTCCAAGGAAGGAGATCCGCTCTGCGCCGTCGCGGTGCTATTGCTTCTCATTTCCGGAAAAGCATGACATAAAGTAAACAGTTAATTACATTCTTCCAAATTTATCAGAAGAGCGAGAACTGATTCGTTTCGGAAAGACCGTCCAAAACGCGATTTCTTCGAAGGATTTCAACCACGGTTTTGGAAATTCCCGTACGGCGGCGCAGATCCTCAACGGAATAGATCTCATAGTTTTCCCTCGCCTCAATGATCTTCTCCGCGGCGGTATCGCCAAGGCCGGGAAGCGAATTAAAGGGCATGCGGATCTTGCCGTTTTCGGGAAGAAACGCGGACGCATCCGAGCGGCGCAGATCGACGCTTAAGAATTGCACACCGCGCGCAAGCGCCTCGCGCACGAGCTGTAGAGTGGTGAGCATTTCGTTATCCTTCTGCGTTGCCTCCTGCCCCTTTTCCTCAAGCTCCTTGATGGTTTCGTTCACCTTGCGAAGTCCGCCGCCGACAACCTCGGCATCAAAGCCGCCGGGTGCAACGGTCAAAAACGCGGCGTAAAATTCCATCGGATAATAGATCTTATACCAGCAAAGACGGATGGCCGACATAACGTAAGCGGCGGCATGCGCCTTCGGGAACATGTATTTGATTTTTTTGCAGGATGCGATATACCAATCGGGCACGTCATGCTCGCGCATGGTCTGCTCGTATTCGGGCTTGAGGCCTTTTCCCTTTCGCACGTCCTCCATGATCTTGAAGGAGATCGCATCCTCGATATCGTGGCGAAGAAGATACAGCATGATACCGTCACGCGTGCCCACAACCTCGGAAATGGTGCAGGTGCCCGCCTTGATCAGATCCTGCGCGTTTCCGAGCCATACGTCCGTGCCGTGCGTAAGTCCCGAGATCTGCAAAAGGTCGGCAAAGGTCTTGGGCTTCGCATCGATCAGCACCTGCTGAATGAAGCGCGTGCCCATCTCGGGGATACCGTACGTGCCGAGCTGACAGCCGCCGAGATCCTCGGGCGTGATGCCAAGAGGCGCGGTGCTGGCAAAAAGCTCGTAAACGCTCTTGTCGTTCATCTTCACGTCGAGAACGCTGGTGTTCGTATACTTCTCAAGCATCTTATACTTGGTAGGCATATCGTGTCCGAGCTCGTCCAGCTTCAGGATCGTATCATGCAGATAGGAGAACTGGAAGTGCGTGGTGATGATATCGGAATTGGGATCGTCTGCCGGGTGCTGCACGGGAGAGAAATCGTAAATATCGTACTCCTGCGGTACAACGATGATACCGCCGGGATGCTGACCTGTGGTTCGCTTGATGCCGACCATCTGCGTGACCATATAGCCGATCTGCGCCTTCGGGATCTTGATGCGGCGCTCTTCAAGATATTTATTGATATAGCCCCATGCGGTTTTATCCGCAAGCGTTCCGATCGTTCCCGCGCGGAACACCTGTCCCGAGCCGAAAAGCTCCTCGGTGTATTTATGCACGCGGCCCTGCACGTCACCCGAGAAGTTCAGGTCGATATCGGGGGATTTATCGCCGTAGAAGCCAAGGAAGGTCTCAAAGGGAATATCGTGACCGTCCATGATAAGATCCTCGCCGCATTTCGGGCACTTGGCATCGGGCAGGTCAAAGCCCGAGCCGATCGTTCCGTCCGTGAAAAACTCGGTGTATTTACACTTCGGGCAACGGTAGTGCGGCGGCAAGGGGTTTACCTCGGAGATGCCCGACATCGTGGCAACGAAGGACGAGCCCACCGAGCCGCGCGATCCGACCTGATAGCCGAGGCTCTCGGAATACGCAACGAGCTTTACCGCGATCATATACAACACGGCAAAGCCGTTTTTAATAATGGAATCCAGCTCTCTCGTCAAACGCTTGGAAACCAGCTCCGGCACGGGATCTCCATACCAATCCTTTGCTCTTTGCCAACAAGAGTTTACAAGATCCTCTTTTGCACCGGGAAGATCGGGCTCATAGCGCCCCTCGGGAATGGGACGGATCTTTTCGATCATATCCGCGATCTTATTCGGATTTTCGATAACGACCTCCTCGGCGGTCTCCTTGCCGAGATAGGAAAATTCCTCAAGCATCTCATCGGTGGTACGAAGATAGATGCCCGTATCCTTATCCGCATCCGCAAACTTCTGCCCCGCGAGCAGGATCTTTCGGTACAGCTCGTCCTCCTTATTCATGAAGTGCGCGTCACAGGTGGCACAGACGGGCTTACCGAGCTTTTTGCCGAGGGCGACGATCTGGCGGTTGATATCCTTCAGCGCCTCCACGCCCGCAACCTTTCCCTCATCGACAAGGAATTGGTTGTTGCAAAGCGGCTGAATTTCAAGATAATCGTAAAAGGATGCGATCTCCTCCACGTCGGCAGAGCTTCTGCCGTCAAGGATCGCCTTATAAAGCTCGCCCGCCTCACAGGCAGAGCCGATGATCAAGCCATCCCTATACTGCTCGATCACAGACTTCGGCATGCGCGGGAAGCGCTTGAAATAATCGAGATAGCCGAAGGAAACGAGCTTATAAAGATTTTTAAGACCTTCCTTGTTCTTTGCGAAAATGATAATGTGGTGCGTGGGCAGCTTCTTCGGGTCGGTGCGCTCGCTCATTGCCTCCATCATACGCGGGAAGGTATCGATTCCCTCCTCGGAAAGTCTTCTCTGCATTTCAAAGAAGATGTGCGAAAGGATCTTTGCATCGTCCGACGCACGGTGATGATGAAAGTCCTCAAGATTATAGTATTTGGCAATGGTATCGAGCTTATGGTTTTTCAGCTCGGGGTTTACGTATTTTGAAAGGCCAACGGTATCAAGGAAGGTATTCTCAAACGGCATTCCCTGCCGCTCTGCGGCAACGCGGATGAAGCCGATATCGAAGTTCGCATTATGCGCGATCAGGAGGCGATCTCCCGCAAAGGCAAGGAACTGCTCCAAGGCCTCCCGCTCCTTCGGCGCGCCCGCCACCATTTCATTCGTGATCGAGGTGAGCTTCGTGATCTCCTCGGGAATTTCGCATTCGGGATCGACGAAGATATCCATCTCGTCCACGATCTCGCCCGCGCGGATCCGCACGGCACCGATCTCGATGATGCGGCAGGTGCGGTTGGAAAGTCCCGTGGTTTCTATATCGAACACCACCATCTCCTCGTCAAACGCGGGATATTTGCTTCCGAAAACGCATCTCGCGGTATCGTTTACAAAATAGCCCTCGATGCCGTAAAGCACCTTGAAATCCTCGGCCTTGGCCTTTTCAAGCGCCAGCATCATTTCGGGAAAGGCCTGCACGTTTCCGTGGTCGGTCACCGCGACGGCCTTATGCCCCCAGCGGATCGCGGTATTTACGATCTGCGCCGGCGTCATGATCGCATCCATCTGCGACATATTAGAATGCAGATGAAGCTCCACGCGCTTTTTCTCCGCGTTGTCCATGCGGCCGACCGTTTTGACCTTCATGATGGCCTTCGGGCTCACGATCAGTTCGCCGTCAAATTTATCCACTATGATCTTACCCATGACCGCGACCGGGATCGGCCCGCCCTTCAGCCCCTTTTCCAGCCCCTTGGCAAATCCAAGCTCCTCTGCGGCAAGGTTCTTTTTTATGTAGATGCCGCCCGCGCCGTCCGAGATACCGATGGCGACGTTGGCACGGTCACCCGTGCGGTTTTCCTTGATCGTCACCTCAAAGACGAGGCCGAGAAGAATCGTGGCACCGGATCTCGCATTTGCCGCCTCGGCGATCGGCGTGGGCTCAAAAATCTCAAAGGCATCTCCGAACAGAGCCTCCGCGCCCTCGCACTCAAAGGTCGTCGCGCCCATCATAAAGCGCGTTTCGGTCAGCGCTTCGGCAACGTTCAGCGCGGCGGATATGCCCGCCTTCTTTTCAAAATCATAGTGCGGATCGGCGGCGCGCGCCGCATCCTCTCGCTCCTTTGCGATCGCCATGCGCTGTGCCTTCGCCTGCTCGATGCTCTGCCGCTCCGCCTCGTCAAGAATTCTCTGCCGATTCAGCTCTCTGCGCTCCTCGGCGGCGCGCGCCGCGCTGTCCGAGGATGAGATCACAAAGCGGCGGCGAACGCCGTATCGGCTCTCCAAAATTCGGGAAAGAATGGCTTCCGTGTCCGCATTTTTGACGAAATTCACGCCGCGCTCGAAGAAGGGGATCGTGATCTCGACGGTCTCGCCGTCATCGTCATAGGTGGCGTGATTGAAAAAGCCGTGCGTAACCGCACCGCTCATCGCCGCCTCGGTGGCGATCTCCGACATGCGCGAAAGATCGAAGAGCGCGGACGGAAAATGCGGAAAAATGCGGAAGGTCGCCGCACCGTACAGCGTGCAGCATTCATCCGCTACCTCGTATATGGTTTCCGCATCGATCAGGCGATCGGAAGCGATCTCTACCTCAATGCGGCCGTTTTCTTTATCATACCGAAGGGTGGTTACCCTGGCATTTTCAAGCGCATCCAGCTTTTCCGGCGCGGGATGGTATCTCGAAAACACCTCAAAAAAGCCTTTTTCCATCTCTATCCTTTTTCTCGCGCGGCACACGCCGCGCGAAGCCTTTTACATTTTTTTGATTTCCTCGATCAGCGCATCGATCACGCTTTCCTCGGGGATCTTTCTGACGATCTGCCCCTTCTTAAAGAGCAACGCCTCGCCCTTGCCGCCCGCAATGCCGATATCCGCCTCCGAGGCCTCGCCCGGCCCGTTGACCACACAGCCCATCAAGGCGACCTTGATGCTCTTTTCAAGAAGCCCCTCCTCGGCGGCACGCGCCTCAAAGGCACGGCAGAGCGCGATCAGGTCGATCCGCGTGCGCCCACAGGTGGGACAGGAAACGATATCCATCATGGGCTTGTCCGTCAGCCCGAGAGAGGAAAGAATTGCCTTGGCGGCTCCGATCTCCTCCACGGGATCGTCCGTCAGCGAAACGCGAACGGTATCCCCGATGCCCTGCGAGAGAAGCGCGCCGATGCCGACCGCGCTCTTAACCAAGGCACGATTGCCGCCGCCCGCCTCCGTTACACCGAGGTGCAGGGGATAATCCGTCTTCTCGGCAAGGATGCGATTGGCTTCGATCATGGTTCTCACGGTCGACGCCTTCACGGAAATAGCGATATTTCTATACGAAAGCTCCTCCAGAAGCGCCGCGTGGTAAAGCGCGCTTTCCGCCAGTGCCTCTGCCGTGGGCGCGCCGTATTTTTCAAGTATATGCTTTTCAAGGGAGCCGGAATTGACGCCGATGCGGATCGGGATCTCGCGCTCGCGGCAAGCATCCACCACGGCACGCACGCGCTCCTTATCTCCGATATTGCCGGGATTGATACGCACCTTATCCACACCCGCCGCAATGGCGGCAAGCGCAAGGCGGTAATCAAAATGAATATCCGCAACCAGCGGCATGCGAATGCCCTCTGCCTTCAGCGCACCGAGCGTTTCGGCGGCTTGCAGATCCGGAACGGTCAACCGCAGAATATCGCATCCCGCCGCCTCCAAGGCGCGCGCCTGCGAAAGCGTTGCCTTCAGATCGTGCGGATCGGTATTCGCCATGGACTGAATGGGGATCGGATGATCGCCCCCGATCTGGATATGCCCGACCTTGATCACGCGCGAAGCTCTGCGCCCGTTCTTATACTCCATACCGTTTCCTTTCCGAAAAGCTTTTTATCAGCCGAGCAGCTGAAAAATATCCTTAAACATGATGAGGATCGAAAGTCCAAGCAGCAAAAGAAGTCCTATGCCGTGGATCACGCTTTCGATTTTTGCGGGGATCTTTTTCCTCGTGACCATTTCGATCAGAAGGCAAAGCAGTCGGCCGCCGTCCAACGCGGGAAGCGGCAGAAGGTTCATCACACCGAGATTGATGCTGATCAAGGCAACCATATAAAGCAAGGTGGATACGCCCGCTCTCGCCGCATCTCCGATCGCAGAGGAAATACCGACCGGACCGGAAACCGCCGCAAGGGTATATCTGCCGGTGATGAGATCGAAAATAGATTCCCAGCACATACGGACGATCAGCACGGATTTTTTAAAGGAATGCCCGATCACCGAGCCGAAGGTCTGCTTTTCGCCCCAGACTCTGAAATCCATCGTGCCGAAGGTCTGCTCCTGCTCCACGGCGGTGGGAAAGCGCACGTCCTCCAAAGGCACGGTTTCGGTTTTCGTTTCTCCCGTTTGCTCGTTGACGACGGTGGTGCGCTCGACCACAAGATCGATCGGCTTGTTGCCGTTTCGCATGATCTCGTAGCTGAGCTCATCCAAAATGGTTACGCGTTTACCGTTCACCCGCGTGATCTTATCGCCGACGCGAAGCCCGTATTCCTCCGAGGAATGCGAAAGCTCCTCGCTTTCAACGAAGCTGTGGACCGTCGTGCCGCCGAGCGGCGTCGTCCCATCCTTCGGAACGATCGAGCAAAGGATCGTCATCGCCAAAAGCCCCGCGAGGATATTGATCGCCGCACCAGCGGCCGTGATAATAAAGCGCTGCCACGCGGGCTTTTTTTCAAAGGAATTCGGATCGTCACTCTCCTCGTCCTCTCCCGCCATGGAAACGAAGCCGCCGAGCGGAAGCGCCGCGAGCGTGTAGCGAATGCCCGTTTTTTTCGAATCGTACCAAAGAAGCTTCGGCCCCATACCGATGGAAAACTCCTTGACCGTGACACCGAAAATACGAGCAAAGATATAGTGACCGAACTCATGAATGAGAATAAGAAAGCCGAAAACGAGAACGGCAATCAAAATGGTGGTGAAGGTATTCAACTAAATTTCTCCTAACTATTGTTTACAAAAAAGCGAAGCTATGGTTTCAGATCAAAGAGGATGCAAGCTCTCTTGCCTCAGCATCCGCTTCGTTTAGCGATGCAAGATCGCGGCAGGCCGTTTTGCCTTGCAGCCTTGCAAAGGTATCGCAAACGACCTCGGCGATTCGGTAAAACGGCAGCTTGCCCGCAAGGAAGGCGGCAACGGCCACCTCGTCTGCCGCGTTCAGGACAGCCCCCATGCCGCCGCCCAAGGTAACGGCGCGGCGCGCAAGCGGAAGAAGCGAAAAGGTTTCTTCATCCGGCGGCAAAAAGGAAAGCGTTCCGACCGAGAAAAGATCCAGGGGCTCGCAAACCGCTTCCTCGCGGTTCGGATAATCCACCGCGTACTGCACGCAGGCGCGCATATCGGGCACACTCATCTCGGCAATTACGGTGTTATCAATATATTCAACCGCAGAGTGAATTATACTTTCTCTGTGCACCACGACCTTCACGGCATCGGCGGAAACGCCGAAAAGATGCCCCGCCTCGATCAGCTCGAAGCCCTTGTTCATGAGGGTGGCGCTATCGACCGTGATCTTCGCGCCCATTTTCCAAGTGGGGTGCGCAAGCGCGCGCTCCAAGGTTACGCCGCGAAGCGCATCCTTCGTATAACCGTAAAACGGACCGCCCGAGGCCGTGAGCAAAATGCGCTTGACCTCGCGCGCCCTTCCCGCCTTCATGCACTGGAAGATCGCGCAATGCTCGCTATCCACGGGAAGGATCTCTGCACCCTTTTCCGCCGCGCGCTCCGTCACGAGCGAGCCGCCGATCACGAGGCTTTCCTTATTGGCAAGCGCCAGGCGCTTGCCTTTATCCAGCACCGCAAGCGAGGGCGCAAGGCCGCTCTGCCCCAAAATAGCGTTCACCGCCGTATCAAACGCGGAGAGCTCTATGCCCTCCAAAATTCCTTCGGCTCCCGAGAGCACCCGAATATCCGTATCCGCAAGGCGCGCGCGAAGATCCTTCGCCGCCCCCTCGTCTGCCATCGCAATGCGGGTAGGACAAAAGCGGCGGGCAAGCTGCTCGGCTCTGCCGGCATTCTTCCCCGCGCTCATATAATCTACGCGGTATCCGCGTGCCTCGGCCACCGAGAGAGCTTGCTCTCCGACGGAGCCCGTGGCACCCAGAACCGCTACGGTTTTCTTCATAGAGAAAATCCTTTCGTTTTTTTAATGGAACGGAGGCATGATCATCGTGATCATCAGCGTTACGATTGCAACCGCGATCATCGAGTCAAAGCGATCCATAACACCGCCATGCCCCGGGAAAAGCTTACTGTAATCCTTGATTCCCGCCTCTCTTTTGATCAAAGACGCAAACAGATCTCCGATTTGAGAAATAACGGGAAGCACGAGTCCGAGGACCGCAAGCGCGATATAGTTCGCCTCCACGCCCGGCACAAATCTTTCGATCAAGAATCCGTACAGCATGATAATAGCAAAGGTGCAAACCACGCCGCCGATCGCGCCCTCCACCGTTTTCTTCGGGCTGACCTCTACGATCAGCTTATGCTTTCCGATAAAGGTGCCGACGAAATAGGCGAAAATATCACAGCCCCACGCCGTGAAAAACGCGAGCAAAAATTCATATTCTCCGAAAGGAAGATAGCGAATGATGCTGAGCGCGGAAAATCCGATCAGAATATAGCTCACCGTCGTAAAGGTGGAAAACACCTCGACAAGGAGCATTCTTCCCTTGTGCGCTACGCATATAGAAAAGAGATACAGCATGTAAAGACAGATGCCGAGCGCCATGATGACGAAGGCGAGCTGCCAATCGATATTCCTAATAAAAAACGGAATCAGAGGATAGCCTGCCGCCAAAAGGAAGGATGGCACGGCGATCTCCGGACGGCGCTCCTTTTTAAACACCTTGAGCATCTCATAGGTGGCCATCAGGCAAAGCAGCGACAGAAATATCGGATAAATGATATACTCCGAAAACAGCAGAACGGGAATCATGACTGCACCCATGCAGACACCCGTTATGATTCGAACCTTCATCGTTAACTTCTTTCTTTCATTTTGAATTTTCCTTACCGTGAAAATCACGGAAAATCTTATTTATCTTCCTTATTCAGCCCGCCAAAGCGGCGCTTTCTTCCGAGAAAGCTCTCAATGGCACGCGTCACCTCGCCGCGATCGAAATCCGGCCAGAGCGTTTTGGTGAAATAAAACTCGGCGTACGCGCTCTGCCATAGCAGGAAATTGGAAATACGCATATCTCCGCCCGTGCGAATGATCAGATCGGGATCGGGGGAGGCCGCCGTATAGAGATTGCGCGAGATCGCCGCCTCGCTGATCTCTTCCCCCTGCGCAAGCGCACGCTTTACAGAGCGAACGATCTCATCCCTTCCGCCGTAATTGAGCGCCACGTAGCAGATAAATTCCTTATTCTCCCCCATCGCCTCGATCTCACTGCACTCATCGCGCAGCTTCTCGGGCAGAATGGAAATATCACCCGCAAAGCGAACGGCAAAATGCCCGTCGCTCACGATTTTTTCTCTGACGACCTCGCGAAGATATTTGTAGACAAGATCCATGATCCCATCCACCTCTTCCTTCGGGCGCTTCCAATTCTCGGTGGAAAACGCATAAAGCGTTACGTGGTGGATCCCCATTTCGCGCAGAGCGGTCAGCACCTCCTCCACGCGAGCGGCACCCGCCGCGTGTCCGGCAAGACGGGGCAGGCCGCGGCGCTTTGCCCAACGGCCGTTTCCGTCCATAATGATGCCCACGGAATCAATGCGCCCTGCGGTATCCTCGGGGAGCACGGGTTTTCTGGATTTAAAAAGCATAAAAATGCTCCTTTTCATAAAGAAGATGAGAGGCTATCAGATCTCCATAACCTCTTTGGTTTTAGCGGCGGTCACAGCGTCCACTTCCTTCACGAACTTGTCCGTCAGATCCTGCACGCTCTTATCACCGGTCTTTGCCTCGTCCTCGGTCAGCTCGCTATTCTTCTTCATCGCCTTGATCTTATCGTTGGCATCTCTGCGGATATTGCGAAGCGCAACCTTGGCATCCTCGCCCATCTTCGCTACCTGCTTGGAAAGCTCCTTGCGGCGCTCCTCGGTCGTGGGAGGGAAGGTCAGACGGATGCAGCCGCCGTCATTCTGCGGATTGATGCCGATATCCGAGGTAAGGATCGCCTTTTCGATTCCCTTCATCGCGCTCTTATCCCATGCGGTGATGGTGATGGTTCTCGCATCGGTCACCTTGATCTCGGCGATCGCGGAGATCGCCGTGGGCGAGCCGTAATAGTCTACGTTGATCTTCTTCAGCACGTCGGGATTGGCTCTGCCTGCACGAATCGTGGAAAGATTTTCGGAATAGGAGGCAATGCTCTTCTTCATTTTCTCTTCATAGGGCTTAGTGTCAAATTTCATTTTTTCATTCTCCTTGTATGTAGTAAAAATTTAATCAATCGGGGGTTACGATCGTGCCGGGCTTTTCACCCTTCACGGCAGAGAAAATATCCATCGGCTCGTTCATGCCGAAAATGCGGACGGGCAAGCCAACCGAGCGGCAAAATGCCGCGGCCGTTGCGTCGATCGCCGCAAGCCCCTTCTCCAGAATATAGGAGCAGGAAACCTCGGGCAGCTTCTGCGCGGTGGGATCCTTGCGAGGATCTGCCGTATAGATATAGTCAATATTTTTCGCCATCAGCATGGCATCCGCGCCAATCTCCGCCGCACGAACGGCACCCGCCGTATCCGTGGAAACGAAGGGCATTCCGAGGCCCGCACCGAAGATCACGATCTTGCCCACGGCAAGATAGCGCTTCGCAAGCTCGGCATCGTAGGTTTCGGCAAACGGCGTCATGGGAATCGCCGTCATCACCGTGGCGGTGAAGCCTGCACGGATCAGCGCATCCTTTAAGCAAAGCGAGTTAATCACCGTGGCAAGCATACCCATACGGTCTGCCGTGGTGCGATCCATATTGCCTCCCGAACGGCCGCGCCAGATATTGCCCGCGCCAACAACGACGGCAACCTCCACGCCGCTCTTTACACAAGCGCCGAGCGCCTCGGCAACACCGTCTACAAAGGGATGGCTGTAAAGCTCGCCGCTATCCTGCGCAAGCGCCTCTCCGGAGAGTTTAATCAATACGCGTTTCATAGAAAATCTCCCTATAAATATTTTTCTCTTATATTTTACTACATTAATCAGTATTTGTAAACACCTTTTTCAATTTTTTTACAATATTTTTTGGAGCATCGGAAGAAAACAAAAAAACGACCTTTTCAGCCGTTTTATCGAGATAAAGTGTTTTGGGGTGTTTTTGGATAAAAAGTGTTTAGCCACAAAAGAAAAAGCGAAGGAGTTTTTAATAGATTTTCCTGCGAAAGACGAAAAATAAGTGTAGTTTTGAATATATATATTTACATTTTGAATTGTTTGGCGACAATTTGCATTAACAAACAAGCGAGAGAAGAAGCAAAAAAACGATGCCGATGCACCGTTTTATCACCGAATCAAATGTGGATATTTTGGCGACGAGATTTTGTGGAGAAATGGAAGTGCGCACCCCGCCGGGCGTAGTTACCTACGTCAAGAGGGTGCGCACAATCATTTATACCAAAATATCTAAGCCAAGAATTACTTGCCGGCCTGCATCTCTGCAACCGCCTCAAGAATTGCATCTGCCATGTAGATCAGCTGCTCTTCATCAAGACCGTAGAGAGGAAGGTGCGTGAAGCGCTTGTAGAATACTTCTTCGCAAACGGGGCAGGTCTTTGCAACCTCATCGGGATCGATGCCCAGGATGGTGTGAACAACGTTGAAGCGATAGAGAGGGCCGAAGTGAGGAATGCTGGTTACGCCCTTTTCCTCGAGCTTCTTCTTCAGAGTCTGGATCGTGCCGCCTGCCTTTGCGGGATCGATCTGAAGGAGGTACATATGATAGGTGGGCTTCACGTTCTCGTCATCCAGCTTGCAGGGGATGATCGCATCGCATACAGCGAGTCTCTTGTTGAGGTACTCAGCAGCAGCGCGGCGCTCAGCGATGATCTTCTCGTTTCTTGCGATCTGACGAGCAAGACCAAGGCCCTGGATCTCGGTGGTGGAGGAGTTGTTGGAAGCTACGAAGGGACCGTACTTGCCCTGAATGGGAGTGATGTTGTAGAGCCAATCCTTGATGGGGCAGGAGAAATCAAGGCCAAGGAAGCGAGCACGCTTCAGCTCTGCATCATAGCCGGGGATCGTGGTGGTTACGATACCGCCCTCACCGAAGGAGGTGATGTTCTTAACCTCATGGAAGGAGAAGGAAGCGAAATCACCGATCGTACCGATCATCTTGCCCTTGTACATTGCGCCGAATGCATGAGCAGCGTCCTCAAGAACAACGATGTCGTGCTTCTTAGCAAGCTCCATGATGGGATCCATATCTACGGGATAGCCTGCAAGGTGAACGGGAACGATCATCTTGGTCTTGGGAGTGATCTTCTTCGCTACGTCCTTGGGATCCATGTTCAGCGTATAGGGATCTACGTCTGCAAATACGAGCTTGCAGCCGATAGAAAGGGGATATGCCATCGTTGCAACGAAGGTGATGGCGGGAACGATAACCTCGTCACCTGCCTTAAGATTTGCATACTTATATGCGATCTCGAAGCCTGCGGTTGCGTTGGTTACGAAGGTGGAGCTATCGGTCTTCAGATACTCGTTGGATGCGGCCTCTGCCTCTTCAACGTGCTTAGCAAGAGAAAGCTTGCCGGGAGGGGTTGCTACAGCGTCCAGCTTCTGAACCTGCTTCCAAACAGCCTCGATG
The DNA here is from genome assembly GCA_045630385.1 of Eubacteriales bacterium. Lineage (GTDB taxonomy): Bacteria > Bacillota > Clostridia > Oscillospirales > CAG-272 > UBA1740. The sequence goes on along the minus strand of JAZQTA010000088.1, from coordinate 22,575 downwards.
GCCTCGTCATACTCCTTGCCTTCGCCCTGCATGAGGAAGCGAATAACAGCCATAAGGTCCTCAGCGTTGTAGTTCTCGCCTACTGCAGCCCACGGTACCTTGGTCGCGCCGGTGTTATACCGGAAATCAGTGCTCTTTCCCATTTTGAAAAATCTCCTTATAGAAAATTTATATTTTTACATAGCAAACGCTTAAAATGTAAACAAAAATTAGAATTCAGGCTCGTAAACCTGGGGAAAATCTTCCCATTTGATCTCGCGCACTTCGATATCCTTGATACGAAGCTTCGTGCAATACGGAGAAAATCCAACCGCACCGCCGATCAAGGGATTCGGATCGAACAGCTCGCTGACAAGCTCACCGTCCACCACCATGAAGCAATGCCCGTTGATCGCGCCGGCGATCATGTGGATCTCCTTGCCGGGCTCGTAATGATAGAGCGCCGTGGTCGCATTCAGACCGGGCTGAGGATTGCGCTCGATGCCGCTCTTATGCTCGTACCATCCGTTCAGACCGCAAACGTAGGAATCTCCGAGATAAGAGTTTTCCTCGTCCACTCTTGCGCAAAAAAGCGCATTCAAATCGCGCGTCGCAGGAAGGACGGACGCCATCGTGAAGCTGATCATAACGTTCTTTTCATAGAATTCGTGCGTGAGAAGAATGCCTCCGAAATTGCCGGTTTCCTCGCCGATCAGCCATCCGTTTTCCACCGACCATTTTCCGCGCAGACGGCGGAACACCTTCTCCCAGCCTTCGTCCGGCTGATAGGAGAGCAGAACGGGAGAATTTTCAACGTCGATTTTTTTACCGAGAAGACGGATTTCTTTCATAGAGCTTACCTCTGCATATAATTCTTCAACCCTAATTATACACAAATTTTCGCGGCTTGTCAATAGCCGTTTTCCATTTTCTTCGCCATTTTCTTCGCGCCGGTGCGAATCGCGCGCTTTTTATACACCGAGGGAGTTACGCCCATGATGCGCTTAAAGCTTTTCGAAAAATAATTCGGCGTATCATATCCGAGTGCTTCCGCGATCTCGCGCACGGAAAGCGCGCCCTCGCGCACAAGCTCGGCGGCGCGCAGAATCCTTCTTTCATTATAATACGCCATCAGGCTCTTCCCCGTGGCACGCTTGAATTCCCGAAAGACGTAAGCGCGGCTGTAATTGGTCTGCCTCGCGATATCCTCTACGCGCAGAGTGCCGCCGAGGCTTTCCTCCATCATGCGGAGAATGTTGGGAACGAGGCGGCTTTGCAGCTCGCTTTTTTCAACGAAGACGGGATTTCCCTGCTCGGTTTCGGTCAGCGAGCGCATCAGGGTGATCAAAAACAGCTCCAGATAGTTTTTGATCAGCTGCTCGCCCCCAAGCGTGGGCGCCGCCAAAAGCTCCATGCGATCTCTATCCGGATCGCTCACGGCAATATCGAAGGTTTTTTCTCCCTCCTCAAATACGGAATAAAGAAGGCGCAGACACCGCTCGTCCGGGCGAAGCTTCTTTTCCTCAAAAAAGCGCATCGCCTCGGATTTGCATTCGAACGAAACGACGGGCACTTGCGGCGCGCTGCGGCCGTTGGCACGCAGAATATGATGCTCGTTGGGCTTATGAAAGAGGACCTCTCCCTCCTCCAGAATGATTTCCCTTCCGTCCGCCGTGCAAACGAGGCTCTCCCTTGCGGCAAAAACGATCTCCCAGAAATTATGCGATTCACCGGGGGACGCAAAATCCTTGTCAAAGGAAAAACGGTGCAGCGTGACGATCTTATTCACCAAAAGCAAATTTTCGATCTTGTGATAAAAATATTTTTTCATACAAGGAGAGTATAACATAGGAGAGGCAAAAAGTCAAGTATACTTTTTTACTCTTTTCGTGTACGATTGGGCATTGTTTTTTATTCGCGCGGATGTTATAATAAAATCGGAATAATAATATAAAAATATTTCGCAAAAAACTTTTTTACGGAGGATTCCAAGATATGAGAATTTTGGCTATCGGCGCGCATCCCGATGACATCGAGATCGCCTGCTCCGGCACGCTTGCAAAATGTGCCGCTCGCGGCGACAAGGTGTTCGTTTGTCACGTTTCCAACGGTGACCTCGGCCACGTGATCATCCCGCCCGAGGAGCTCGGCGAAATGCGCAAGGGTGAGGCTAAAGCCGCAGGCGCACTTGCAGGCATCGAGGTGCTTTGGGGCGGCTGCCACGACGTGAAGATCTATGCGGATGACAAATCGGCAAGAGATAAGCTCGTGGACGTGATCCGCTACGCACAGCCCGACCTGATCATCACCCACAATCCCGACGACTATATGCCCGACCACACGGCGGTTTCCAAGCTCGTTTACGACGCAAGCTTTGCCGCTTCCGTTCCCGGCTACAAGACCGAAAAGGATCTTCCCGCATCCAAGCTGACTCCCATTTATTATATGGATACGCTTGCCGGCGTGAACTTCCAGCCCGAGCTCTACGTAGACGTTTCCGAATTCATCGATAAGAAGATTGAGATGCTCGAATGCCACAAGAGCCAGCTTGAGTGGATGAGAGAGCACGATCACATCGATTTTGCAGACATGGTGAGAACCTGCTCCCGCTACCGCGGCTATCAGTGCGGCGCGGACTATGCAGAGGGCTTCATCGTTTGCAAGGCGTATCTGAAGGGTACGACCGAGAGACTTCTCCCCTGATTTCGTTTGATTTTTATTTATTATAAAGTGAGGTTTTTACCATGAAAATGAAATGGTGCGTTATCGGTGCGGCAGGTATTGCCGACAGAAGAACCATCCCCGCTCTCGTAGCCGACGAAAATAACCAGCTCTGCGCGGTTATGGATAAGGTTGCGGATGCCGCAAAGGCAGTAGGCGAAAAGTACGGTGTTCCCTATTACACCGATGCGGAGCAGATGCTGAAGGAGGTTGCTTGCGATGCCGTTTATATCGCAACGCCCGTATTCTGCCACCGTGAGCAGGCTTTGCTCGCTCTGAAGTATGACAGAAACGTTCTGATCGAGAAGCCCATCGCAAGAACCGAGGCTGAAAGTGCCGAGATCCTTGACGCCTTCAAGAAGGCCGGCAAGCAGCTCAGCGTCGGCTACATGATGAAGTACCACAGCCTCCACCAGAAGGCTCGCAGCTTCATTAAGAAGGACAAGGTTGGTCAGGTTACCAACGTGCGCCTGCAGTTCTCCTGCTGGTATCCCGAGATCCCCGGTGCTTGGCGCCAGGTTAAGGCTCTCGGCGGCGGCGGTGCGCTGATGGACCTCGGCGTTCACTGCATGGAGCTTGCGGAGTACATTCTTGACGAGGATATCGTGGAGATCAAGTCCTTCGTCAACACCCAGACCTTTAATTACGAGGTTGAGGACAGCGCCGTGATCATCTTCAAGACCAAGAGCGGCACGCTCGGTCACATCGACGTTAACTTCAACATTCCCGACGACGTTTCGGTTGCAAAGCTCGAGATCTACGGCACGAAGGGCTATATGATCTGCAACAACACCCTTGCACAGGACGACGTTGGAACGATGGCTTACCTTTACGCTCCCCAGGGCGACTACGATGCAATGCAGGAGCACGCCATCATTAAGCCCAAGAAGTTCCGCGCAAGCGGCAAGAACATCTACGCAAAGCAGCTTGCCGATTTCTCCAAGCACGTGCTTGCGGGCAAGCCCAACTACAAGTACGCAAAGAGAGCCGTTCACATCCAGGCACTCTGCGACAAGATGTACGCTGAAAACAACTAAAATAAATTTTAAAATCTTACATAAAGGAGAACTACCATGGATTTCAATTCTACCGTTAAAGGCAGCCTTCTCGAAGGCTTCTATCCCGAAGGATGGGATTTCGTTAAGATCGACGAGTGCTGCTCTCACAAGCCCTCCGAGGTTCTTGACAGACAGGATTTCTGGAACAAGGATTTCTCTCCCGTAATGTGCCAGAGCCTTGACGAATTCAACGTTAAGATGGGCCACGAGATCGCAAACGAGATCAAGAAGGCAAACGAGAGAGGCGAGAAGATCGCTTTCATCCTTCCCGTTGGACCTATGGGTATGTACAAGTGGGCCGTTTACTTCCTCAAGGAGTGGAACGTTTCCTGCAAGAACGTATGGTGCTTCAACATGGACGAGTGGGCAGATGCCGAGGGTAACACCATCACCGGCGAGGCTTCCTTCCAGAGCGCAATGGAGAACGCATTCTACAATCCCCTTGGCGAGCTGACCGTTCCGAAGGATCACAGAAACTTCGCTACCAAGGAAAACCTTCCCACCTACCCCGAGAAGATCGCCGCTCTCAAGAAGGATGGCGCAAAGCTCGTTCTCGTTTACGGTATCGGCCGTATGTGCCACATCGCTTTCTGGGAGCCCCAGTTCGGCTCTGAATTCACCTCCGACGAGGAATGGCTGAAGCAGCCCTACAGAATTGCCGCAAAGCTGCATCCTCTGACCATCGAGCAGAACGCTCTTACCTCCTTCAGAAGCCGTACGAGCATGGTTCCCTGCCGTGCCAACACCATGGGCCCCGGCCTTATGTTCCAGGCTGACTACGCCATCGGCGGCGCTGACGGTTGCTTCAACCGCGGTATGCAGTGGCAGGGCATGAGCTTCTGGATGACGCTTCGCTACAAGCCCACCAGATTCATCACCTCCTCCTTCATCCCCACCATCCCCGGCAAGCTCTTCTTCCTTGAGGAGTTGGCAGGTCCTCTCTGCCCCGACGTAAACTAATATGGCAGGAATTGCAATTGCAGGAAGCATCCTGGTAGATAAAATCAACGAGATCGGTTCCTATCCCGCCGTTGGCGAGCTGACCCAGATCCGCGCGGTAAAACGCGCGGTGGGCGGCTGCGTTCCGAACGTGGCGATCGATCTCAAAACCCTTTCTCCCGAAACCGATATCTATGCGATCGGCAAGGTGGGACAGGACGACGAAAAGACCTTTCTTCTGCACGAGCTCGGTGACCGCAAGATCGACCTTACGGGCATCCGCGTCGCTCAGAACGAGCGCACGAGCTTTACCGAGGTTATGAGCATCGTGGGTGGCCAGAGAACCTTCTTCACCTACCCCGGCGCAAGCGCAGACTTCGGGCTTTCGGACATCGATTTCGGTGCCATTAAGGCCGATATGCTTCACCTCGGCTATTTCCTCCTTCTTGACAAGGTGGATAACGGCGACGGCGAGAAGATCCTTGCCAAGGCGAAGAGCCTCGGCAACAAGACCTCGATCGACCTCGTAAGCGAGAACTCCGACCGCTACAAGCTCGTGATCCCTTGCCTGAAATACACGGACAACGTGATCATCAACGAGTCCGAGGCGGGCAAGATCGCAGAGATCGAGCCCAAGCGGGAAAATCTCAAGGCAATTGCCGAGAAGATCATGAGCTACGGCATCAGCGAGCGCGTGATCATTCACATGCCCGCGCTTTCGGTTTGCCTTTCCAAGGACGGAACCTATACCGAGAGCCCCTCTTACAAGCTCCCCGAGGGCTTTATCAAGGGTACGACCGGTGCGGGTGACGCCTTCTGTGCGGGCGCACTTCTTGCCATCTATCTCGGCAAGAGTGACAAGGAGATCCTCAAGATCGCTTCCGGAGCCGCCGTCGGCGCGCTCTCCGCGGCAGACGCCGTGAGCGGTATGAGAAGCCTTGAAGAGCTTTCGGCGCTTTGCGCGGATATGCCGCTTCAGAGCATCTGATAAAAGCTTTACGTTTTCAAAGGACGAACGTGCATTTTTGCATTTTCGTCCTTTTTATTTTCCTCTTTTCCTATAATAAGTATTGAAAATAAAGCTCTATCTATGGTATAATGGGCTATATAAGGTTTTGAGAGGAGCTTCGAGATGGCATATACACTAAAAGTTGATTTTACCGAAAGCTACGGCAGAGTGAAGCCGATGCACGCGACGAACAACGGCCCTCGCAAGGGCGTTGGCTTCGGAGGGCAAAAAACGAACGGATATACCCTTTGGGCAGAAGCCGGAATCCCCTACGTACGCACGCATGATTCGTCCTTTTTCGCCGGCTACGGCGGCGAGCATACCGTGGACGTGCACGCGGTGTTCCCTAATTTTGATGCCGACGTAAACGATCCCGCATCCTACGATTTCGCCATTACCGACCACTATATGAAGCAGATCACGGACTGCGGCTCTAAAGTGTTTTACCGCCTCGGAAGCAAGATCGAGCACGAGGTAAAAAAATACAACACTCTGCCGCCGAGGGATTTCCAAAAGTGGGCCGAGATATGCGAGCATATCATCCGCCACTATACCGAGGGCTGGGCAGACGGCTTTACCTACGATATGGAATACTGGGAGATCTGGAACGAGCCGGATCTTGATCCCGAGGATAGCGCGAACAAGCGCACCTGGGGCGGCACGAATCAGCAGTTTTTCGAGCTTTACGAGATCACGGCAACCCATCTTAAGGCGTGCTTCCCACACCTTAAGATCGGCGGCCCTGCCTCTGCTTACAGAGAAGGATGGATTGAAGGCTTTTTTAAGTATCTTACGAGGGATGGAAAACAAGTGCCGATGGACTTCTTCTCCTGGCATTGCTACCGCCCCGTGCCCGAGATCGCGGCCGCAAGAAGCAAATGGATCCGCGAGATGCTCGATGCGCACGGCTATACGGATACGGAGAGCATCCTGGACGAATGGAATTACATCCGAGGCTGGGATCAATTCCTATACAGCATGAAGCATATTCTCTCGATCAAGGGAGCGGCGTTCTCTGCGGCCAATATGTGCGGCGGACAGAACGATACCTCGATCGATATGCTGATGTATTACGATGCGCGCCCCAGCGCCTACAACGGTCTTTTCGATTATTACACGAACGAGCCGCTTAAGGGCTATTATCCCTTCAAAATGTTCAACGAGCTTTATAAGCTCGGAAGCGCTTACAGATGCAAGACGGATGCCGAGAATATCTACGCCGCCGCGGCAAGGGACGGCGATACCTCTGCGGTGATGATAGCCTATTTCACCGACGACGATGCCTGCACCGAGGTGCGCGAGCTGACGCTCGACCTAAAAAACGGCGCGGATGCATACGAGGTTCTTCTTTTGGATAGCGAAAAAGACTGCGAAGGCATCGGCACGGCGAAAAACGGAGAAACGCTCCGACTTCTTCCCAACACGGTGTGCCTCCTAAAATCGATTGCCGAAGCGCCGACCGAGAAGAAGGGCGAAACGGATATTGCAAAAATCGACGCAAGGCTTTCCTCTGCGGGCGAAAAGGAGGATAACGCTCTCTTTATCAGCGCGGAGGATGAACGGGTATCTCTGCACGGCGTTTATTTTGACGAGAAGCACGGGCTCTACGTGCGCGTGCCCGACGAGGTTGCCGAGGCGACGAATACTCGCATCCCCACGCTTGGAAAAATGACGGCGGGCGGAAGAATTCGCTTCATGACTGATTCAAATTCCATTACGATCCGCGCAACCATTCCCGCATTTTCTCCGATGCCGCATATGTCCTTAACGGGAAGCCACGGCTTCTCCGTTTACGCCGACGGATATTTTCAGGCAAGATACGCACCGCAGGTGATGGAATTCAACAAAGAAAACACGGCCGATCCTCTGAAGTGCCCGATCACCTTTATGCAAAAAAAGAAGCTGATCCCCACCGATAAAATGCGCGTGATCGACCTATATTTCCCGCTTTACGGCGGCGTGAAGGCGCTTTCCATCGGCATTGAGCCCAATGCAAAAATCGAGAAAGCACCGCCTTATAGAGTGGAGAAGCCGCTCGTCTTTTACGGAAGCTCCATCACGCAGGGCGGATGCGTGACGCGCCCCGGCAACGATTTTATTTCCATTCTCGCGCGCCGCTTGAACGCCGACTACGTCAATCTCGGCTTTTCGGGCAACGGAAACGCGGAGGCGCCGATGATCGACTACGTGAATACCTTTGACGGCTCGCTTTTCGCCTTTGACTATAATATGTACGCCGAACTGCCGGATCGCGTGCTTCCCCCGCATTTTTCAATCTACGAAAGGATAAGAGGGGCACATCCCGACGCCGTGATCCTGCTCTACGATAAGCCCGGATGCGAATACGCTCCCTGCGAGGCGCGCGAGAGAACGATCAAGGAAACCTACGAGCGCGCGCTTGCGCTCGGGGATACGCGCATAGCGTACGTGCCGGCAGAGGCGCTCTTTGGTGACAGCGACCGCGACGCCTGCTCCGTGGACGGCTCGCACCCGAACGATCTCGGCTCGATGCGCATGGCCGACGCGCTCTACGGCGCGATCAAGGATTTTTTTAACTGAATATAAAGAGAGGTGCGCTTGACCGAAAAGTCCACCCTTTTGCTCAAAAAATCCGTTTTATTTTCGGAAAAATGCCGTTAAAATAGAAGCATAACCACAAGAGGAGAGACCGATATGATATTTAGCACAGAAGCATTCGAAAAAAGCGAGGGACAGCTTCGCTTTGCGAAAACGATCCGAGCGAAGGCACACCCCTGCCTTGCAAAGGAGGTTTTTTCCTCACTCTTTTTCGGATATACCTTCCACTACGCAGAGCTGATCCTTGAAAGCGCCGAGGATCTGACGCTTTCCGCCGGCGGCGTTGTGCCGCCCGCGCTCGAGGGCGAGGACTATGCCATTCGTATCACGACGGAGGGCTTTGCGCTTTCCGGCAAAACCGAAAGGGATCTGATCCACGCCTTTTTTACGCTTTGCGATCGCATTCGCGCAGAGGACGGAGAAGGCGGCCCCTACGCCGTTTTGGACTGCGGCGAGCTTCGCGAAAGCGCGAGGATCCGAACGCGCATGGTGCATTTCTGCGTTTTTCCCGAGACGGAGCTTTGGGAGCTTGCACGCTTCGTGCGGCTTGCGGCGGCACTGAAATATACGCATCTTATCATTGAATTTTGGGGAATGCTCCGCTACGATTGCTTAAAGGAGCTTGCTTGGCCGCAGGCGTTTTCAAAGGATGATCTTCGTCCGATCCTTGCGGAGGCAAGGGAGCTTGGGCTCTCGCTTATTCCGATGCTGAACCATTGGGGACACGCAACCGCCTCGCGCGTAATCCACGGCAAACACGTGGTTCTGGATCAGAATCCCGCATTGCAAACGCTTTTTGATGCAGACGGCTGGTGCTGGAGTATCGAAAATCCGAAAACGCGCTCCCTTCTTCGTGCGGCGAGAAAAGAGCTTTGCGAGCTCTTCGGCGAGGGTGAATACTTCCATATCGGATGCGACGAGGCATACAATTTTGATCTGACGAAAAAAGAAAACCGCGATCTGATCGTTTCCTATCTGAACGAGGTTTCGGACGAGCTTTCCGCGATGGGACGGCGCGCCATTATGTGGGGCGATATGCTTCTTGCCCCCAACGAAAGCTATCAGCCGCATCTTTACACGCTCGCGCCAAATAAGGAGGCGGCCGACGATCTTCTTTCACGCATTTCCAAGCGCATTCTGATCGCGGACTGGCAATACGAGCCGAAAAAAGCGCCCGTGGAAACAGCGGCAGTTTTTACCCGCGCGGGATTTGACTGTATGCTCTGCCCTTGGGACACGGGAATGCCTCCGATGCAAGCCTGCACCGCAACCGCCAAGGATCAAGCGCTTTTCGGACTTTTGCACACGACCTGGCACACGCTTTCCACGGGTATTCCTTACGTTTCGATTGCGGCAAAGGGCTGCTTTGAGGATATTTCGGGCATCAATCGCACCGCTGTAATAACGGCAACGGCGGCTCTTTTGCGCAAGATTTCCCCCTCGGGCGGAAACTACAGAAAAAGCGGATTTGCAAAATATCAGGTGGATACGCGCTGGTGAGCACTGCTATCTTTTCTTTCATATCATAGAAAAAGAGGGTAGCTCAAGTTCAAAAAACTTGAGCTACCCTCTTTTGCGTTAAGGGGATAGGGGGATTTCGAGCGGAAATTCGGGTTCTCCCGACCGAGAGGCGTATAAAAATACGCCGAGGGAGGGAAACGCGAATAGAAAATGACTTTTATTTTGTGGAGAAATTCGCAGAATTTTTGCCTTTGATACCATATTTTTAGCTCATTTATTGTTTTTTAAAGCTTTTTCATTATTTTTCAGTCATTTTCGTTTGCGCCGAAATGCGCCGGCCCCTATTCATAAGAAGCCGCCTTTCAAGCCATTGGCAGCAGGCATTTTCCTCATCCAAGCTCGCTAATCGCGACCACGCGCTTTTCAAGGCGCGATTTCTCTGCCGCGAATACGATCTTATGGTTTTTGACGGAAATGGAAATATTGCTGAGATCCGCCGCGGATGCATCGCCGCAAAGAAGATCGTACAGCGAGGACATAATGCCACTGTCTCCGCCGCCATGGCCGGAGAGGATCGAATCGTTTGCAACGGCATCGCTGATATTGATGCTTTCGGTTTTCTGCGTGATGAGATCGTTATAGGTGATCACGGGATTATCCGCCTCTGCGATCAGCTCGCCCTTCGTTCCCATAATCTTGATCTTTCTGCCGCCGAGATTGAAGGCGCTCATCGTAAAGGAAACGAGAATACCGTCCTCAAACTCCATATTGACGATCTGGTGATCCACCACGTCATTATCGCACTTAAAAACGCATCTTCCGTAATTCGTGGTAGCGAGAGCCTCCATTACCTGCGCATCCGTGGGCTCGCTGTGCATCTTCGTTGCCGCGCCGCGAAACCAGTTTCCGTCTCTGCGCTCGATATAAAGCTTCTTGGCACTATAGGCGCAGGTATCAATATGAGGACAGCCGTCAAAGCAACGCACGGTGGCACCCTCGGGCGCGTTTTCCTCGCAAAAGAAGGAGCGATGGCCAAAGCTCTGCACGCGCAGACAATCCTTCCCCACAAGCCATTGGAGAATATCCAGATCGTGGCAGGATTTTTGCAAAAGCATAAAGGAGGCGCGCTCGGAATTGCCCCAATTGCCCCTGACGAAGCTATGGCTCTGATGAACGTTTCCAACGCCCTCCAGATGCTCGATATTCATAATCCTTCCCACCTTGCCCGAATCGATCAGCGCCTTCAGGGCACGGAAGAAGGGCGTGTATCGCAAAACGTGGCAAACGAGGATCTGAACGCCCTTTTCGCGTGCCGCCGCCTCGATCGCCTCGCACTCTGCCGGCACAGGGGATACGGGCTTTTCAAGCAACAGATCGTACCCAACCTCGATGGCCGCCATCGTGGGAGCAAAATGATCGCGATCCATCGTGGCGATGATGGCCGCATCCGCGATCTTGCCGAGCTTCAAGAGCGGCTCCCAGCTCTCAAAGCACATATTTTCGGGAATGCCGTGTGTCCTTGCGATAAATTCGCGGCGATCCTTTATGGGCTCTGCCACCGCAATCAGCTCAAATTTTTCAAGGTCTTTGCCGATTTGCGTATATCCCTTGCCGCGATGGCCGCCGCCGATCAGTATCAGCTTTTTCTTTTCCATGTTGCATATTCTCCCTTTTTAGGTGTATTTTTTTATTGAAACATTGACACTTTCATGCTTATATGTTATACTATTTCGCAAGTAAAGTCAATTGATTATTTTGTTTAATCGTTGTATTTTTTCACCGAAAGGAGAGACACCGTGAGATCCGTTTCCTACTATGCCTTTGAAGAAAAGGGTATGAACGGCCTTAATACGGGCAACCGCGCATCGGACGCGTACCCTTATATGATCAATTGCGCAGGCTTTATCAGCATTGCGAACCCCTTCACCTCCTACAACCCCCACGGACGGGCAGATTATTACCTGATGTATATAAACGAGGGACATTTGCGTATGGATATAAAGGGGGAGACCGTGCGCGTGGGAGCAGGAGATGCCGTGATCTTTCCCCCAAAATATAAATATCGTTATACCCTTTCGGGGAACGGCTCAATTTCTTATTATTACACACACTTTACAGGCTCGCACGCCGAGGTACTTTTAGACCGACTCGGCTTTGGGGATCTGCCATGCGTTTTTCATGCCGGGCATTCCGAGGAAGCGCTGAAAGGCTTTTCGGATATGTTCGCGGCCTTTACGCGCGATGACGAGTTCCGCGACCTCTCTGCCGCAGTTGCTGTCGAGCAAATATTGATCGCGCTGGCGCGCGCACGACGCGCCGTATCCGCGCCGATGCCGCTTGAACGCTCTATCGCATATATTAAAAGCTTTTACGCCGAGCAGATCAGCATTCCCGAGCTTGCCGCAATGGATGGGCTGAGTGTTTCGCGCTACAATACGCTCTTCAAAGCATTCACCGGGCAGACGCCGATCGGGTATATCACAAATCTTCGTATTGATCAGGCCTGCTCGCTCCTGAGGGCCACCAATTTGCCGATAAAGGAGATCGGAGCGGCCGTAGGCTACAGTGACAATCACTTTTTCTCAAAGGTCTTTAAGAAAAAAATCGGTGTTGCACCAAAAAAATACAGAGAGAATCAAGTTTTTTAAAAGAACCAAAGAGGAGAGAAATTCAAAAGAATTTCTCCTCTCTTTTACTGTAAATATGCAAAAAACAAACATCACTTTACATTTTATCTACAGTTCCGCTTTATAGACGTATTCTCTTCCCTCGGTGCGCACGTGAGAGATCAGGCCGAAGCAGTCCTTGAGTATACGAAGACCGAGATATGCGTAGCGCGGCTTCTGCCCGATCGCTTTGGCGTACTGCTTTGCCGTAAATTCCTCTCCGAGCGTTTCGGGAAGGAAAATACGGTAGTCCTCTCGCGAGGAAAGCACGATCTGCTCATGCAGAGCCGTGGGTATGCGCTCGATGCGCGCCGCACCGCGCTTTTTCTCTTTTCCATAGCCGTTGCGGTAGCGGTATTCCGCCATATCGAGAAAAAGGAGATGCACCGAAAGATTTTTATCCGAAAGGAACGCGCGGATCTTATAAAGCTCGTAGAACGCGTCGGAGGGCTTCCCCGTCTTCGGGCTCTTTCGCCCGGGCGCGATCTCCTTGGTTTCCGGATCGATCCAATGCACCGTTTTTTTCTTGGCGATCGGATAAAGAAGCTTTACGGGATATTCGGGAAGAAATTTCTTCAGCTTCGGCGGCATACGCTCAAACGCGCGCGTTTGGATCTCCACGATCCCATCCGCATTTTTTATATCGGCAACGGAGCCCTTCACCTTGATCTCATGGCAGGCCTCACACGGCTCCTCGGCAAGCTTCAGAATGCGATGGAGCGCACGCTCGGAAAGCGTGCCGATCCCCTCTCTTTCGATTCCCTCTCCAAGGACGGTGCTCTGCGCGCGCAGAAAGGCCGCCTTATCCATTCTCCTCGGCCGTCTTGGTCACGTCGATCCACTCACAGCCGGCGCAAACCTCGGATAAGCGCGCAGGCGTGATCTCTATGGCGCTGGCAGGCGTTCCGCATGCGGGAAAGACGGTTTCAAAGCGCTTCAGCGATGCATCGAGAAAAACTCTCACGCCATCTGCGGGCGCAAAGGGGCAAACGCCGCCGACGGGAAATCCCGTCATGGGCTCGACCTCTTCAAAGGAAAGCATTTTTGCCTTCGTTTCAAAATACGCCTTGTATTTATGGTTATCGATCTTGGCATCGCCCGCCATGACAATCAGGGCGATCCCCTCCTTCGTGTGAAAGGAGATCGTTTTGGCAATACGCGCCTCCTCCGTGCCGAGAGCAATGGCGGCAAGCGCTACCGTTGCGCTCGATACCGTAAACTCCATGACACCCTCGCGAAGACCGTGGGGCGCAAGATATTCTCTGACTCTGTCAATTGCGTTCATTTTCGTCATCCTCTTTTATTCCTCGATCAGCTTTGCGCCGAAAAGGGGCGAAAGAAAGGCAGAAACGTCCGCCTCGGCGGTCGCACGGTCGATCTCATACGCCTCACAAAGCGCATTCGCCATTTTTTCCTCGGTCGTTCCCTCCTGCAGAAGAGAGAACAAAAGCTTCCCCGTTTCATTCAAGGCGATCATGCCGCCGAGCGAGGCCGCCTTACCGCCTACCGCGATGGCAACGCTTTTGCCCGCCACCTCTCTGACAGCGAATCCGTCTACGATTTTCATAAAGTTTTCTCCTTTTCTATCAGATCTCGAAATCCCTGCTCCACGGTGGTGGCGGCAGAGAGCTCCATATTACAATGCATGGAAAGTAGCGGAACGGACGAAAGCACCTTATCGCAAAGTGACATCGTTTCAAGCAGAGCCTCGCCGTTTTTCGGCATATACACCTGCAAAAGAAACGCCGCAAGTGCATCGGAGGGCGCGATCGGATGCGCAAAATTCTGCTCGCTTCGGTTTAAAAATCCAATACCGGAAAGCGGAAGCATACCGCCCTCTCCGAGATTTTCCTTTCCCTTCCAGGGGGTTGCGCAAATATACGCCTTGCCATCCTTCCAAAGAAGAACGGGTTTATCTCCGTTCAGCACGTAGGCGCGCTCGCAAAAGGCCTTGAGCCAAAGCAAGAGGTGCGTGGTTTTACCGACGCCGCTACGCGCGGTGAAGGCGTAAGCGCGACCGTCCAGCACGACGACGGCACCGTGAAAAACCATAGCGCCATACATCGGAAGCCGCTCGGCGATCTGACGGTAGGCGACCACGCTTTCAAGATACGCATCCGGAAGGCGCGGCTCGGAAAGCGCCCCCTCGGCATCCAGCTCCGCTTGCGTGGGACAAACCGTGAAAATCGGCTCTGCCCCTTGCGGCGCAAGATAATCCTTGCACAATTTTTGAATATATCCGTACCGATGCGCAATTCCGACCGTGAGATCTGCAATACTGATACAAAGCATCACTCTACCTCCGCGCACTGAAGCGCCGCAAAAAGCTCGTCGTTGCCTTCCTCTACGGTGACACCCATAAAGCGCACCGCGCTATACGGATATACGACCTTGGAAAGCGAGGGGCAATCGAAAAACGACGCCTTGCCGATTTTGATCAGGGATTTCGGGAGATCCACGCGGCCGAGCCTTGCGCAGCTGTAAAACACGTTTTCCTCGATCACCCGAATGCTGTCCGGCAGAGTGATGATCGCAAGCAACGCGCAGTTCTGGAAGGTTCTTGCGGGAAGCGTATCAAGATTCTGCGGAAGCGTAACGTACATAAGCGACTCACAGCTATCGAAGAGCGCCTCTCCGATCGTTTCTACCGTATCTCCAAGCACAATGGAACGAAGGCCGAGGCACTCGGCAAATACGCGATCGCCAAGCACGGTTATATTCGAGGGCAGTATAATTTCCTCAATCGCGGAGCAATAGGAGAACGCGCCGTCTCCCAAGGTAGTTACACTCGGCATATCGGGAAGCGACTTCAGCGAGGTGCATCCGCCGAAGGCATACGCGTCGATATGCGTCAGCGTTTCGGGCAGCGTCACACTCGTAAGCGAGATACAGTTATTAAACGCTTGCATTCCGATACGCTCCAGTGGCGCTTCAATGCGCACGCTTCGAAGTCTCTCACACCCGGAGAACGTGCCCGCAGGCAGATAATAGAAGGTGCTCGGAATACGCACCGAGGTCAACGAAGTACAAGAAGCAAACACCTCCACGCCGAGGTCATTTACATAAGTCAGATCAATATCCTTTAAAGCGGAACAAGAATAGAATGCTTGGTTGCCAATAGAAGAAAGCGTTGCCGGGAAATTGAAATTCTTCAGTTTTTTGCAAAGAAAGAATGCATTATCTCCAATAGAAACAATTTTTCTTGCAACCACCTTTTCAAGAGAATCGCACTTGCCGAATGCCACGTTTCCGATCTCAGTCAAACTATCCGGCAAGCGAATCTCCTTCAAGGCACTGCAGGCGTAAAACGCCTCCTCTCCGAGAGCTATATAGCCCTCGGGCACGGAAACCTCGGTAAGCGCCGTGCATCCTGCCAAAAAGGCGATCGGAACCTCGGTCATTCCCTTACCGAAGGTCACCGAGGTCAGATCCTTACAGTCAAGCAAAAGGCCTTCGCCAACGCTCGTGACGGTATCGGGCAGGGTGAAGCTTTTCAGCTTGGTTGCCTGGAATACGTTATCGCCCATGGTGGTCACGCTGGAGGGAATGCTCACGCTTTTCAGCGCCGTTCCTGAAAAGGCATAGCTTTGGATCTCGGTGATGCCCTCCTCGAGAATAACGGATTCAAGGCGCACGCAATCAAAGAACATGGCCTCGGGAATCGTTTTGAGATAGGAAGGAACGGTCACCTCGACGAGTCCGTCACAGCCCGAAAACGCATATTCGCCAACGTAGGAAAGTCCCTCGGTCGGAAGCGAAAGCGCGGATAGAAGATCGCAGGTAAAGAAGGCGTACGCGCCGATTTTCGAAACGCCGTTTTCAAGCGTTACCTTTTCAAGGAAATTGCAAAGGCTGAAGGAATAGGGATCGATCTCACGAACGCCTCCGTGCACGGTCACCTCGATCAGCTGCGTATTTCTGTAAAAGGCGCAGGATATCTTTTTCACCTCGGCAGGAAGCGTCAGCTTCACGCCCGCTTGACGGATAGAGGCGCCGTTGTTTCCCTGCACGGTCGTTTCGACCGGGGTGGCATACTCCGTTTGCTTCAGCTTTGCGCCGAGCGCATCCATCTGCGGCGTATAATGGATCAATATTCCGTCTCCGATAATAAGGAACTCGTCCTTATATTCTCTGATGAATCCGCAATCCACGAAGGACATCACGCCAACCTCGGAAAGCGAGGACGGAAGCGAAAGCTCCAAAAGGTTTTTCGTTTGGTGCAACGCGTAATCTCCCACGCGCACGAGCCCCTCGGGAAGGACAAGCTTTCCAAGCTTCAAATTTTCCGCGAAGGCATAAGCACCGATGGCAACCGTGCCGCTTTCTACGGAAAGCTCCGTGATCGAAGCGGACATGGGAAACGCGATCAGCGTTTTCGTTTTCGTTTCATAGAGTGCGCCGTCCGTCACGTGGTAGGCGGTATTCTGCGCATCCACGGTGATGCTCTCCATTGCGGAAGCGCCCGAGATCGGGGCCTCACCGATGCTTTCCACCATGTGAAGATCCAGAGTCTTCAATGCGGTGCATGCCTGAAATGCATGCGGGCCGATCTCTCGGATCGCCTCGGGAAGCGCAAGCACCTCAAGCGACTCGCATCCCATAAAGGCCTTCTCTCCGATCGACGCGCAGGTCTCGGGAAGCTCGATCTCCTTGAGATTTTGGCAGACCGCAAAGCTTGCGATGCCGAGAGAGCCAAGCGTGGCGGGAAGCTTTACCTTTTTCAGCGCAAGGCATTGGGAAAAGACCATATCTCCCATTTCTCGGATGCTATCGGGCAAGATCGCCTCCTCAAGAAGCGTGCATTGATGGAAGGCGGCCGTGCCGAGAACCTCAAGCCCATCCGCAAATTCCACCTTCGTCAAAGCGATGCATTTATAAAAGGCATATTCACCGAGCTCCTTTATCATGGGATGAAGCGTTACCGTCACGATCGAATCGTTTTGCGAAAATGCAAAATCACCGATGCGGGTAACGAGCCTTCCCTCCAAGGCGATGGGAACGAACACGTCCTCCTCATCACCCGTATAGGTGAGAATGGAAATGGTGTCATCCTCTAAAATTTCATATTCGTAATCACCGTACACGCAAATTCCGCGAATCGGCGCGGGCGGCTCGGGGCGCAGGCCGATATACACACCGAAGCCCACCATAGCAAGAAACGCCACGACGGCCAGCATAATGAAAAACCATTTTCGTTTATAAAAAGGGGGGTGGCGCTCTGCGAAAGCCACCGCGTTTACGGATTTACTATCCATTAACAGCATCTACTCCTAACTTTAGCTATAAATATCTAATATAAAAAATAAAGGTCATTTTAAATTATAGCATAGAGTACTTAAATTTGTCAACCCCTTTATGCCGCACAGAAAATGTACGATTTTCCTTTTTTGATGTATACCTTCCTGCGGTTTTGGGGAAAAATAGGTCATACAAACGCTTTGTGAAAGGAAAAGAACAATGAAGAAAACCCTAATTCTACTTCTCGCCTGTATGCTCGCCGTGCTTCCGCCTGTGGTCGCCTCGGCTACGCTCGGCACGGGCATCAGCCTTCTCAGCAAGGAAACGAAAATGATCAAGACCGGGCTTTGCGGACAAAAGATGAGCTTCTCGGACATCGACTTCAAAACCGCCATGAACGTCTCGGATTTCAAGTCCGTCACGATCACCTCTCTACCGCCCACCTCTGCCGGTGCGCTGATGTACGGAGGCCGACGCGTCAGCGAGGGGCAAACCGTCAAGCGCAAGAATATTTCCGCGCTCTCCTTCATGCCTGCCGACAAAAGCGTGTCGGAATGTAAATTTTCATTTACCTCCGAAGGTCTTATGGGCGGTGCGGAGATGGATTTCGTTTTGAAATTCATCGAAAAGGTGAACTATGCGCCGGAGCATGATTTCGATGAGGACGAAAGCGTTTCCCTTTGGTCGCAGGAATCCGTTTCGGTTTTCGGCCACCTTGCGGCGAGCGATCCCGAGGGGGATGCCTTGGAATTTATGGTGGTCGCCTATCCCGAAAACGGCACACTCCTGCTGACGGATAAGGAAGGCGGTGCTTACTGCTACACTCCGACGGACGGCTTTACCGGAAAGGATCGGTTCGTTTACGTCGTGCGCGACTGCTACGGCAATTTCACCGCCCCCGCCTCCGTTGAGATCGAGGTGGAAAAGCGGCTTTCCGCCGTCACCTATAAGGACATGGACGCGCACCCCTCTGCCAATGCGGCTCTCGTTATGGAGGCAAAGGGGATCATGAGCGGTACGCGCGTGGGCGATGATATGTATTTTTCGCCCGGCACGGCAGTCACGCGCGCCGAATTTGTGGCAATGGCAATGAAGGCACACGGCCTGCGCGCCGACAGCACGCTGACCTCCACTTATTTTGACGATAACGAAGAGATCCCGCTTTCCCTTCGCGGCTACGTGGCAACGGCCACGCGGCTCAGCATCGTGCGCGGAAGCTTTGACGGCACGGGCTTATGCTTCAGGCCGAACGATACCGTGACGCGCTCCGAGGCGGCGCTCATCATGAGTAAGATCACGGGCAAGAGCGGCGGCACAGAGATCCCCACCGTGGCAGACGGAGAGGCACTTCCCCTTTGGGCGAGAGCCTCTGTGCAGGGCATGTATCAATGCGGCATCTTTCTTGAAAGCGACGGCGCTTACGAGCACACCGCAGAGGTGACGCGCGCCGAAGCGGCGGATTATCTGTTGCGCATGATGCAGCTTTAAAATCCAAATAAAAAAGAGATAGACACAAAAACCGTGTTTATCTCTTTTTTCTCATTCCGTTCCAAAGGAAAATGAAGATTATTCCCTACAATTATTTACATTTTTCGAGAAATTTCATAGCCATACGTACGCCGTCCGCCGCGGAGGAAACGATGCCGCCGGCATAGCCCGCGCCTTCACCGCACGGATACAGACCTTGTATTTCGGGCGCTTCTCCGCTCCCCTCGCGCAGCACGCGCACGGGTGAGGTGCTTCTTGCCTCCACCCCCGTCAGCACCGCGTCCGAATAATAAAAGCCCGGCATCCATTTTTCAAAATCCGCAATTCCAGACCGCAGACTCTCGGTGATATAAGCGGGCAGATAGGCATCGGGCGATACAAGGCGCACACCGCGCGGATATGAGGGGCGCACAGAGCCAAGCGAAAGCGCCTCGCTTCTTTCCATAAAATCCTGCATCCGTATCGCCGGAGCGGAATAATCACCGCCACCCGCCAAAAATGCGGCGTTTTCCAGCCTGTGCTGAAGCTCAAGCCCTGCCAAGGGGTGGTCGGAGGGAAAATCCTCGGGCGTTACCGAAACCAAAAGCGCGCTGTTGGAATTTTCTGCATCTCTCGCGTGCTCGCTCATGCCATTGGTGCAAACGCCCTCCGCCTCGGATGCGGCGGCGACCACCGTGCCGCCCGGGCACATACAGAAGCTATACACGCTTCTTCCGCTTTCAAGATGCGTAACGAGATGATAGGATGCCGCGCCGAGCGCTTCCCGCTCCGCGGCATTGGGATAAACGAGAGCATCCATATATTCTCTCGGATGCTCCACGCGCACGCCAATACCAAAGCCCTTTGGTTCAAGGCGCACGCCCTTCCCGTGCAAAAGATGAAATACGTCCCTTGCGCTATGCCCCGTCGCCAAAAACAAGGCATCCGTTTCTATGCGGTGCATCTTTCCGTTTTGCTCGTATGAAACGGAGGAAACCCGCCCCGACGATAAAGAGAAATCGCACATCCGCGCCTCGTAATGCACCGTCGCGCCGAGGGATAAGAGCCTCTCGCGAATGCGGCGCACCGCATCGCAAAGCAGATCCGTGCCCACGTGAGGCCCTTCCTTATAAAGAATGTCCTCGGGCGCACCGCACGCAACCAGCGTTTCAAGAACCCTTTCAATGGCACCGTCTCTCGCGCCAAACTTCAGCTTTCCGTCCGAAAACGCGCCTGCGCCGCCCTCTCCGAATTGAATATTGGAAATTTCGGAAAGCGCGCCGCCCGCAAAAAATGCGGCAACGTCCTTCCGCCTTTGCTCCACGGGGCGTCCGCGCTCCAGCAGAATGGGCTTCGCCCCCGCTTCGGCAAGGATCAAGGCGGCAAAAAGCCCCGCCGGCCCCATGCCGACTACAACGGGGGATTTTTCGCTTTTTATTTTAGGAACGGATATCTGCGGCTTTTCGTAGGGAGATACCCGTTTTTTCATTTTAAGAAGCCCTGCTTCCTTCTCTGCGGAAACCGAAAACGCCACGCGAAGCATAAAATATCGCCCCTCTGCCCCGCCCCCCTTCAAGGCGCGGCGCAGTTTTTTGATCTCAAAAATCGGCTCGTCAAAAAGAGGGAGGCTTTCGCGCAAGGCGCATTCTATATCCGCTTCTTCGTAGGTAAGCGGCAATCGGATCTCGGTCTGGATCATAGCATTCTCCCTTCTTTGAAATTCGTTTTCGATCGGCCGATGGGGACAAAAAAATCTTCCCCTTACTATTTTAGCATAAGAGGAAGAAAAAATCAAGATGAAAGTATTTTCCGCTCGGCATAGGTTTTATGCCGAGCGGAAAAAAGCGGAAGCTCGTAGAGCAAACGATTTTTGAGCAGATTTTTTCGTTCTTCATCCCGAAGCGGTAGAAAACTACCGCGAGAGGAGGAAAACGGGAAAAACTGACAAAAAGCGGAAGCTCCAATTACGAAGGCTGCTTACCGAAATAAGCCTGAATACCGCCGTCAACGTACAGAATCTGTCCGTTTACGAAATTGGAGGCCTCGGATGCAAGGAACACGGCGGGACCCGCGAGATCCTCGGGATCGCCCCAACGGCCTGCGGGCGTCTTGGTGTCGGTGATAAAGCTATCGAAGGGGTGCTTGGAGCCGTCTGCCTGCTTCTCACGAAGGGGCGCGGTCTGAGGCGTTGCGATATAGCCGGGGCCGATACCGTTGCACTGAATGTTGTACTGTCCGTACTCGGATGCAATGTTTCTGGTCAGCATCTTAAGACCGCCCTTTGCGGAAGCGTAAGCAGATACGGTCTCGCGGCCGAATTCACTCATCATCGAGCAGATGTTAATGATCTTACCGGACTTCTGCTTGATCATAGAGGGGAGAACTGCCTTGGAAACGATGAAGGGAGCGTTCAGGTCAACGTCGATTACCTGACGGAACTCCTCAGCCTTCATTTCGATCATAGGAATTCTCTTGATGATACCTGCGTTGTTCACGAGAATGTCGATCACGCCGACTTCCTTCTCGATCTTTGCTACCATTTCGTTTACAGCGTCCTCATCGGTAACGTCGCAAACGTAGCCCTTCGCGTCGATGCCTTCTGCAGCGTATGCCGCGAGGCCTCTATCAACGAACTCCTGCTTCAGATCGTTGAATACGATCTTTGCGCCTGCGCCTGCAAGGCCCTTTGCGATTGCAAAGCCGATACCGTAGGATGCGCCGGTTACAAGGGCAACCTTGCCCTCAAGGCAAAAACTGATCTTGCTCATTTTATATACTCCTTAATTTAGTTTTTTAAATTGTGTTATTCTCTCGCCTTTTTCGGCGAGGAGAAATTTCGCAAGACGAGGCAAACCGAGCGAGCCACGCGACGGCATAGTTACCTATGTCGAGCGTCGCTCGCGCTTTGCTCCGTCTGTGCACAGCGTTAAAACTCAAAAATTTTGAAAGACAAGGCGTAAGGTCGGGAGCGACGCGAAGCCGTAGTTGCCTACGGCGATCCGAGCGACTCGACCGACAACGCAGTATTTCGGAATTTTTGTTTTTAACGAAGTTCTTTCGTTTCAATATGATCCATATCCGTAAATTCCTGGTTCTCGCCGCACATAGCCCAGATGAACGAATAGTTCTTCGTGCCTACGCCGCTGTGGATAGACCAGGAGGGAGAGATCACGGCTTCCTCGTTGTGCATGATGATATGGCGGGTTTCCCTGGGCTCGCCCATCATGTGGAATACCGCATCATCGGGACCCATATCGAGGTACATATAAACCTCCATACGTCTGTCATGGGTGTGGCAGGGCATGGTGTTCCAGTTCGAGCCAACCTCAAGCTCGGTCAGACCCATAGCGAGCTGGCAGGACTTGATTACTTCGGGATGGATGTACTGGTTGATCACTCTCTTGTTGCAATCCTCGAGGCTGCCGCAGGGAACCTTGCGCGCCTTCGTGATATCAATCTT
>JAZQTA010000087.1:0-2440 GCA_045630385.1 Eubacteriales bacterium | reverse complement strand
CGCTCCGCATCCTTCGGCATAACGCCGCCCTTGGCATCCTCGCACGCGCAGTTGATCTCAAGAAGAACGCGGATCTTAATATCTCTTTTCGCCGCTTGCTTTTCGATCTCGGCGGCAAGGCGCTCGGAGTCAAGCGAATGAATAAGCGCGGTTTTTCCCGCGATATACTTGACCTTGTTGGTCTGAAGCGAGCCGATCAGGTGCATTTCGGGGCGCTCACCGTCCGAAAACAGTCCGTAACGCTCGTTAAAAAGCGAGGTGCGGTTTTCTCCGATCATTTTTTGCCCAAAAAGGCGAACGAGTGCCTCAACCTCCGCGCTCTCTGCGCTTTTGGTCACGGCAAGGATATCGGGCTCGGAAACGCCCAGCCTGAGCGCTGTTTGCGCAACGCTTTCCCGAACGCGGGAAAGATTGTCGAAAATATAGCTGTATTTTTGAATCTCCAACGGTTCCAAAGGAAATCTCTCCCTTCATTAGCATAAAGTAATACATAGTAATTATACCATATTCTCCTGCCTCTTTGCAATAGTTTTTTCCTCTTTTTTTGCTTCATTCGATATTTTTGGAAAAAAGCGCGTTTTCCACTTGCAAAGCGCTCTAAACTATGATAAAATATGTAAAGAGTTATGTAAGAAAGGATGCCCTGTTTTAGGGCGGGTGACAGTATGTTTCAAGGAAAAATGAAAGCGATCACCTTCAGCTATGACGACGGCGTAACGCAGGACGTGCGCTTAGCCGAGCTTTTCCGCAAATACGGAATGAAAGCGACCTTTAATTTAAACTCAGGTATGCTCGGTCAAAGCTCGACCCTGATGCCGGGAAGGCTTGTGGATCACTCCAAGGTAAAGGCTGAGGACGTAAGACACATTTACGAGGGTCACGAAATCGCCGCCCATACCTTAACGCATCCTATGCTTCCCCGAATGACCGAGGAAAACATTATCCGCCAGGTAGAAGAGGACCGTCTTGCCCTTTCCGCCCTCGCGGGCTACGAGGTCGTCGGCTTCGCATACCCCGGCGGCGGCGTGAATTTCGACACGCGCGTGGCAAACGTCATCAAGGCAAACACAGGCATCAAATACTGCCGCACCATCAACTCGAACGGAGCGTTTGCCCTCTCGAAAAACCTTTATGAGTTTGAGCCGACCGTTTACCATCTTGAAATGGATAAAATGCTCGCGCTTGGCGAGAAGTTTTTGGCACTCAAGCCCGAGGAGCCCGCGATCTTCTATATTTGGGGACACGCCTACGAGTTTGATATCAACGACACCTGGGATGCCTTCGAGGAATTTCTCTCCATGATGGCAAACAAGAACGATATTTTCTACGGAACGAACAAAGAGGTGCTTTTAGCAAAATGAGCGACACGAGCATAGCCTTCCCCGCCGCCTCTCTTCCCTCCTCCGAGGCTTTGGCGTATCTTGGAGACGCGGTTTTCGCGCTCTACGTCCGAGAGCATTTGGTACGCGCGGGTATTTCTCACGCGAAGGACCTCAACCGTCTTTCCCTCTCCTTTGTAACGGCGGAGAGCCAAGCCGCGCTTTTTTCAAGGATCGAAGCGAATCTCACCGAATGGGAAAGAGACATCTACCATCGCGCCTACAACCACAAGGGATTGAAGCCGCCAAAGCACGCCAGCTATGCAGAATATCGCACGGCAACGGGGCTGGAGGCTGTCGTCGGCGCGCTACATTTTACCAAGCAAGCAGAACGCATTCATGAGCTTCTCGGCGAGCTCTCTATACCCGCCGAGCATTAAGAAAGGACAAGCTATGATACAGAAGATCAAGGGCACGATAGATATTTTGCCCGACGAGACCCCCTTATTCCGCTATATTGAGGGCATTATGCGCGAGGAAGCCGAAAAATACGGCTTCGGCGAGATCCGCCTTCCCACCTTTGAGCTGACGGAGCTTTTCGTACGCGGCGTTGGCGACACGACCGACGTGGTGCAAAAGGAAATGTACACCTTCCTCGACGGAGAGGAAAGCATCTCCCTCCGTGCCGAGGGCACCGCAGGGGTTGTGCGCGCGTTTAGTGAGAACGGAAGATACGGCGACACGATGCCGCAAAAATACTATTACATTATGAGCTGCTTCCGTCACGAGAAGCCGCAAGCGGGAAGAACGCGCGAATTCTTCCAGTTCGGCACAGAAATGTTCGGAAGCGAGACCCCCTCGGCAGACGCATCGGTCATCGCACTCGGTGCCGCCGTTCTTCGCCGTCTCGGCCTTAAGAACGTTAAGCTCCATATCAACTCTATCGGCTGCAAGGCGTGCCGCCCCGCTTACAAAAAGGCTTTGACCGACCACTTTGCCTTCCACAAGGCAGAGCTGTGCGAAACCTGCCTTGGCCGCCTTGACAAGAACCCCTTGCGCCTTCTTGACTGCAAGAGCCCTATCTGCTCCTCCTTTGCTAAGGACGCGCCCCGTACCGTTGA
>JAZQTA010000086.1:0-4574 GCA_045630385.1 Eubacteriales bacterium | reverse complement strand
AACCTTTCGCTTTCGGATGCGCTTGGCTTCACGGCGCTGAAGATCGGCGGCGCACCCGTGGATATGAGCAAGCTGGAGGCAAGCGAGGGATATTACTCGCTTACCCATGCGATCGCTCCCAACCTTGCAAATAAGTCCGTTCCCGTAGAGATCACGATCGGTGGGAACGTGCACGTGCTTCCCGTGAATATCGGCTCGTATGCGCGCCAGATCCTTGCGACGGCGGCTTATAAACCTGTTCACAATCTCACCTACGCAATGGTTGCGTACGTAAGTGCGGTATCGGAAGATGCAAGCTTCCTTGAAAGCGTAGCCGCTCCCGATGACTATGATGCGATCGATATCGTTGCCAAGGATTCCACCAATACGCTCGTCAGCCTGACCGCTATCCGCTTCAACGTTGCGAGCACGATCGCAATCGAGATCGATGGCGCGGCCGCAGAGGGCAAAAACGTGAACCTCGTGCTGGCGACCGGACGCTCCGAGCGCGCGGATATCGTAAACGGCTCCGTCATATTTACCGGACTTTATATCAATGAATTCGCAGGCGATATGAAGATCTACGTTGACGGCGAGGAGTATACGTACAGCCTTGAAAACTATTACAAGCACCTCGATACCGCTACGCAGGCAAAGATTGCCGCGCTCTATAACTACGCGCAGTATGCACAGGCGTACGTAGATACGCTTCCGAAGCCCTGATGAAAGGAGAAAAACGATGAAAAAGAATTATATTGCTCCTAAAGCAGAGGTCGTTTCCTTTGCCAAAGAGGACGTGATCACCGCATCCGTCGGCGACAACTCGATCTTCGATTGGGATATGCCCACGATCGACCTCGGCGGTGATTGGGTTTGGAGCGAGGATAGCGGAGCGCTCAAGATGTAAGCCCGCGGCTTACATCTTGAAACTAAGATTGCCTGACGGCAAACTATGATGCGCCAAAGGCGCGTGATAATCAAGCGTGAGCGAGTCCATGCTTGCATGAGAGAGCCACGCGCAGATTGCTCCGCGAGACCTTTGCGAAAGCAAAGAGGTGCGATAGCACGCCTTGATTTATTCAAGGCGTCTCGCAAGGAGTATGATACGCTACGCGTAACTATGAGAGGCTACGCCTCGTTTGAAGTTAGAAGGGCAATCATATCATCACGTTTGGCAACGCCAAACTCATAACATTCGCAAAGCGAATTCATAACGCCGACTTGTCGGCTCATCACTAAAAAAGTGATTGCCTGACGGCAAACCGCTAAATGCATTTTTGGGAGAGCATCCGATTTCGGGTGCTCTCCTTTTTCTGCCTTCTCCTGCGGGAGAAGGTGGCGCGAGCATAGCGAGCGACGGATGAGGAGAGGGAAGGCTTGCTCGGTGGCGAAGCTCTCATTTGTCACTTTTTAGGCTCCCTTGTGTAAAGGGAGCTGTCGCGAAGCGGCTGAGGGATTGTTTTGTTTAGATTATAACTTTATACAACCCCTCCGTCACGGCGTTGCCGCGCCACCTCCCCTTGCACAGGGGAGGCTTGATGACATCCTGCGTTGCTCTCCTTTTTAAATTCCTATTGACACGCGCGCGCGATTAAGATATAATAATGGTAGAAAAAAACAAGGGAGAATTCCTATGGCTGATTATAGATCCTTTTTGAGCGGCAACCTGAATAAGTACAAGGCGGTGCCGTTCTGGTCCTGGAACAACGCGCTGGAGGAGGAGCATCTTCTGCGCCAGATCGAAGAGATGCATTCGGTCGGTATCGGCGGCTTTATCATGCATTCGAGAACCGGTATGAGCGATGAATATCTTGGAGAAAAGTGGTTCTCTTGCATCGGCGCGTGCCTCAAAAAGGCGCGCGAGCTTGGCATGAATGCCTGGTGCTACGATGAAAACGGATGGCCCAGCGGTTTCACGGGCGGCAAGCTTCTTGAAAACGAAGCGTATCTTGCAAAGTATCTTGAGCTTTCGCGCGGCGATTTCGATGCATCGGCCTACGCTTCCTTCGTGGAGCGCCCCGAGGGCTACGTGCGCGTGGAGACGCCCGCTACGGGAGCAAAGGAATATCTGAACGTTTATATCAGAGTCAATCGTTCGAACACCGATATTCTTGACCCCAAGGTCGTGGATGCCTTTATTGAAACGACCTATGAGGAATACTATAAGCGCTTTGCGGAGAGCTTCGGGCGCGAGCTCGTCGGCTTCTTCACGGACGAGCCGCAATGGTTCCGCTATGCAACGCCGTATTCGCCCTCGGTCGCCGAGGCGTTTGCCGCCGAGGGGCTGGACGTGCGCGACGGACTTTGCTATCTTTTCCTGCATGACGAGAGGGGATATGCGTTCCGCGAGAAGTATTACGCCACGATGAACCGCCTCTACTGCGAGAATTTCTATAAGAGGATCTACGATTGGTGCACCGCGCATAACTGCATGCTGACGGGGCATTCCATCGAGGAGGAAAATCTGCATGGGCAGATGCTCGGCTGCGGCGCGGTCACCACGAGCTATGAATACGAGCATATTCCCGGCATTGACCATCTCACGCGAAATTGCCCCAACGAGATCGGCCCGAAGCAGATCGGCAGCCTTGCATCCCAGCTCGGCAAAAAGCAGGTGCTGACGGAGACCTTCGCCTGCTGTGGCTTTGACGTTTCGCCCTATGACCTGAAGGGGCTGGGTGATGCGCAGTATTTCCACGGCGTGAACCTTCTGTGCCACCACCTCTATCCCTATTCGATGGCAGATTTCGGAAAGATCGACCATCCGCCCGTATTCTCTCCCCATGGCGGCTGGTTCGAGGGCTTTAAGGAATTTAACGAATATTTCACGCGCCTTGGCGCACTCGTTGCGAATACCGACGAGGTTTGCGACGTGGCAGTCATCCACCCGATCCACTCGATCTGGATGGAATACATCCGCTCCGAGGAGGAGCAGAGCGTTAAGGGGCTTTGCGAGGATTTTGATCTTCTGCTTCGCCGTATGCGCCGCGAGGGACTCACCTTCCAGCTTGTGGACGAGAGCATTCTCGCCCGCCACGGCAAGGTGGAAAACGGAAATCTGCGCGTTGGCAACTGCGTATACGACAAGGTGATCGTTCCGAAGATGCTCACCCTGACCTCCTCCACCGTCAATATGCTGAAGGACTTCAAGGGGGCGCTCTTTATGGAGGGCGAGATTCCTTGCACGGACGGCCGCCCCGAGCGGGTTGCGCTTACCTCGAACGTAAGCTTTGAGGATCTTGTAAGAGCCAAGCGTTATCCCTTCTTTGCGCCCGACGAGCGCACCTTCATCACCGCGAGAAAAAGCGAGCTCGGAGAGTTTATTTTCGTGAAGAATATGGACACGCAGGCAGAGAGCCGCGTGGAAATGCCCGGGCTTTCCTCCGCCTTCAAGGCGCTGGATCTGATCACGCTGGAAACGAAGAACGTGCGCGACTCCTTCACTCTCCCTGCGCACGGCTCTATGATTTTCGTGCGCGACGAGAGCGCCGCGCCGCTTTGTGAGCGCGTGAGCACGGAGGACGTGACGGCAAGCTTTTCGGTTGCCTCCATGGGGGAAAACTCCCTCGTGATGGACGTTGCCGAGGTCGCAAGAGAGGACGGCGCCTTCGGCGCACCCTTCTATATTGCGGCGCAGTTTGAAAAGCTTCTGCGCGACGATTATAAGGGCCGCCTCACGGTGCGCCAGCGCTTCGTGACCGATGCCGCCATGCCCGTGACCTTCGTGATGGAGCGCGCAAGGCTTCTTTCGCTCACCTGCAACGGAAAGCCTCTCACGCTTGCGCAGAGCGCCTTCGATATCAACTTCCGCGAGGCGAAATTCGTGGCCGATGCAGGCGAGAACATCATCGAATATTCCTTGGATTATTATCAGCATGACGGCGTGTACGATTGCCTCTTCAATCCCGCGGCGACCGAGAGCCTTCGAAACTGCCTCTATTACGATACCGCGATCGAAAACACTTACCTTCACGGCGATTTCACCGTGGATGCCTCCCATGTGCTTCATAAGCGCGAGGGACTGCCGCCCCTTGCCACCGATCTTTACCGCAGAGGGTATCCCTTCTATAGCGGCAAGCTCGTTTTGAAGGGCAAGCTCTCTTACGGCGGAGAGGGACGCGCGGTTTTGGATATTGACGGTAATTTCATCCAGGCGACCGTGCGCGTGGGCGATCAGGAAAAGGTTTTCGCTATGGATAAGAAGGGGGATATCACCTCGCTTCTTTCAAAGGGCGAAAATGAGGTGGAGATCGTTCTCTCCTCGAGCCTTCGCAACCTCTTCGGCCCGTATCATCTGATCAATTCCGAGAAAAGGCCGATCGGTTGCCCGAGCTTCACCTTCCGACGCTTTTGGCCTGTGGACGGCGGCTTACCCGCCGGATTTACAACGGAATATCTTTCCGTTCCCTTCGGCGCGAACGGAATTAAACTGAATATCATTCAATAAAATAAGGGTTTTTGTAAATAGTTATTTGCAAAAAAACAAAAAACCGCAGAGAATTTTCGGATTCTCTGCGGTTTTTTAAAACATTTGCGAAGCAAGCTCATACTCCTTGCGAGCCGCACCGCTGAACGCGGTGGCACTTCGTGCTTTG
>JAZQTA010000085.1:0-20474 GCA_045630385.1 Eubacteriales bacterium | reverse complement strand
CAGTTCCATAACGTTGGTCACGGCTGGATGTTCGAGCCGTTCGGCATCCATCACGGCCCGCCCTCTCACGAAAAAACGCTTCCCGAGGAGGCAAAGCAGTATCTTGCCGAGCTGAAGGGAAAAAGAGACCTGAACGGAAGCACCTTCGTAACGCACTTCTGCTATTCCAACCCCGAGGCGCGCAAAAAGCTGATCTCCTTCTGGCTCGATTATGCAAAGAAAAAGCCCTACGTTGATTTCTTCCACGTCTGGCTTGCCGACGGTATGAACAATCACTGCGAATGCGCCGAGTGCGTGAAGAAGCACCCCTCGGATTGGTACGTGATCTTCTTAAACGAGCTGGATGCCGCACTCACGGCGGCGGGTGTCGATGCAAAGCTTGTTCTGATCCTCTACGTGGATACCAACCGTCCTCCCTTCGAGGAGAAGCTGAAGAATCCATCGCGCTTCGTCCTTCTTTCCGCCTGCTCGATCGACTATAATAAGGGCTACGAGGCAAACGAATACGTAGGCGAGATCCCGCCCTTCGAGCGCAATAAGTATAAAAACCCCACAGCTGACCTCGCGCATCTTTGGCGCAAGCAATGGAAGGAGGGCTTCTCGAAGCAGATCCCCGCTTGCGTATACGAATACCGCTTCTATAACTTCACCTATAACGATATCGCGGGTATGAGCCTTGCGCGCGGCGTGCACCGCGATATGAAACGCATGAAAATGATGGGGTTTGACGGCAATATGTCGGACCAGACGGCCAGATCCTTCTTCCCGACGGCGCTTCCCATGTCCGTTCTTGCGGAAACGCTTTTTGACACGGAGGTCGATTACGAGAGCTTTGCGGAGGATCACTTTGCACATGCCTTCGGCGCGGATGCGAAAGCGGCGCGCGCGTATCTTGAAAAGGTCAGCGAGATCTTCGATCCAAAGATCATGAACGCCATCTATAAATCCGCAGGCGTGGAGGAGGATGGAATCGGAAATCAGTCCGAGATCAAATCGGATTCTTGGCAAAATAATCGCGCATTCCTCGCGGCACTTCAGGAGATTCCGTTCTTGCTCGTCGCTATTCGCCCCGTGATCGAGAAAAACGAGAGCCGCGGCCCTGCCGTTCACAGAAAATCCTGGATGTATCTTCGCCACCACGCCTTCATCGTTGAGCAGCTTGCGCATATCTACGGCGCGGGTGCCGCAGGCGATATCGAGGCCGCAAAGGAGATGTATCTCGATCTGCACGAGGCGCTTTCCGAAAGGGAAATGGAGATCCACGAGGCGTTCGATCTCTTCCTCTTCAACCGTGTGCATCGCTTGAAGCTTGGACTTCCGCAGCTCGGTTATTATGTGAAATCCGAAAGATAATGCAAATAAATATTGTCATATTGTAGCAAAACAAGACCGAATCTGCGGATTCGGTCTTGTTTTTGTATCTGTATTTTTTAAGTGCGCATGGGCAAACCGTCGGCAAAAAGATGCGCCTCGGAGTTTAAGGTCAGAATCTGCGGGATCGCGTAGCCGTCACTTTCGGGCTTGAAGCGTATGGCGGTAACGCCCGAGGTGAAAAGGATCGCCATCCTTGAAAACATGGGATAGGGAATATCCAGCACCGCGCTTAAAAACGCCATGCCGAAGCCGTAGTGCGCAAAGAGCGCAACTCTTTCGCTTTTTGGATTCGTTACCTTATATCTTCCGTTGTGCGTATCGTGCTCAAAGCCGAGCGATGCGAAAAAGGCATCCGCCTCGGTCTGTATTCTTTCCATCCCCTCGCCGAAGCGATAATCCTTGAACGCGGGATGCTCGTGCCACCGAAAGCCGAGAGAATATACCTCGGGTGTGCAGAAGATCTTTTTGAATTTATAGGAATCCGAGATCCACTCTTGCGTGCTTCCCGTATCTATGAAAAGCTGCTCTGCGGCGTGTCTTTCGTGCGCAAAATCAAGAAGCTTGATCTCTTTTTTTAAGATCTCGGACGTCGGCGTAGCCGTGTCAATGGCTCTTTGCGAGGTAGAGGAATAGATCTCGTCAAGCCCCGTGCGGCAAAGAAGCTTTGCGCAAGCCTCGGCTTGCCTTTTTCCGAGTGGCGTCAGGCTGTCGGGATTGTATATGGGATCTCCGTGCCTTACGTAATAAAGGATCATAGCGCTGCTTCTCCTTTTCTTTCTTCATCAAGGCGATAGCCTTGTATATCATCGATTCCGCAAGGAATTGTATATCACCAACACGAAGTGTTGTATATTATCAAGCCGCAGGAAAGGGATGCACGGCTGCGCCGTGATGAGATACAAGGGCGGCACGCGCCCTTGATGATATACCGACTTGCGCCGGATGATATGCCAAGCCTGCGGCTTGGATAAAAAACAACCCAAATTGTCCCTTACGGTTCAATTTGGGTTGTTTTTGGTGCCGGTAGTCGGGGTCGAACCGACATGGTATCGCTACCACCGGAATTTGAGAGCGGCGCGTCTGCCAATTCCACCATACCGGCAGAAAATGCGGCCGCTTTTGCAACCACGTGGCATATTATACCATATCTGAGCAAAAAAATCAAGTGATTTTTGAAAAAAAACGAAAAAAACTCAAAAACCCTAAGAAAAATTCAAAAATACCTCTTGTAACCGAATAAAATATATTGTATAATAATTCTTATAAAACTTTAGAAGGGAGAAAACGCGTATGACTCTTGAAGAAGAGGCCTTTTTTCCGTCCTCGGTGCTGCTTTCGAATATTTCGAAGCTGTCCGGCGAGCAAAGTGTTCTGCAAGAGAGAAGGATATGTGAGCTTGCCGCCGTGGCGGATTCGGCGGTGAATTATCTCGTGTCCATGCACGCAGGCGGTATGCCGATCGTGGATGCGCTTTCTCTCCTTTTTTTAGAAAGCGAGGAAGCACACTCCGTGCATGCGGATGCGCTCGGAGAATGTATTCCGCAGCTCGCGTTGCATCTCGGCGTGCTGTCCGTGCTGGATCGGATCGCGCTTGCCGCGCTTCTCGGGCGAGGGCTGGCGCGGCGCGCCTTATGTCCCATGGAGGCGGATTTTCTTCCGCCGTCGGGCGCATCCGAGACCTTTACTTACGTGAAAAACCTCTATGCCGACGAGGCGTACGACGTGTTTTCCGAGGCATTCTCCGATCCGCGCCTTTTTTATTCGGAAACGCTGAAGGACGCGGTCGCGGCCGTAACGGAGGGAAGAGCGGGGTATTGTCTGTTACCTCTTGAGGAAAAGGGCGGCGCCCGTCTTGCCACGGTTTCCGAGATGCTGTATCGGAGCGATCTTCGCATCGCATCGGTCACGCCCGTGTACGGCTACGGAGAGGAAAACGATCTGACCTACGCGCTCGTATCGCGCGGCTTCTGCATCCCCGCCGTTGAGCCGGAGGATGACCGATATCTGGAGATCCGAATACCGAAGGATTCCTGCCGTCTTTCCGAGCTTTTGCTTGCCGCCGAGGGCTTCGGAGCGCAGGTTTATCGGATCCACACCTTGGCGTTTTCTGCCGAGAGCGAAAAAAAGGCCTTTTATTCGCTGGTTTTTCGCGCAGAAGGGCAGGACTTTGTTTCTTTGCTTATTTATCTTGCGATCTTTTACGGCGATTTTACGCCGATTGGCATATATGCAAGCCTTGAATCTTAAAATATAAGGAGAACCTCTATGAAGCATATTGAATATAAAACCCACGGAACCTGCTCGCGCGCGATCGTCGTTGACGTGGAGGACGGTGTGATCCTTTCCTGCAAATTCGTCGGCGGCTGTGCGGGCAACACGCAGGGCGTGGCGGCGCTTGTGAAGGGAATGAAGGTCGAGGAGGCGATCGAGCGGCTTTCGGGCATTCAGTGTGGCTTCCGCGGCACGTCCTGTCCCGATCAGCTTTCCCGCGCTCTTCGATCCGCTTTGGAAGAATAATCCCGTTAAGGAGAAAATATGGAATTTTACGAAAAGGAATATCGCCGTTTTTTGGAGAGTGATGCCTTGACGGCCGAGGAGCGCGCCGAGCTCCTTTTGATAGAAAACGATGCGGAGGCGAAGGCGCTTCGCTTTTGTGCGCCCATGGATTTTGGCACGGCGGGGCTTCGCTCCACAATGTATATGGGGCTCGGATGCATGAATCGGTTGACGGTCATGCAGGCAACCAAGGGGCTTGCCGCTCTCGTAAAAAAAGCGGGCGGTGAAAAACGCGGCGTTGTGATCGCGTATGACAGCCGAAACAATTCCGAGGCGTTTGCTCGCGTCAGCGCCGAGGTGCTTGCGGGTGCGGGCATCCGCGTGTATATCTTTAATGCTCTTCGTCCCACGCCCGAGCTGTCCTTTGCTCTTCGCCGCCTTGGCGCGATCGCGGGCATCAATATCACCGCGTCGCACAATCCCAAGGAATACAACGGCTATAAGGCGTATTGGGAGGACGGCGCACAGCTCTCTCCCGAGCAGGCGGCCGTTGTAAAGGAAAGCATGCTTGGCTTTGACGTTTTGGATGATAGCGGACGCATGGCGTACGGAGATGCGCTTGCAAGCGGCCTTGTCACCGTGCTTTGCGAGGATTTTGACGAGGAATACCTTCGCGCCGTGCTTGCAACCTCGGTTTCTCCGAGTGCCGTGCGTGAGGTATGCGAGGAGCTGCGCGTGGTTTATACGCCTCTGCACGGTGCCGGATGCCGTCTCGTCCCTCTTGCCTTTGAGCGTATGGGGCTGAAGTATCTTTATACGGTAGAGGAGCAAATGAAGCCCGATGGCGATTTTCCCACCGTTAAAAAGCCGAACCCCGAGCACGCCGAGGCGTTTGTGCTCGGCACGGCACTTGCCGATCGCGTGGGCTCGGACCTCGTGATCGCGACCGATCCGGATGCCGACCGCGTGGGCGTCATGGCAAGAAATGCAGAGGGAAGATTTGAAACGGTCAGCGGCAATCAGATGGGCGCGCTTCTTCTTGATTATATTATTCGAAAGAAAAAGGAGCTCGGCACGATGCCGAAGGTACCGTATTGTGTAAAAAGCATCGTATCCACGGATATGGCGGCGCGCATCGCCGAGGTGCACGGCATCCGTCTTTACGACGTTCTGACCGGCTTTAAGTTTATCGGCGAGGTTATCAAGAATAACGAAGCGGAGGGCAATGCCGAGGGCTTCCTTCTCGGCTTTGAGGAAAGCTACGGTTATCTTGGGGGCGCGTATGCGCGTGATAAGGATGCCGTGGAGGCATCAATGCTCATCCTTGAAATGACGGCGGATTATAAAAAGCGCGGCATGACCTTGATCGATGCGCTTGCGGCTCTTTATAAGACCTACGGCTATTTTGCCGAGGGCGTTGCGGATATTTATATGGAAGGGCTGGACGGTATTGAAAAGCGCCGCCGTCTGATGCAGTCTTTAAGAAAGACGCCGCCTGCCGCCTTTGGCGGTCGGTCGGTATGCCGTATCGGAGATTATGCGGCAGGATATTTCACCGATCTTATCACCGGAAAGAGGGAAGAAACCAATCTTCCGTCCTCGGACGTTCTGTATTTCGTTCTTGACAATGGGGATAAGATCATCGTTCGCCCGTCGGGCACGGAGCCGAAGGTGAAATTTTATTTTCTTGCACACGGAGAAGACAGCGCTTCGCTTTCCGAAAAGCTTTCCGCATATAAGAAGGATGCGCTTGCCCTTGTAAATTAAGCAGAGAAGAAGGAAAACTAAAGTGACGGAAAAACAAAAGCATATAAGAAACTTTTCTATCATCGCGCATATTGACCACGGAAAATCCACCCTTGCCGACCGCCTTCTTGAAAAGACGCAAACGGTGGCATCCCGCGATATGGAATCCCAGATTCTTGATAATATGGAGCTGGAGAAGGAGCGCGGTATCACCATCAAGGCAAGAGCCGTCAAGCTCAATTATACCGCCAAAAACGGCGAAGCCTACGAATTCAATCTGATCGATACCCCCGGTCACGTGGACTTCGGATACGAGGTTTCGAGATCCTTGCAGGCGTGCGAGGGCGCATTGCTCGTCGTGGATGCCACGCAGGGCGTCGAGGCGCAAACGCTTGCGAACGCTTATCTTGCAATCGACAATAATCTTGAAATACTTCCCGTTATCAACAAAATCGACCTCGCCTCTGCCGACGTGGAGCATACCCGCTCCGAGATCGAGGACGTGATCGGTATCCCTGCCGAGGGCTGTCCCGCCATCTCGGCAAAGATGGGGTTGAATATCGAGGACGTTCTGGAAAAGGTAGTGACCGAGATCCCCGCCCCCTCGGGAGATGCATCCGCGCCATTGCGCTGTCTGATCTTCGACTCGCATTACGATCCCTATCTCGGCGTCGTCGTGTATATCCGCGTGGTGGACGGTACGGTGCGTGCCGGCGATGCCATTCGCCTGATGTCCTCGGGCGCAACCTTCGAGGTGTTTGAGGTAGGAACACTGCAGCCGTTCGGCATGCAAAAATGCGACTCGCTTTCTGCGGGAGAGGTTGGTTATATCACGGCCTCCATCAAGGCGGTCGGCGACACGCGCGTGGGAGATACGATCACCACGGTCACGGGCGGTGCCGATGAACCGCTTGAGGGCTTCCGTGACGTGCATCCCATGGTATATTCGGGTATTTACCCGGCGGACGGTGCGAGATACGGCGATCTTCGCGAGGCACTGGAAAAGCTGCAGCTGAACGATGCCTCGCTGGTGTTTGAGCCCGAGACCTCGGTTGCGCTCGGCTTCGGCTTCCGTTGTGGCTTCCTCGGCCTTCTTCACATGGAGATCATTGAGGAAAGGCTTGAAAGAGAGTTCAATCTCGATCTGATCACCACCGCGCCCTCGGTTATCTATCAGGTAAAAATGCGCGGCGGCGAAACCGTTATGATCGATAACCCCTCGAAGTTCCCGAGCCCCGATGCGATCGACACGGCGTATGAGCCGATCATGAAGGCAACCATTATCACGCCCACGGCGTACGTCGGCGGTATTATGGATCTTTGCCAGGATCGCAGAGGCACCTTCATTGATATGAAATATATTGATACCGAGCGTGTGGAGCTGCATTACGAGCTTCCCCTGAACGAGATCATATACGACTTCTTTGATGCCTTGAAGAGCCGCTCCAAGGGCTATGCGTCGCTTGATTATGAGCTGAAGGACTATCAGCCCTCCCGCCTTGTAAAGCTTGACTTCCTTTTGAATGGCGAACTTGTGGACGCGCTTTCCTTCATCGTCTTTGATGAAAGAGCCTACGGCCGCGCAAGAAAGATCGCCGAGAAGCTGAAGGAAAATATACCGCGTCAGCTCTTTGAAATTCCCATTCAGGCCGCGATCGGCTCGAAGATTATTGCCAGAGAAACCGTAAAGGCTATGCGCAAGGACGTTTTGGCGAAGTGCTACGGCGGCGATATCACGAGAAAGAAAAAGCTTCTTGAAAAGCAAAAAGAGGGTAAAAAGAAGATGCGTAAGCTCGGTAGCGTGGAGGTCACGCCCGAGGCGTTTATGGCGGTTCTTAAGCTCGAAGATGAATAAGGATACGTTAGGACTATATCTGCATATCCCCTTTTGCGTGCAAAAATGCCGTTATTGCGATTTCTGCTCCTTTGCCTCCTCGGAGGGGGAGAGGGAAGCGTACGTTTCTTCGCTTCTTTCGGAAATATTGCATGCGCCCGAGGATAAAAGAGAGGTTGACAGTATATTTTTCGGCGGCGGTACGCCCTCGTTGCTTACAGAGGATGCATTCAGCCGAATATTTGCCGTCCTCCGAAAGCGGTATAATATCTCGCAGAGCGCGGAGATCACCGTGGAAATGAATCCGGGAACGGTGACGGGGGAAAAGCTTTCCGCGCTTCGCGCCCTCGGTGTAAACCGTGTCAGCATGGGACTTCAATCCTCGCATAACGGGGAGCTTGCCGCGCTGGGGCGGATCCATACCTATGAGCAGTTTCTTGAGAGCCTTTCGCTTGTGCGCGCATCGGGGATCGAAAATATCAATATCGACCTGATGTATGCGATCCCGCATCAGACCGTGCAAAGCTTTAAGGAAACGCTTTCGCGCGTGATCGCGCTTTCTCCCTCGCATATATCCGCGTACAGCCTGATCATCGAGGAGGGAACGCCCTTCTTTCGCGATCGGGAAAGCCTTGTGCTTCCCTCGGAGGAAGAGGAGACCGAAATGTATGCCCTTGCATGCGAAATGCTCGGAGCGGCGGGATATCGGCATTACGAAATATCCAATTACGCAAAAGAGGGAAGCCTTTGCCGCCACAATCTTCGCTATTGGCAGGGGGGCGATTATCTCGGCTTCGGTCTTGCGGCGCACTCGCTGTATCGCGGAGAGCGTATGGCCAAAACCGAGGATTTTAAAGAATATCTCGAAAATCCCCACGCCTATGAGAGCAGGGAAAAAAGAGATGCCCTCGCCGAGTCGGAGGAATACGTGATGCTGGGGCTTCGCACCTCGTTTGGCATCTCTCTCTCCGAATATCGGGAGCGCTTTGGAAAGGATCTTCTTGAAGGAAAAAAAGAAGCCCTTTCGCTCTTTTTCGAGCAAGGCCTTCTTTCGGTCTGTGGGGATCGTCTGTCCCTTACGGAAAAGGGCTTTTACCTATCCAATACGGTTCTTTGCGAGCTTTTGTCGCTTTGAAACTGTTAAATTTTTTATGGGTATTGACTTTTGCCTTTGCATAAGGTAAAATAAAAATACAAAAACTACATTTAAAGTAAGATTGGAGATAACACAATGCAGGATAATATGAATAAGGATCTCGCGCCCGATGAGGAGGAGGTAATCGTTTACACTCTGACCGATGAGGATACCGGTGAGGAGTGCGATTACGAGCTTTTGGCAGAGGCGACCATTGACGGCCAGCTTTACTATGCAATGGCTCCCGCAGACGATGAGGAGGCAGAGGAGTACGTGATCCTTCGCGTCAACGAGCAGGGCGAGGAGCTGATCTTCGAAAGCATTGATGATGACGATGAGTTCGATAAGGCAGAGGACTACTTTAACGATCTTTTCTTCGGTGAAGTAGACTACGATAAGGACTAATTAAAAAAATTCAACCTGCGTGGTGCGTGATATTGCGGTATTTGGACCTACGCTATTATTTAGGGAATCCGGACTTCGGCTGACGGGATGCAGGTCTTCCGCCCGGGGCTGTCTTCGTACCCCCCGTAAGCGGACGTTGAAAGCGCAAAGCAGTCGAGAGGATACCCACCTGTACAAACAGGGTTAAAAATTGCTTTACACGGCCATGCGGGGATCTAACGTGTTATCCCCAGGGGATAACACGTATCGAGATAAATCCCTTGCGGGATTTTCGATATGTTGCTGGCGCAACTCGATATGCCTACGGCTCGATATGCTTTTGACATATATTGCCGTTGGCGATATATGTCAAAAGCGAGAGGGATTTATCTCATATCGAATTGACGCGTAGCGGTAATATATCGAGCTTGAGCGTAGCGAAAACATATCGAGTGGGCGAAGCCCACATATCGACGATAAAAAACAAGAGCAAGAATAGAAGAATTTTCTTTTATTCTTGCCCTCTCTGCTTATAAAGACCCCCGAAGCGCATATTTCGCTTCGGGGGTCTTTTTCACTTATTCACTTATATCAGTTTTTCGCGAATTTTCTCTGAAGGAGCTTCACAAGCTCAACGATCGGGATCACGATAGCGCCGAAGGCAATCGCGATCAGGTATTCGCCAAAGCCAACGCTTGCAAAGCCGAAGGCATTTGCGAGGAAGGGAATTTCGCAAACGATCGTAGTAGCAAGCAAGGATCCGAGACCCGCGAAGAGCAGGATCTTGTTTTGAGAGCGAAGCTTGAAGATGCTGCCTCTCTGCGAGCGCATATTGAAGCTGTGGAAGATCTCTGCCATGGACATCGTGAGGAATGCCATCGTCATGCCGTGTGCGCTGTTAGCGATTTCCCAGTTGCCGCTTTCAACGAAGTGACCGATAAAATAGGAAAGAACGGTGAGAACGGTAACGAGCACGCCCTGATATGCGATATCCACGCCCATACCGCCGGAGAAGATACCCGCCTTGGCATCGCGAGGCTTGCGGCGCATGATGTTGGGTTCTGCCTTTTCCGTTCCCAATGCAAGAGCGGGGAAGCAGTCGGTGACAAGATTGATCCAAAGCAGATGCACGGGCTTCAGAATGGTAAAGCCGAGAAGCGTTGCGAAGAAGATCGAGAGAACCTCGCTCATATTCGAGCCGAGAAGGAATTGGATCGCCTTGCGGATGTTGTCGTAAATGCGTCTGCCTTCCTCAACCGCGCCAACGATGGTGGCGAAATTATCGTCGGTCAGAACCATATCCGCGACGTTCTTCGTAACGTCCGTACCCGTGATACCCATGCCGACGCCGATATCCGCGCTCTTGATAGAGGGCGCATCGTTTACGCCGTCACCGGGCATGGCAGTCACGAAGCCCGCCTTTTTCCATGCGTTTACGATGCGTGTCTTATGCTCCGGCTGAACGCGGGCATACACGCTGATCTGCATAAACTTCTTTTCAAATTCCTCGTCGCTCATATCGTTCAGCTGTGCGCCCGAGATCGCGTAAGTGCCCTCGGTGATAATACCAAGCTCCTTGGCGATCGCAACGGCGGTATCAATATGGTCGCCCGTGATCATGATGGGGCGAATGCCCGCGCCGCGACATTCCACGATCGCGTCCTTCACCTCGGGGCGAACGGGGTCGATCATTCCGCAAAGACCAACGAAGCAAAGGCTTTCCTCAAGCGCCTCGGGCTCGTAGCTTTCGGGAGCGCCGTCCCATGCTCTCTCTGCGAGGGCGAGCACGCGAAGCGCCTTGTCTGCCATTGCCTTGTTTGCGCAAAGGATCGAGGTCTTGTATTCCTCCGTCATGGGAACGGCTTTTCCGTTTTCAAGATAATGCGTGCATCTTCCGATCACGACGTCGGGCGCACCCTTGGTGTACTGGATATATGCGCCTGCGGATGCGTCCTTTTCTTGCTCGCCATCGCTGACGTGTACCGTGGACATCATCTTTCTTCCGGAATCGAAGGGGGCTTCGCCCGCGCGGGGGAAGCGTGCCTTGAGATCGTATTTTTTCATGCCGAGCTTATCTGCCCACACGACGAGTGCGGCCTCGGTCGGCTCACCGGTCACGTTTCCGTCCCTGTCGATCTCCGCATCGCAGCAAAGCGCCATAGCGGATGCGATCTTGCTCTCATCCTCGCCGAAGTGATCCACAACGGTCATCTTATTCTGTGTCAGCGTACCCGTCTTGTCGGAGCAGATGATCTGTGCGCAGCCAAGCGTTTCCACAGCGGTCAGGCGGCGGATGATTGCGTTCCTTCTCGACATGTTGGTAACGCCCATGGAAAGAACTACGGTAACCACGGCGGCAAGTCCCTCGGGGATCGCGGCCACCGCAAGGGAAACGGCAACCATGAAGGAGGGAAGAACGGTCTCGTTAAAACTGAAATTGCCCGCACGGATGACCTGAACTCCGAATACTACGATACAAATACCAAGCACGAGCCAGGTGAGAATGCCCGAAAGCTGATGCAGCTTTCTCTGCAGAGGGGTTTCTCCGTCCTCCGCCTGCTGAAGCGCGCCTGCGATCTTGCCCATCTCGGTGTCCATACCGGTCGCGGTCACAACGGCAGTGCCGCGCCCGTAAACCACGGTGGAGCCCATGTAGAGCATATTCTTTCGGTCGCCGAGAGGAACGTCCTTTTCGCCTTCGCGAAGATTGATGATGTCAATAAACTTCGTAACGGGAACGGATTCGCCCGTAAGCGCCGCCTCTTCCACCTTCAGGCTTGCGTTTTCAAGAATTCTCGCATCTGCGGGAACGGCGTCGCCCGCTTCAAGAAAAATGATATCGCCCACAACGAGATCCTCGCTGTGAATGATCTGCACCTTGCCGTCGCGCAGTACCTTTGAGGTCGCGGCCGACATTTCTTGGAGCGCCTCAATCGCCTTTTCCGCCTTGCTTTCCTGGTAAACGCCGAGCACGGCGTTCACAATCACAACCGCGAGGATGATGATAACGTCCACGAAGCTTTCGCCCTCCACCACGGCGAGCACGCCGCTGATCAGCGCCGCGACGAGCAGAATGATGATCATCGGATCGGCCATCTGCTCAAGAAAGCGCATGAGAATGGATTTTCCCTTTGCGGCGGCAAGCTTGTTTTTGCCGTTTGCCTCCAGGCGCTTTGCCGCCTCGGAGGAAGAAAGTCCTTCCTTGGAGCTTTCTACCGCGTTTAGGACCTTTTGTTCGCTTTCACAGTAAAATTTCAATTTCAAAACCTCCTGTTTTTATATATTTTGTCTTACTGAACCAAAAATAAAAATGACGAGCCCTATCTTTGTGAAAAAAAGATAAGTCTCGTCAATTAAGATAAAACCAAATAGATGTGATGGTGGCTTTATCGCACGGTCGTGCTGACTACTCCCTTATACGGAAATATTATGAAGTTAAATATATAATATCACTTTGTTATTCTTTTGTCAAGGGGATGACGGTAAAAAAAGAGAAAAAACGTGTATCGCTCGATTTTTTTCTGCAAGTATTGACATTTTTTGCGCGATATTCTATAATTAAACTATCAATAAATATTTTGGAAGGAATCTGTTTTATGAAGGAATATACAGCGAAGAAAATCGTCGGAGAAATGACCGTCGAGGATGAGAGATGGGCGCGCGCGGAAAAAATCGCGCTGACCTATTCGTGGGATGCGTATCTGCCGATCCCTTATGCCACCGAGGCCGCAATGGTGCATAGCGATGCGGGCGTAACGGTGCTTCTTTCGACCTCCGAGTGGCCGATCCGTGTGACCGAAATGGAGAATGGCGGCCGCGTTTGCGTGGATAGCTGCATGGAGTTTTTCTTCACGCCGAATGAAAGCGAGCAGAAATATATCAATTTGGAATTGAATCCTGCCGGAACGCTTCATTTTAATATCGGCGAGGGGCGCGGCGCAAGAGAAAAGGTTGCCTTTGCGGATAAGGGCGTGCGCGTGCGCACTCTGATTTCCCACGGTGAGGGATGGAAGGCCTTGATCTTCGTGCCTTATTCTTTGATCGACGCGCTTTACGGAAAGCATGAAACCGTTTTCAAGGCGAACTTCTATAAATGTGGGGATATGACGGAGAAGGTGCATTATGCGACCTGGAATCCCGTATTGACGGAAAAGCCCGATTATCATCGCCCCGAGTTTTTCGGCAAAGTCATTCTCAGCGAGGAAATTCTTTAAAATAAAAAATCGTGCCGAGGCTTCAGCCTCGGCACGAAAGCGTGTAAAATCAAAGCGTTTCAAGCATTCGGATATAGAAAATCAGCACGTCGTGCTTTTCCTCGGCGCGTACGGCAATTGATTCATAGGAAATCTCTCTTTGAGGAAGCGCCTCGATCACCGAGCTTGCCTCGTTCGTATCCAATCCGAAATAGGTGAGGATGCGATGCACGGTTTTTTTGTCGCCCCTTGTTTTTTCTCTGAAAAGATTGATCCGCCCTGCGTATTCGCCGGCGAAGGGAAGGGCGGGCTTGCTCTCGTTGCTTTCGTAAAGCTCAACGGTGAGATGTTTTTTTTCCGCAAGCGTGAGCACGAGCGTTTTGCCCTCCTCAATCGTCGCTTTATCTCTCGAGGAGAAGCGACCGATCTGGCGTATCTCGTCCTTGGATATAAGCACCGCGCGGAAAAAATAAACGACGATGAAAATGCAGACCGCGACGATCAGAATTTCCAAAGGATAAAACTTCACAAGCGGGGGCGCTTTTTCGCTGTCATGCACGGAAATAACGACGCCGAGCAGGATAAGGAGCGGAATTTCGGTTAAAAATACGCGCAATCGCGTGCTAAATAAAAATATCTTTTTCATGCGGACCTCGAAGGTTTGTTTTCTTCATTGTAGCATAAAGAATTGAGAAAAGCAATGGCTAAACTGTAAATCTTCGACCGTCCGCGTTTTTTATTATGGATTGCGCGCAGCTTTTCTGCGGCGTGCCGAATCTTATCAAATATATATTCTTGAAAAATCCTTCAGCGCGCGGTAGAGCCGATCCGTATCCCTTTCGCGATTTAAATAAGAAACGCTGATTCTCACAGCCCCCTTGCCGTTCGTCAACGCCCTGTGCGCGAGCGGTGCGCAATGCAGTCCGCTTCGCACGGCAATGCCGCGACCGTCAAGAAAGGACGCGATCGCGGATGCGGCGGCTTTTTCCGAGGAAAAGGAAACGATTCCGTGTCCGTTTCTGTTCAGCACCTTGAAGTCCTTCAATGCATCGAGCCTCTCGTAGATCCGTGCGGTGAGGCTTTCAATTTTGTTTTTCACGGTCTCAACGCCCTCGCTTAAAATAAAACGCGTGCCGGCGTTCAAGGTGGCGATTGCGGGCGTTGCAAGCGTTCCCGCCTCCATTCTCTCGGGTAAAAGCATCGGCATATCCGCGCTTTCGGATTCGTTTCCGCTTCCGCCGTAGGCAAACGGCGTGTAACAGCCCTCCGTGGCGAAAACGGCAAAGCCCGTCCCCTGCAATCCGAAAAGCGCCTTGTGCCCCGGTGCGCAGAGAACGTCGCAAAGCGCGCCGTCCACCGCGAGCGGTAAATGCCCGACGAACTGTGCGCCGTCCAAGATCACGCGTATTCTCGGGTGCCTTTTTCGAAATTCGCGGATGGCAGAGAGGCTGGCGCATTCCCCCGTGACGTTTGAGCAAAGCGTGAGCACGCAAAGATCGGTGTCCTCACGCAATGCGCCCTCCATGGATGCGAGAATATCTGTGCCCATGGGGAAAACGCTGTGCGCACAGCCCTCGGCGGCAAGCGCCTCGATTGGTCGGATCACGGAAT
The DNA here is from genome assembly GCA_045630385.1 of Eubacteriales bacterium. GTDB lineage: Bacteria > Bacillota > Clostridia > Oscillospirales > CAG-272 > UBA1740. Next base: position 5,701 of record JAZQTA010000085.1, on the reverse strand, counting down.
TGTGCTCTCGGTCGGAATAGATCACGTGCCGTGGGCGCGGATTCATCGCGCGGATCGCCATGTTGAGCGCGTAGGTCGCGTTTTGAGTGAAAACGATTCGCTCGGGGGAGGGAAAAGAAAAAAGCTCGCAAAGCGCCTCTCGGGTATCGAATATCTCCTCGGCGGCGAGAAGCGAGGCCTTATGGGAGGCGCGTCCGGGATTGCCCACCGCGCTCGTAAGGCAATCCCGAAGCTTCTTATAAACGCATCTTGGCTTTGGAAAGCTTGTGGCGGCGTTGTCAAGGTAGATCATATCCGTCACCCCTCCACCGCTCAAAGGCGATATCCTCTTTTTTTAACTCGGCCATAGCATCGAAAAGATGCCGTCTTTCCAGTACGAGCGCATGGCGGCATCCCCGTCCCGTAGCCGTTGTATTGACTTTTTTGAGAGTTGCGCGTATACCTATGGCCGCAAGCGCCTTTCGCGCCTTGATCGCATAGGTTACGGAATCCACCAAAAGAACAGCGGTATTCATTCTCTCACTTCCTCCTTGTCCTACGAAATAAGGTAGGACAGTAGCAGTATATGAAAAAACGAAAAAAACGATAGGAGATCCTATTTCATGAGAAAATTTCTTATTATTTTGTTATCGATCTGCGCCATGCTTTCGCTTTCCGCCTGCGCGAAGAAACGAACGCCGTATATAGGCGAAAACGGAAACTGGTGGATAGGGGAGGAGGATCTCGGCGTCTGCGCGAGCGGCATAGAGGGTGCCGCGGGGGCGGCGGGTGAAAAAGGCGATGTCGGTCCGCAGGGCGAGAAGGGCGATGCGGGAGCCACAGGTCAGCGAGGCCCGGAGGGCGCAAAAGGCGATCGGGGCGAAAAGGGAGATAAGGGTGACGTCGGTGAAACGGGTGCGCCCGGTATCGCGCCGCATATCGGCGCAAACGGAAATTGGTGGATCGGCGAGGTGGATACGGGTGTATTCGTCGGCGCGTCTGCCGAGGAATGCAGTGATGGGCTCGTCTTTGAATTTCAAACCCTGAAGGGAAGAGCGGGCGCTGTTGTTATCGACTATCGCGGCAGTGATAAGGCGGTCGTTATACCGAGCGTGTTCTCCTCCGTCCCTGTGATCGGTATCGAGGCCTCGGCCTTTTCGGGAAACACGGAGATCACCTCCGTTCGCCTCTCCGCCAACACCGTTTATCTTGCCGAGGGTGTGTTCTCGGGCTGTGAGGCACTTTCAAAAATCGATTTTAACGGTGCGCCGATTGAGGTGATCCCAAAGAGCGCTTTTGCAAATACCGACTTGCGTGAGATCCTGCTCCCGAACGGTGTGAAAACCGTAGAATCGCTTGCGTTTTCCTCTGTAATGAACACAGTTGTTTGCATTCCGTCTTCTGTAACCTCGGTTTCTGACTCTTTTTCGGACTCGGCCTATCTTATTTTTGAATCAGATTTTTTGCCGCAAGGCCTTGAAAATATCGCAAACGGTGCAAGAGACGTTCGTTATACGCTCGGCGTAGAGGCGTCGGACGTCGTATACGATGAGAGTATAAACGCCTATTTCGCTATGGAAGGGGAGGGATATTCGCTGCTCTCCTGCAAGGCCGATTCGGAAGGTGTGTTCGTCTTGCCCGATTTTTACGGCCGCATACCTATCCTTCGCATCCGCGAGGGGGCACTGGTCTGTGCTCCTTCGGTGACCGACGTCGTGATCGGCGAATGCGTAACGAGGCTGGATCCTGCCGCGGTCACGGCTGAGGGCGGCTTGAAAACGGTGTACCTTCCGAGATCGCTTGCAGACTTCGGCGCTTCCTCTCTTCGTGCGGAGGTGGAATTTTATCTTTTCGGCGGAGATCGTGTGCCGGACGGATTTTCGGCGGAAAAATCCTTCGTGAACATGGAGGCGGGCGTCGTTCGCTCGTTTTCGGATGACGGTTCGGAATCGGAGTATTTATACGCGCGGCACGCGAGCGCCGTTTCTCTTCTTCGCTTTTTCGGCAACGAATCGGAGCTTGAGATTCCTTCCGTTATAGATGAAAAGCCCGTTTCGACGATCAAATCGGGCTTCTTCGAGGGCTATTATACGAGGGTGATCCGCATCCCCGAAACGGTGCATACCGTGGAAAGCCATTCGTTTGCATTCATAGCCTACAATCACTTGTTTTATCCCTGCCAAATCTATTTTGCGGTAAAGGATCCGGCAACGGTTTCTTACGCCCGAGATTTTCTTCTTATTGATCCGAATGATCGTACCGAAAAGGCGGTATTCTTCGACGGTGTGTCCGCATCGGAATTCGGTTGGTAAATCCCTCTTTTTGTATTCTGCATTTTGACTCTCCAAAAAATCTTGACAAATGAAAAAAAAGATGATATACTTTATAAGTATATTTATTTTAAATCGTAGGAGGCGCACATGGCAAAGAGTACGGCAAAACCGACGGAATATAATAACGCCAGCATAAAATCCCTTAAGGGGGCGGACCGTGTCAGAAAGCGCCCCGCGGTTATCTTCGGCTCGGACGATCTGGAGGGCTGTCAGCACTCCTTCTTCGAGATCCTTGCCAACTCCGTGGACGAGGCGAGAGAGGGCTACGGTGACCGCATTATCGTTAAAAAGTTTCTCGACCTCTCCATCGAGGTGGAGGACTTCGGGCGCGGCGTTCCCCTCGGATATAACGAAAAGGAAAAGCGTTATAACTGGGAGCTCGTTTTCTGCGAGCTTTACGCAGGCGGTAAATACGACAACAACAACGCGGGTGCGGCGTACGAGTTCTCCCTCGGTCTTAACGGACTTGGCGCAACGGCAACGCAGTATTCGAGTGAATATATGACGGTTGCTTCTTATAACGGAAGCACGCTTTCCTCCATCCGCTTCAAAAAGGGCGAGCCGAACGGCACCTTGAAGGAGGAGCCCTTGCCCACGGGCGGTAAGCGCCGCGGAACGATCATCCGCTGGTTGCCCGACCTTGAGGTCTTTAAAGAAATCGACATCCCCGTCAGCTTCTTGGATGCGACCCTTCGCCGCCAGGCCTTCGTAAACGCGGGCATCCGTTTCGTTCTCGAAAACGAGACCGCTCCGGGAAAATTTGAAAAAACCGAGTATTTTTACGAAAAGGGAATTGCAGACTATATTGCAGAGGTAACGGACGGAATATCCACCACCCCGATCACGCTTTGGAAGCTGGAAACGCAGGGTAAGGACCGAGAGGATCTTCCTGAGTATAAGCTGAAGGCAGAGATCGCGTTCTGCTTCTCCAAGAGCGGCTCCGCCGAATATTATCATAACTCCTCCTTCCTTGAATACGGCGGTGCGCCCGACAAGGCGGTGAAGGCGGCCTTTACCTACGCGATTGATAAGCACATCAAGGCGCAGAACAAATATTCGAAAAACGAGTCCCGCATCTCCTTTGTGGATATTGCGGACAACCTTACCGTGATCGTCAACTCCGCTTCTACGCAGACCTCGTATGAGAACCAGACCAAGAAGGCGATCACCAACAGCTTTATTCAAAAGGCACTCACGGAATTTTTAAAGGAGCGCCTTGAGATCTTCCTCACCGAAAATGCATCTGCCGCGGCAACGATCGTAAATCAGGTCATCGTCAATAAGCGCGCAAGAGAGTCGGCGGAGAAAACCAAGGTCGATATCAAGAAAAAGCTTACGGGAACGATGGACGTTTCCAACCGCGTGGAAAAATTCGTACCCTGTCGCTCTAAGGATCCCGAGCTTCGCGAGGTATACATCGTAGAGGGTGATTCGGCTATGTCGAGCTGTAAGCTTGGAAGAAATGCGGAATTTCAGGCGATCATTCCCATTCGCGGTAAAACGCTGAACTGCATGAAGAGCACCTACGATAAGATTTTTGCCAGCGATATCATCGTGGATCTTTTGAAGGTGATCGGCTGCGGCGTGGAGGTAAAAACGAAAAAGCCCGGCGATCTTGCAACCTTCGATTATAATCTGCTGAAATGGAATAAGATCATTATATGCACCGATGCGGATGAGGATGGCTTCCAGATCCGCACCCTGCTTCTCACGATGTTCTATAGGCTTTTGCCAACGCTGATCGAAAAGGGAAAGATCTATATTGCGGAATCGCCCCTGTTCGAGATCACCTCGGGCGGCGATACCTATTTTGCGTATAACGAGCAGGAAAAGATCGATATCATAAAGAAGCTCGGAGATAAGAAATACAATCTTCAGCGCTCGAAGGGACTTGGTGAAAACGAGCCGGATATGATGTGGCGCACCACGATGTGTCCGCAAACGCGCCGCCTCGTTGCTATCACGCCTGCCGATGCGGAGGCAACGTCGAGGATGTTTGACGTTCTGCTTGGCGATGCGCTCGCTGAGCGTAAGGAATTTATCCGCGAAAACGGCCACCGTTACGTAAACGAAGCCGATATTTAAGATTTTATAAAACAGTTTCTATATACGAAAGGGAATTTTTATGGCAAAACTTGAAAAAAGCAAAGCATTTGAGGGCGTGAAGGGACCGCTTCTTACGATCGTTATGGACGGTGTGGGCATCGCTCCCGCCAATGCGGCAAACGCCGTTGCGAAGGCACATACGCCGACGCTGGATGCGCTGATGGCAAATTATCCCACCTTGAAGATCCGTGCGCACGGTACGGCTGTCGGACTTCCCTCGGATGACGATATGGGTAACTCCGAGGTAGGACACAACGCGCTTGGCTCCGGTCAGGTATTCGCGCAGGGCGCAAAGCTCGTATCGCAGTCGATCGAAACGGGCAAGATCTTTGCATCCGATGCGTGGGGTGCTCTGATCGGCGGCGTGAAGGCAAACGCCTCCACCCTGCATTTCCTCGGCCTTTTCTCGGATGGTAACGTGCATTCGCATATCGACCACCTGAAGGCACTCATCGAGGGCGCAAAGCGCGAGGGCGTATCCCGTGTTCGCGTTCATATTCTTCTTGACGGCCGTGACGTTGGTGAAACCAGCGCGCTGGATTATATCCTCCCCTTTGAGGATTATCTTGCAGACCTTCGCTCGGATTCCTTCGATATCGCCATCGCATCCGGCGGCGGCCGTATGCAGATCACGATGGACAGATACGAGGCAAACTGGGGTATGGTAGAGGCCGGCTGGAAAACGCACGTTCTCGGAGAGGGAAGAGCGTTTGCATCTGCCGCTGAGGCCGTTGAGACCTACAGAAGCGAGCTTAAGGTGATCGACCAGGATCTTCCTCCCTTCGTGATCGAAAAGGACGGCAAGCCCGTCGGCACGATCGAGGATGGAGACAGCGTGATCTTCTTCAACTTCCGCGGTGACCGCTCGATCGAGATCTCCAAGGCGTTTGAGGGCGGTGCCGATTTCGCAATGTTTGACAGAAAGCGCGTTCCCGCCGTTCTTTACGCGGGTATGCTGGAGTATGACGGTGACCTTCATACCCCCTCCCGCTTCCTTGTAAATCCCCCCGAGATCACGAACACCATGTCCGAGTATCTTGTGGATAGCGGTGTCAATTCTCTGGCGATCTCCGAAACGCAGAAGTACGGTCACGTAACCTATTTCTGGAACGGCAATAAGTCCGGTAAGTTCTCGGAAACGCTGGAAACCTATATTGAAATTCCCTCCGACGTCGTTCCCTTTGAGCAGAGACCTTGGATGAAATGCGCGGAGATCACCGATGCGCTCATCGAGGCGCTTGAGAGCGGAAAGTATAAGTACCTGCGCGTGAACTTCCCGAACG
>JAZQTA010000084.1:0-12299 GCA_045630385.1 Eubacteriales bacterium | reverse complement strand
ACAGTCATAAAAAGCTTGATTTGCTATTGAGGTCACAGAGTTTCCTATCGTCACACTCTTTAAGGAATCGCAATTGTAGAATGCAGAGGTATTGATTGTAGTTACGGAATCCGGGATTACCACTCGTACTATTTTAGCATTCTTAAAAACAGAAGAATCTATTATTTTTACAGGAAGACCGTTATAGGTTTCAGCAATATATACTTTAGAAGAAGTGCCACTATAAGCACTTACTACAGCATAATTTGCGCCAGATGAAATGCTATAAACAATTCCTTCGGTTGGTATGATGGGCTGATCACATATTGAGCAAAAACCGCTATCATCCACTGTGTACGCTGCTTTAGAATCATGAGCACCACAATTTTTACAATTCAGCCAGTGATAAGATTCATCGTGACAATACGCAGATTCGAATGAGTGTCCAATAGCGTTCTGAGTTATTGTCTGCTCTGATAGACCACAGATGGTGCAAATTTTTTCATTATATCCATCGACTACACATGTAGGAGCATAGGAATTCACAGTGAAATTATGATCTTCGTACACACCATTTGCGTTTTCTACCATACCGCAAGATGCGCAAATGCGAAGATAAACGCGATTGTGACAAGGAACACTGGTATCTGCGTTCGATAACGTCCATTCATCAAAAGAATGTATGTGGGTGTCAATACCATCGGAATACGCTTCACCACAAATATCACATAGCGCGTTATCATCAACATCTCTGTGCTGACATACAGGTTCTTCAGGTATATCCTTGCCATCGGTATATGCTTGCTCACAAGCATCACACTTAGAATCATCGTCAGCATCTCTGTGCTGACATACATGCATTTGACATCCAGCCAAAGTCACACACAACACAAGCAAAATGATAAATAAACTTTTTTTCATCTCTTTATTCTCCTTTTTTGAAGAGGCATACACTATTCTTTTGAAAATTGCAGTTTATATCTCGTAATCATTATATCATGTATTACTGTCTTTTTCAAGTATTACAGGAAAATTTGCGCCATTTTGCACTGTGGCGTGTGCTTGTCTTGGCGCAGGACCGACCGGTTATACTCCCTGCGAGCATTGATGACACTTCGTGTCTTGCACCGCTTTGCGATGCGCTCGCGGAGCAATCTGCGCTTGCTCGCTTGAATGCAAGCATTCAGACTCAGCTTCGCTTGATTATGTAGCCTCCGGCTCAAACCGGTCGGGCGGTCATAGACCGCCTCCTTGATGGTCCACCACGGAAACAAAAAAGCCACCCGTTTGGGTGGCGTTGCCGTGGTGGACCATCAAGGACTCGAACCTTGGACCGACCGGTTATGAGCCGGTTGCTCTAACCAACTGAGCTAATGGTCCTTATCAAATTGTTTATATCTTTTTGTGAACCATACTCCTTGCGAGCTCTAAACTTGCGTTTTCGCGCTTCGCGCCTTGTTTTGCTTCGCAAAACGCTCGCGGAGCAATCTGCACTCGTTCGCTTGCAAGCTTAGCTTGCAGACTCTCTTCGTTTGATTTTCAAGTGACTCTCACTTGCACCGACAAGGTTTGAGCCGGCTTTCTAACCAACTGAGCGAATGGTCCTTATTTGATTTGTGTTTAGAAAAGGCTCTATGTCATCCTGAGCGGAGCGCGGAGCGCGCAGTCGAACCCGAAGGGCGATGCTTGCATCGGGATCATGCTCTCTTCTATTATACACAACGCCTTCAAAAAAATTCCTTGGTAAGGGGCTACCTCAAGCTTTTCAAGGCAGCCCCGATGGAAAGCATCCAAAGCCTTCCTAAATTAAATATATGAGCGATACGTATTACTTATACTGTGCGTCAAAGAGAACGTCGATATCACCGTCGCTATAGCTCAACGTGAAGGCAGAAACGGTCTTCGCGCCCTTCGCAAGCGTTACGGAAAGGGTCGCATTCGAGGGAAGCTCTACACCGAATACGTCCTTCGCATCCGTCTTAAGCACCATGGCGGTGAGAATCGCACCGTCCTTTGCAGTACCGGAGATGGTTACATTCGCAAGCTTATTGGCAGAAAGCTTGAGAGCAAGCTTTGCAACCGCATCAGCAGTGCCTTCCATAGAGCCGGTGTATGCACCGTTTTTATACTTCACGGTACCGGTGATCTCTTTGATGGCGGGCGTATCGGTTTCAAACACGTCCTCGCTGACGTCAAAGGTCTGACGCTTATAGGAGATATCTGCAGTATCGCCCTGACCGAGAGCGATCGTGTAGGTAGACTTGAGAGAACCAACGTTCTTCCACTCTTCCTTTACGTTCATCTCGATACGAGAAACCGGGGTTGCCTCCAGAATGTTGGCAAAATCCGCAACGGTCAGCGTATTCTTACCGGGCGTCTGCTCGCCGCTATCGGGCTCGATTTCTTTGCCGCAAACGTCGCAAACCAAATTGCCATCCGCATCCACGCAGGTCACACAAGGAGTCTTGCCGCCGCAGGAAACGAAAGCGAAAACCATTACCAAAGCCAAAAGTAAAGCAACTATTCTTTTCATCGTCAACAATCCTTTCTTTACTTCTTGTCAATCAAGGTAATGCTCTGAAGGTCGTAGGAATAGATCGCATCGATCTTAACCTTGCAGTTTTCCATTTTGGTAACAGTATCCAACGGGATACTCTTCATATCATAAATAAGAGAAATACGAGTAACGGCTGCGCCATCCGTCTCGATCACAACGGAAACGTCCGAGGTAATCGAAGCAATAGCATCTTTATCCATACCGGTAAGCACCGCGCTAACGTTCTTGAAGGGAACCGCAAAGGAATAAGAGGTCTTATCCTCGTTAACGGAAAAGCCCTGGATCAAGGAAGCGTCCAGATTGATACGATAAGGACGGATCTGGCGGATCGGGTTGGGAAGATCTTCCCAAGCACCACCGTCTACGCGAACGCCCATGCCCTCAACGTACTCTTCTCTTTCGGTAACGAGCGCTTTAGCAACAGATTCAGCGCCGAGATCGTTCAGACTTTCATACTCACGCACCCAAAGAGAAGCCTCCTTGCCGCTGACCTCACCCTTCACGGTAGTTTCCTTACTGCTAAGGCTGATATCCGCATTACCGACAATCGTGTCAACCTCACTCTTCGAGGGGGAAGATTTTCTAATCAGCTCAGTAAGAGCATCAAGAGTTTTCTGCGTTTCGGCATTGGAAACGGGCAGCTGAATGCCGCCGACTCCGCCACCCATGCTACAGGATGCCATGACGAGCATGCATGCAGCAACAAGCAAAATCGCAATCAGTTTTTTCATACTTATATCCTTTCCCAAAACAGGTTATCCATCAATTAAATCTCTCGAAATCGAGAGTCTGAGGACCGTAAGTGTAAGAGGAGGAGATCTTTACGTCCGCACCGCTTGCCGCCTTATAGGAAATAACGATCTTCGAAAGGTAGGTACCGTTGGTCTCTGCCTCGAGCACGATCTCGGAAGCCGCATCGATTACAACACCGATAGAAGTGAGTGCCTCTTCCTTGGAGAGAGAAACGGAAAGCTTCTTGCCGTCCTCGCTCAGCTTATAATCCGAAGGAAGCAGCTCCTTATCGATCTTCAGTGCCGCAATATTCTGCATAGAGGGGATCACAACCTCCCAGTTGCCCATAGAGTCGCCAATGGCAACCTTGGACTTACCGGCCTGGATCGCGATCGCGCCCTCCTTTGTAACGATAGGACCGTCGGCATTATCCTCAACCGTAGCAAACTGCTGGTATTTGAAATCCAGAATGGACTCGTTACCGTTTACAAGAAGAACGAAGGATCCGTCAAAGGAAACATCCCCACCAAACATATCCTTGGTCTTATAGGAGGTCAAGGTGGTAATGTTCGTAGGCGCTACCCCCTTTGCCGCCGCCTCAAAAACGTCAAGCTCGGTTGCTTCGGGATCACCGGACGGAGTTCCACCGCCACCGCCGCCGCATGCCACCAATGCAAAAACGCAAAGCAGAGCAAGCATTAAACTAAGAATTTTTTTCATACTTTCACCAAATTATCCTTTCCTTGCGGATTTGGGTATATAGTTTCATACTTAATTATACTATTTTTTATATCAATTGTCAAGAGTGAAGCGTGCGGTTCTCCAAGATTTTAATGACAAAAAAACAGAGATAATTTTATTCAATATCACCAAAAAATCAGAGAAAGCGAAAAAACAAGCAAAAAAAAGCAGAAGAAGGCGCCAAGGTCTCAGCCTCAGCGCCCTTTTCGTATAAGGATATTACTTCTTCGTCAGATAGCCCTCGCGGTAAAGCAGCTCCGCGATCAGAACCGCACCGCCCGCCGCGCCGCGCAGCGTGTTATGCGAAAGGCCGACGAACTTATAATCGTACAGCGCATCCTCGCGCAGACGGCCGACCGAAACGCCCATACCGCCGAAGAGATCTCTGTCCACACGGGTCTGGGGACGGTTATCCTCTTCAAAATAGGTTACAAACTGTGCGGGCGCAGAAGGAAGACCGAGCGCCTGGGGCTTGCCCGAAAACGCCTTCCACTCCGCAAGGATCTCTTCCTTCGAGGGAGGATTATCAAATTTTACGAAAACAGCCGCCATGTGGCCGTCGGTAACGGGAACGCGGATGCACTGCGTGGTGATCACGGGCTCGGTGGCGGGAACGATCTTGCCGTCCTTCACCTCACCCCAAACGCGCAGAGGCTCCTTCTCGCTCTTCTCTTCCTCGCCGCCGATAAAGGGAATGACGTTATCCACCATTTCCTCCCACTCGGCAAAGGTCTTACCCGCGCCGCTGATGGCCTGATACGTGGTGGCAACCACCTCGCGGATACCGTACTTACGCAGAGGCGTGAGAGCGCCGACGTAGGACTGGATCGAGCAGTTGGGCTTAACGGCGATAAAGCCGCGCTTGGTTCCGAGGCGCTTTCTCTGTGCCTCGATCACGGCAAGATGCGCGTCGTTGATCTCGGGAATGACCATGGGAACGTCCTCTGTCCAGCGATGCGCGGAGTTATTGGAAACCACGGGGATCTCTGCCTTGGCGAATCTCTCCTCCAAAGCGCGCGTTTCGTCCTTGGAAAGGCTGACCGCGCAGAAAACGAAATCCACGAGTGCGCCGATACCCTCGATATCCTCCGAGGACATAACGGTCATATTTTCAAGAAAAGCGGGGCACGCCGCCTTCATCTTCCAGCGACCGGCAACTGCCTCCTTATAAGTTTTTCCCGCAGAGCGAGGTCCCGCCACCAAAGCGGCGATCTCGAAATAGGGATGATCTGCAAGAAGCAGCATAAAGCGCTGACCGACCATACCGGTAGCACCAACGATACCAACCTTCAACTTTTCCATAACAGTCTCCTAAATATATAAATACTGTGAAATTGCATTTATTGTAGCACATTTTTTCTTATATGTCAAGTCGGGGAGCGAACAAAAAGGGCGCTTGCGGAAAAAATATCGCAAGTGCCCTTATTTCTATGAGAAAAAGTCTGCGTCTTTGTTACTTCTGCACCACGCTGACCTTCTCGGGGCTGACGCCGGTGGTCTCAAAGACGATCGACATGATCTGCGCCACCTCGGTTGCCTGCAGATTTTCCGCGGAAACGACGACGCTGACGCTATCCTCACCGATCACGGCCACGCACTCCTCGAAGCCCTTGGCCTTCACGAGAGTTTCAATATTCGCCTCATTCTGAATATCCAGCGCGATCTGCGAGATCCGCTCTGCCGCCTCGGCCTTCGCCTCCTCGGTCGCCTCGCCGTTTTCCACGACGAGCTTCAGCACCTCGATCGCCTCATCGCGGGACTGACTGCGGGAAAGGCTGACGGCGGCAAAATAATCCTCTTTCGTATCGGCATCCGTGCCCGCCTGTTGAGAATCGCCGTAATTATCCTCCATATTATTTTCTCCGTAGCCGAGAGAGGAGGTGGGATCGTAAAACCAGCGGTAATTCAGATACACCGCCAGGCCGATCACCAGAACGGAGGCGATGACGATCGTGCTGCGCCCCGCCCTTGAGGTAAAGAATTTCTTGACTTTTTCGCTTTTCATGGTATGCTTCTCCTTATTGTTTTGTTACTAATACTTATGAGGCGCAAGCGGAATATATTCCCGCTTTTAAGCATTTTTACGGTGCAAGCGGCAAAATGCAGATGCGGCTCGCCCCGATCCCGAGCAGAGCGGAAAGCATCCCCGAAAGCGAGGCACGCACCGAGGCGTCCGCGCCGCCCGTGCAAAGCACCGTCACCCCCTGCACCCGGGGCGTTGCCGCAAGGCCGCCCGTACCGTATTCCGTACGCGTACCGCTTTCAAAGGTGATCATGACGCTCGCCTCGCCCACGCCCACCGCCTGCTCGCACATGGATTCGAGCCGCTTTTCCAGCGCCGCGCCGTAATCGGAAAGCGCGCTCTGCGTATCGGACGAAAGCCCTTCGCTTCCCTTCTGCCCCGATGCAAAAACGAGAAGTCCGATCCCGACAGCGAGGATCAGCCCCATGCGAAAAAGCCCCGGCGTTTTCTTCAAAAAATCAGGAAGTGCCAATCTCTATTTCCACCTCACATTCTCCAAGCCCCTCGCCCTCCACGAAGGCGGCGATCGCGGCTCTGTCCGCAAAAACGGCCTTGCCGCGCAAGAGCACGCATATTTTTTCCGCCTGCATATCCGACACGCGAAAGCCCTCGGTGCGCACCGAGATCAGCGCCTCCGAAAGCGAAAATTTTTCCGCCACCGCGCGTGTGATCCCCATGCAAAAGCCCTCCTCGGCGTACACCTCGTAAAGCGGCGCATCCGTATCTTTCTCGGGCAGCTCGGGCAGGCTCGGAAGCGCGGGCAAAGCGGAAAGAAAGGAAACGAGCGGCGAGAGCACCGCCCAAAGCAAAACGATGCCGAGCGCGAGCTTGCCGTATCCCGCCGCATCCGTCCCCGAAAGAAAATGCGATACGAGCGCCACGAGCGCCGTGATCAACACCACGGAGATCAGATATTCCTTCATAGGATCGCCACCCCCGCATAGAGAAACAGAACGCTTTGCAAAAGAAACAGCACCGAAGAAACCGCAAGCACGGCGATCAGCGCATCCATACCGCTTCGGAAGGCGGAAAACATTCTTGCCGCCGCGCGAATGCCGAGAAATTCCGAAAAGCCGGCGGAAATATCCAGGCAAAAGCGGTACAAAAGCAAATGGATCAGCGCGGGAACGGTGAGCAAAAGAAGCGCCGCCACCACCGAAGCCCCCGCCGTGCTCTTCACGAAGGAAAGCCCCGCCGCAAGGGTGGAAAGCGATGCCGAGACCGCACCGCCCACCAAGGGCAAAAGCCCCGAAGCGGTATACTTTGCCGTGCGCATGGCGGCGCTGTCCGCCCCTGCCGTCAAAACGGCTTGCAGGGAAAGCGCGGCGGAGAGAAGCGTCGTCCCCAGCCCGAGCATCCAAAGAAATATGCGCTTGATGCCGCCCGAAAGCGAAGCGAGCGCCGCGCCCTCCTCTCCGATCGTGGAGATCAGGCCGAGCGCCATCAGCACCGAGGTGACCGGGACGACGAGGCGGCAAAAAAACAGCTCGACGACGTACAGCGTGATCTGCGCCCCTGCCGCCCCTGCCGCCGCACTTTGCACGCCGCCGGCCGCCAGCGTAATCCCATGCAGGATCGGGGAAGCCGCGCCGAACAGGGCGGCGCTCTCATTTATCATTTGCACGGTCGCTTCGGTACACGCGCGAAGCGGCTCGAAGATCGCGATCCCCATGACGGCCGCCGAAAGCCCCTCGGAAAGACCGCCCGCCGCGCCGTCTGCCACCGAGCGTGCCGCCGCGATCAAAACCGTGCTGCCAAGGCACAAAAGCAAAAACGAGGTAAAAGCGCCGCTTTCCTCCGAAAGAGCGGCATAGATCTCCCGAAGCATCCCCTCGGCGCCGACGCGGGAAAGCAGCTCCTCCGTATCCTCCGTACGCAAGGCGGGCGGCAAAACCGCCCGAAGCTCCGCAAGAAATTCCTCCGCCTCTCCCGCCGCAGACGCGCGGAAGGCAAAAAGAGGCATAAGAAGCACACAAAAGATCAGAAGTAAACGTATTTTTTTTAAAGCGATCCCCTTCATTCCAAAAGCTCCACGCCGAGGGCGATAATTTTTTCTAAATAAGGAAGAGCGATGCAAAGCATCTCGATCCGCCCCGCCAGCAATACGCCGCGCGCCGCGCCCCCCTCGCCAAGCTCACGGCAAACGTCCGCCGTCACACCCGAAAGAAAACCGATCCCCGCGATCTTCAGCACGCCCCGCGCCGCCTCCGAGAGCGAAGCGCGCGCGGCCAGATCCCCGATCGCCCCCGAAAGCGAAAGCAGACCGTCGGTGCAAAGCGCGAGAAGCGCCACGAGCGAAAAGGCGGAAAATACCGCCGCGCCGCGCCATCCGAGATCCTTGAGCAATACTGCGGTGACGGAAAGAAGCAGACCGAGCGCCAATATGCCGAGCGCATCCATCACAGACCGAAGACTCGGCGCACCGTGTCAAACAGCTCCCCAAGCTCGCTGACCAAAAGCATCAGCACCAATACGATGCCCGAAAGAGAGACCAGCATGGCCTGCTCCTCCCGCCCCGCCTTGGAAAGCACCTGACAGCACACCGTCACGATCATGCCGATGCCGGCCACCTTCATCACAAGCGCAAGATCCATTTTTCCTTCCCTTCTTTATACGCATCTTTATAAAAGCAAAATCACAAGCCCCATGGCGGATGCCGCCGTCAGCGTGCGAAAAAGCCGAAAGCATCGCACACGCTCTGACCGCTCTGCATCCAATAAAGCAGAGAAGCGCTCTCTCGCCTGCGAAATTCCGCGCCGCACCGCATCGCGCCCACCCGAAAAGCGATCAAAGACATCGAGAAGCAGACCGTCCATCTCGGGACTTAACGCAAGCTCTGATCGTACCGCGCGATACGCCTCACCGGGAATCCCTCCCTCGGCCAAAGAAGAAAAAAACGGAGCGCAGAGATCGCCGCTATACGAAAAGCCTTTCGCGCATACTGACATAGGGCGGCCGAGTCCGGAGATCTCATTTTCCAAAAAAATCAGAAAGTCAAGAAGCGTTTTTTCGCATGCTTCTCTTTGCTTTTGATATCTATCGTAATAGTAAATAAGACAAAATGCAAATATAAATATACAAATAACGCCTATATAGTGAAGCACAGCGCGTCCCTCTCACTTTCCGTCTTTTTTATAAATCTCATAAGAAACCGTACTGTTTTCTCTTTTTAACCCAAGAAAAACGTCAAAGCACTCACACTCCAAAAAAGGGCGAAGCGCACCGCGGCGGTAAAGATCCTCCCGATCGGCGGCGTGTGCCGTCGCCACAGCAAGCGCACCGCCGCGAAGCAAGGCGCAGAGCCCTCGCGCCTCCTCCTCGCCGCCAATCTCGTCCAGCATCACAACCTCGGGGCTCATAGATCGGGTAGCGATCTCAAGCGCGCGCACACGGTGATATCCGCGCAAAATATCCACGGTCGCATCCCTATAATCCTCCGGGCAAAGCTCCAATCTCTCGTCGATCGCAACGACGCGCATTGGAGGCACGCGCGTTCCAAGCTCGAGCGCGAGAGCGCGAAGCGCCGTGGTTTTTCCGACGCCGGGCGGCGCATAGATCAGAAGTCCGCGCCGCGCCTGCAAAAAAGCATCCGTCAGCATCCCCGCCATCTCCGGATGCGCGTGCGGAAAACGGATCACGAGCGCACCGATCTCACAAACGCCACGCATCACCTCGCCCTCA
The DNA here is from genome assembly GCA_045630385.1 of Eubacteriales bacterium. Taxonomy (GTDB): domain Bacteria; phylum Bacillota; class Clostridia; order Oscillospirales; family CAG-272; genus UBA1740. The sequence goes on along the minus strand of JAZQTA010000084.1, from coordinate 2,586 downwards.
TACCGCGCCCGACCGCACACGCCGATGCGGATGCCGCCCTCGTAAGGCAAATATCCGCTCGCAATGCATTCCTCATAGGCATAGCGCGAGCCGCCGCAAAGCGAGTCGGTCAGCCGCTCTATTTCCTGCGGCGAAAGCAAGGTCTGAAGTGCGCGATGCTCCCCGCGGATCACCGCAGAGCATCGTCCCACCGCACGCAGGCGGAGCTCCTCTATTTTTTCAAAAAACGCACTTCTGCCGCCACCGAGCATATAAAGCTCCGCCGATAGCCTCCGTGGCAAAAGCTCTATGATCTTCGCAAATCCTTCTGCCATGGCCGCTCGCATGCTTGTCTCCTTTTGTCGAATTTTCTGGTATTTTTTTCCATAAAAATGGTAAAATTTTCAATTTTTATCTTGACAACTGTCGAATAATTTGCTACAATATAAGCACAAATCAAAAACGCGAAAGGAAACCCTAAAATGAAAGCAACCGGCATGATCCGCCACATCGATGAGCTTGGACGCATTGTGATCCCCAAGGAAATGCGCCGCCAAATGGATATTCAGAACAACGATCCCGTTGAGATCTTCGTTGAGGGAGATCATATTCTTTTGGCAAAATACGCGCCCACCTGCATTTTCTGCGGCGGCACGGAGGAGGTCTCGCTCTTCAAGGACAAAAAGATCTGTCGCGCCTGCCGCAAGGCGATCAGCGAGGAAAATGCTTGATCGGCGCACAATTTCACAAAGTATTTTTATAAAGAACGAAGCAACCCCTTGATTTTAGAAATGAGTTATGATACAATATATGCGGAGTACAATAAAATATTATATATTTGAAAGGAAATTCAAAAATGAAAGTTGTTACTTTTGGTGAAATCATGCTTCGCCTTGCACCCGAAGGCTACCTGCGCTTCACGCAGGCTGAAAAGTTCGGCGTTGTATACGGCGGCGGCGAGGCCAACGTATCGGTTTCTCTTGCCAACTACGGTCTTGAGAGCGCATTCGTTACCAAGCTTCCCAAGCACGAGATCGGTCAGAGCGCAGTGAACTCGCTTCGCAAGTTCGGCGTTGACACCTCCAAGATCGTTCGCGGCGGCGACCGCGTGGGCATCTACTTCAACGAGAAGGGTGCTTCTCAGCGTCCCTCCAAGGTTATCTACGACCGCGCACATTCCGCGATCGCAGAGGCAGTTCCCTCCGATTTCGATTGGGATGCTATCTTCGAGGGTGTGGATTGGTTCCACTTCACCGGCATCACGCCCGCTCTGAACAAGAACGTTGCCGCTATCTGCCTTGACGCGTGCAAGAGCGCAAAGGCACACGGCGTGAAGATCTCCTGCGACCTGAACTTCAGAAAGAAGCTTTGGTCCAGAGAGGAAGCAAACAAGACCATGTCCGAGCTTTGCAAGTACGTTGACGTTTGCATCTCCAACGAGGAGGATGCGCACGACGTATTCGGTATTGATGCGGAAAACACCGATATCGCAGGCGGTAAGCTCAACCACGACGGTTACAAGTCGGTTGCTCGCCAGCTCGCTGAGAAGTTTGGCTTCGAGAAGGTTGCGATCACGCTTCGCTCCTCCATCAGCGCAAACGACAACGACTGGGCAGCTCTTCTCTACGACGGTAAGGAATACTGCTTCTCCAAGTCCTACCACATGCACATCGTTGACCGCGTTGGCGGCGGCGACAGCTTCGGTGGCGGTCTGATCTACGCGTGCCTGAACGGCTTCTCCACGCAGGATGCCGTTGAGTTCGCAGTTGCAGCCTCCTGCCTGAAGCACTCCATCGAGGGTGACTTCAACATGGTTAGCGTTGACGAGGTTAAAGCGCTCGCCGGCGGAAACGGCACCGGACGTATTCAGAGATAATAAAAGAAGTGTTCTCCTTGGGCGACCTACTGTAAAGCAGGTCGCCCAACGAAATTTGCCCATTGGGGCAAGTGTAATCGCTTCGCGGTGAAATATTTGCTTCGCAAATGTGAAATGTTCGCTATGCGAACGTGGGCAAATTTCATTTCACATTGCGACCGAAGGGCGCAATATTTCACAATTTTCGAAGAAAATTATTTCACATTTTGCCGCAAGGCAAAATATTTCACTTATATTCCCCCCGACAATACGCTTTTATAAATGTAACACACTATGCCTTGCGGGGCAAGGCGTGTGAAAAGGAGTACGAACAAAATTGCTCGTACTCCTTTTGTATTTTCGGTAGGTAAAACCTGCTTTATGGAAGGTACCCCTTCAACTAAGATTGCCTAACGGCAAACTATGATGCTCGCAAAGCGAGCAGTTATGATTGGCTACGCCAAACTATGAGAGGCTTCGCCTCGTTTGAAATTCAAAAGGCAATCTTATCATAGTTTTCGCGTAGCGAAATCATACTCCTACGGCGTGAGATTGTTCCACAATCTCCGGCTTCGCCCTATGCGCGGCCAAACCGCGCCGCCGTGGAGCAATCGGCGCTCGCACACTTGCAAGCTATCTTGCACATGCGCTTCACTTGATTATCACGCTGAACGTAGTGAAGCTCATAACTACGCGGAGCGTATCATAGTTGTGCCTTCGGCACAACTTAGTTTGCCCTTTAGGGCAATCAT
>JAZQTA010000083.1:0-3978 GCA_045630385.1 Eubacteriales bacterium | reverse complement strand
CGATACGCAAGGTTGCACGACCGGAACCTTGATAGGCTTTGGCTTTTTGTTTGTCACGCCCCGAATTTCCTCCGCTTGAGCGTCCGAAATTCCCGAACGATATGTGGGGAAGGTGACCGGGACCTAAGTATGGTTCCGGCTTTTTTGTTTATTTTTTTGAAAATACACATCTATATGCATTTTTAATTATCTGCCTTGAAAAGGAACCGATACAATAAAAAAAGCGCTCCGAGCATTTGCGTCGGAGCGCTTTTGATGTAAAACAATGCTTATTTATCTTCCTTTTTGAGATAGGATTTATCGATGATCGCCTCGGGTGCATTTTTGGCGATGCTGGCGATACCGTTTTTGCAGCTCGCCTTCGTCGTATATCCCTGAGAGTGAACGATGCAGCTACCATTCGGCGCGTAAAGACGGAATCTGTATTGACCGCCCTTATCGACGTAAATCTCCCATTTAGGGAATCCCACAGCGGTATAATTTTTCAAAGAAGTATCCTCGATCGGTGCTTTGGGCGCGTTGATGGCGATGCTCTTGATACCGTTCACAGCGGAAGGGGAAGAGGAGTAGATCTGCGAGGTTGCAACGATCACGCGGTTCGGGGCATAAAGATTGAAAACGAAACGGTTATCTTTTGTCTTTTTAATCTCAAAGCGAGCCAATGCGCGTCCGCTTTTTTCTTCTGCCAAAGCTACCTCGCGGGAAATATCAACGGGCGCCGCTTCCTTGAATGCGGCATCGATTTCCTCTTCTGTTTTTTCTTCTACGGCTTCCTCTGCTTTTTCCGCAGGCTTTTCTTCGGCCTTAGCGGCGGCCTTTGCAGGCGCTTTCTTTGCCGCAGGCTTCTCTTCGACCTTTTCCTCGGCTTTCGCCTCCGCCTTTGCAGGCGCTTTCTTTGCTACAGGCTTCTCTTCAGCCTTCACTTCCGCCTTTTCAGGCTTTGTTGCTTCTTTTTCTACGGTTTTCTTTATTGGCTTTGCATTGGTTTTTTCGGTAAGAATACCCGCAGCGATCAGTTCATCCTCTTCGGCGTTACGCTCTGCCTCTTTAACTGCGGCATCCGCTTTTACTGCCTTTGCATCCTTTTTTGTGCCGAAAATTTTCTTAAAAAGTGCCATAATTTCGCCTCCGAATCAAAATCTTAGATAATATTTTTTATTTATAGTATTATTTTATCACATATTTTGTTCAAAGGCAAGAGAAAAACAGAAAAATATTCAAAATTTCGTGTCTTTTTTACACATTTTGCGTAAAGAGGCAAGCGCCTCGCGGATTCCGCCGATTTCGTCGATCAATCCGCAAGCAACCGCCTCCTCGCCTTCCAGAATCGTTCCGATATCGTTCACGAGCGTGTCGGTTCTGCCGAGGATATCGCGAAAATATTCCTCTTTCACTTGGCTGTGATGCACGATGAAACGAATGATCCTGTCCTGCATCTTTTTCAGATAGTCGAAAGCCTCCGGAACGCCGAGCACAAGACCTTGCGTGCGCACGGGGTGAATGGTCATCGTAGCACTCGGAACGATAAAGGAGCGATCCGCGCTGACAGCGAGCGGAACGCCGATCGAATGGCCTCCGCCGAGCACAATGGAAACCGTTGGCTTTTCCATGCTTGCGATCACCTCCGCGATGGCAAGCCCCGCCTCCACGTCGCCGCCGAGTGTATTGATGAGGATCAGAATGCCTTGCACGCGGCTGTTTTGCTCAAGAGAGGCGAGCAAGGGAAGAACGTGATCGTATTTCGTGCTTTTTTGGTTGCTGTCGAGCGTGTAATGCCCCTCGATCTGCCCGATGATCGGAAGGCAGAAAAACGCATCCTCGGAATTGGATGCGGCTTGCATAAGCTCCTCGTCTGATTTTTCGGGGATATCATGCGGCTGTGCGTTGCTTTTCAAATCGTCCATACTGAAATCTCCATAATTTTTTGTTAGTTTAACACGATTAATTTCGTATTATGCATTGATTTTCTTTTGAAAGTATGTTATAATGTATCTGTATGAAAATGCATAAATTTAAAGGAGTTACAAAAATGAAAGAAATTTTGGTTGAAACCTCTGCAAGACACATCCATCTCTCTCAGGAGGCAGTTGACGTTTTGTTCGGTAAGGGCTATGCGCTTACCAATAAGAAGGATCTTTCTCAGCCCGGTCAGTTTGCATGCGCTGAGAAGCTTGAGGTTGTTGGCCCCAAGGGCAAGATCAAGGCGTCCATCCTTGGCCCCACCCGTCCCGACACGCAGGTTGAGCTTTCCTTGACCGATGCTCGTTCCATCGGCGTGAGCGCTCCCATCCGCGAGAGCGGCTCTATCGCAGGCACGCCCGGATGCAAGCTTGTAAACCCCGAGAACGGTGCAGAGTATGAGATCGCTACCGGCGTTATCGCCGCAAAGCGCCATATCCACCTCACGCCCGCTGATGCCGAGGAGATCGGTGTTGCTGATAAGCAGATCGTTAGCGTGAAGATCACCAATGCAGACCGCACCACCATTTTTGGTGACGTTGTTTGCCGTGTAAGCGAGAAGTTTGCAACCGCTATGCATATCGATACCGACGAGTCCAATGCCGCTTGCGCATTCGGCGAGGTTTACGGCGTCGTTATTAAGTAATTTGAAATGAAAAAGATTCGTTTGCTTTTTCAAGGCGATAGCATTACGGATGCGGGCAGAGACCGGAGAAACTTCCGCGATCTCGGCCGTGGCTATCCCAAATATGCCGCCGAATATTTGAGAGAAGCAAATCCCGATATCGACTTTGATTTTATCGATCTTGGTATTTCGGGTAACCGCACCTCTCAGCTTTTTGATCGAATCACGCCCGATTTCGTTAATATCGAGCCCGATATTATCTCAATTTTGATCGGAATTAACGATATCTGGCATCGCTACAATTGGGATCGTATTCCTACCACCGATGCGCAGTTTGAGCTGAATTACCGCTCGCTTCTTAAGCATCTGAAGGAGAATACGCATGCAAAGATCGTCATCCTTGCGCCCTTCTATCTGGATGCGGAGGAGAACGAGTTTATTCGCGAGGATCTGAAAAAGGTCGGTCCGATCGTAAAGAAGCTCGCGGATGAGTTTGCGGACGTCTATATTCCCTTGGACGAGTGCTTTGCCGAGGCGCTGAAAAGCCAACCCTCCGCGCTGTACTATTCCGAAGACGGCGTTCATCCCAATGATAAAGGCTCTGAATTTATCGGCAAAATTTATGCCGAGGCACTGAAGCCTCTTTTGAATTAAAAAATAAAAAAAGGAGATATACAAAATGGCAGAACTTATTTTTTCCAAAGAAGTGGAAAACATGTGCGTAGTTGCCAAGGGTCCTCACCACGGTCCCGCTCCCATTCCCGAAGAGGGCAAGTGGGTGAAGGCAAAGGAAATCACCGACATCTCGGCGTACACCCACGGTGTGGGCTGGTGCGCACCTCAGCAGGGCGCTTGCAAGCTCTCTTTGAACGTTAAGGACGGTATCATCGAGGAGGCTCTTGTTGAGACCATCGGTTGCTCGGGTATGACGCACTCTGCAGCTATGGCGGCAGAGATCCTTCCCGGCAAGACGCTTCTTGAGGCTCTGAACACCGACCTTGTTTGTGATGCAATTAATACCGCTATGCGTGAGCTCTTCCTCCAGATCGTATACGGACGTTCGCAGTCCGCATTCTCTGAGGGCGGTCTTGTTATCGGCGCAGGCATGGAGGATCTTGGTAAGGGCGAGCGCTCCATGGTTGGTACGATGTACGGCACGAAGGCAAAGGGCGTTCGTTACCTTGAGATGACCGAGGGCTACTGCACGAGAATGGCTCTGGATGAGAACGATCAGGTGATCGGCTATGAGTTCGTATCTCTTGGCAAGATGACCGACTTTATCAAGAAGGGCATGGAGCCCAACGAAGCTTATGAGAAGTCGAAGGGTACGTACGGCAGATTTAACGAAGCCGTTAAGTACATCGACCCTCGTAAAGAGTAATAAAGGAGGAAAT
>JAZQTA010000082.1:0-2687 GCA_045630385.1 Eubacteriales bacterium | reverse complement strand
ACCGCGTCACAGCTTACGCTGCAAGAGCAACAGTATTGTTGTCGTTTATTTTTAAGGTTGGACATTTTGACGCGATTATCCGGCGCGCTACGCTTATCATGCCTCAAGATCCCTGTCGAAGCCATTGCGGTCCCATGAGGTACATTCTATTATACCCGATTTTTATAAATTTGTCAAGGCTCGGAGAAAGTTTCCTCCAAAAAACGGAACTGCGCGTTTTGCCGAAATTCGTTGGGCGTTATAAAGGTGTGCAATTTAAAGACCTTGGAGAAATAGGACTGCGAGGAAAAACCGCAATCCTGCGCGATCTCGGCAAGTGCTCTTTCGCTCTGTGCCAAAAGAAATTTTGCGTGCTTGATGCGCACCTCTTCGAGATATTCGCGCGGCGAAATGCCCATGATATCCGTAAAAACGCGCTGAAAATGATTGGGCGAATAGCCGGCCAGCGCGGAAAGCTCGGAAAGGGTAATGTTTTTTTCAAAGCTTTCCTTGATATAGGCGATCACCTTTTGCACCGATCGGTTTTCCTTGGCGGAGCTGATTTCTCTTGCGTTTTCGTTTCGCGCTCCGTCTTTTTTCAAAAGATAGACAAGCTCCAAAATCTTGGCCGCCGAAAAAAAGTCCTCTTTCGCGCTTCCGACCTTCACCAGATGCGAGATCAGCTCCTCAAAAAGTGCGCGGTAGGCCGCCTCGTGAATGAAGGTGTAGTAATCGGGCAGGGAAGCAAGCTCCTCGTAGATCGGCGAATCCTTTTCCACGATCAGATGCAGACAGTAGCATCGGTAATGCAAAATACTGTGGCTGATCTGTCCGGGCTTTCTTAAAATCAGAAGTCCGGGAAAAAGGCGGCAGCTGTGCGCGTCGATAAAGGATGCAGCCGTTTTATCCGCCGTGAGAATAAAGTCGAATTCAAAGCTTTGCACCACGCGCTCCGCCGAAATCTTCTCCCCTGCCGTATCCGTATAGCGGTGGCTGTCAAAAACGCCGCAGCCAACGATTTTTCCGATATTCATGTGCTCACCTCCATGAATAAAATTATAGAATAAAAAACGCCGTTTGTCAATGAAAATCGTAAGATTTTACAAAAGCATCGTATTAAATTTATATACAGATGACAAAAAATCGTGTAAAATGAAGAAAAGATAAAAAAGGAGAGGTCTTATGAAGGTAACGGATATTAAAACCTTTGTCGTGGATTGCTTTCGCACCAACTGGGTGTTCGTGAAGGTATATACCGACGAGGGGATCACAGGTGTCGGCGAGGGAACGCTCGAATATAAGGAGCATGCGCTTGTCGGCGCGATCGAGCATATCAAGAGCTGTCTTTTAGGCAAGGATCCAAGGCAGATCGAAAAGCATTATCACGATATTTACCGTGATGCCTATTGGCGCGGCGGCGTGGTGCTGATGAGTGCGCTTTCGGCGGTCGAAATGGCGCTTTGGGACATTCTCGGAAAGTCGCTCGGCGTGCCCGTATATCAGCTTCTCGGCGGCAAGGTAAACGAGGATTGCCGCATTTATATCAATGGTTGGTTTGCAGGAGCGAAAACGCCTGCCGAGTTCGGCGCAAAGGCGAAGGAAGCCGTGAAAAAAGGCGTAAGCGCCATGAAATGGGATCCTTTTGGAAAGAATTATTTGCAAATTTCCAATAAAGATCTGAATACCGCGCTGGAATGCATCTCCGCTGTGCGCGATGCGGTTGGCCCCGAGGTGGATCTTCTCATCGAGGCGCACGGCCGCTTTGACGTGCCGACGGGTATCACGATCGCGAAGGAGGTCGCTCCCTTCAAGCCGATGTTTCTTGAAGAACCCGTGCCGCCTAATAACCTTGAGGCGCTGAAGGCCGTCAGAGATAAATCTCCCGTGCCGATCTCCGCAGGCGAGCGCCTTTACACGCGCTTTGATTATAACGAGCTTTTCCGCCTTCGCGCGGCGGACTATATTCAGCCCGACGTTTCTCACGCGGGCGGTATCATGGAGCTGAAAAAGATCGCCGCGATCGCGGAGGCGAATTACATCCCCTTCGCGCCGCATAACCCCAGCGGTCCGATCGCCAATGCCGCAACGCTTCAGCTTGCGGCCTGCTGTCCGAATTTCTGTATTCTCGAGATCATGTATTCCGACGTGGATTACAGAAAATTCATTACCAATGAAAATCTTTCCTACGAAAACGGCCGTATCAAGATCGGGGATGCGCCCGGCCTTGGCATCGAGCTGAACGAGGAGGAGTGCTTGAAGCACCCCTACGTAGAGCATAACCTTCGTCACTACACGGGCGCTTTGACGGACATCCGCCCCCCGAAAACCGAATTTTATTTTTAAGGAGAATGAAAATGAAAAAATACGAAGTAGAAAATCACGTACCGAGCTATCTTCCCGAGGATAGCGAATGGAAGCTTGCCTGGGCCGATGAATTTGACGGCACGGAGCTTGACAGAACAAAGTGGGATTTTCGCCTGATGTTCTGGGGCGAGCGCTTCGATGCGTATACCGATCAGGGTGTTATCGTCCGTGACGGATGCGTGGAGCTGCATCGCACCGAGATTGACGGCAGATACGTTTCTCCCCAGCTGCAGACCGGCGCGAATATCTTTGACCATATGAGTACGAACCGCACCAACCCATGGGGGCGGGACGGCATCTGGCCCTTCGAAGAAATTCCAACGCCCAAGTTCGTGCACCGCTAC
>JAZQTA010000081.1:0-20846 GCA_045630385.1 Eubacteriales bacterium | reverse complement strand
GTTTGCCTGCGTGTACACCTCGTATTCGCATCCGTCCATGCGAAAGCGCGAGGTCAAGGCGTGGACGGTGAGCATACCGTCCGAGAGATTTTCAAAATATCCGCGGCGCACGAAAACGCCGCCCTCCTCGGAAAGCTCCGCCACAAGTCTTACGCCAAGCCCCTCGTAGGTATAAAAGATCTTGCCGCTCGCCTCGGTGCGCGTGTAGACGGAAGTACCGTCGATCACGCCGAAATCGCCTGCGGCAAAAAAGAGCCCCGACGCGCCGAGCACCCCTCTTTCGTCCACGAATTTTTCTATCTTCATTTCTTTATTTCAACCTTTCTCATATAAGGGAGGCCGCCCTCCTCCGAGGTAAGCTCCATTGCAAAGTCGAAGGCATCCGCCCGCAGGCACATATGGAAATCCTCCTCGGGAAAGACCTCGCTGTTTTTCGGATCAAAGAACTTTGCACCCGAGGTGCGCTTTAAAAGTGCCTCTGCGCCGTCAAGCGAAAGGGGCGCGCCCTCGAGAATGCTCTTTATATATTCCGCGCAAAGATCGTCCTCCTCCGTGGGAGAGATCCCCGCAAGCCCCATGGCAACGAGAGAAACGCGCGATGCGCCGCTTCTTTTTATATACTCTGCCGTGGCGGCAGCGTTAACGAGAGCGCCGCCCAAGATGCGCTCCGCGCCCACCGCGCTTGCAATTCCCTGCGTGCCTGCGCTCGTGGTATGCACCACGGTTTTGCCGCGCACGTCAAGATTTTTCAGCTCAGAGGGAGAATTGCCCGCATCGAAGCCCTCCATCATCCTGCCGCCCCGCTCGCCGACGAGCAGATAATCGGGATTTTCCTCCTTTAAGCGGTAGGCAAGCGCCGCATCCCCCACGGGAATCACCCTTTCTGCGCCGCCCGCAAGAAGATAGGCCTCAACGGAGAAGGCACGGAACACGTCGATCACCACGGTGAGCCCGTCGGCCTCCCTCGCCCCCTCGAGCATTTTCAAAATACGGATCTGCATTTATTTCGTTTCGCCCTTCATCAGCTTTTCAAGATACACAAGGCCCGCATAGTTATATTTTGCAAAGGCAAGAAGCATTTCGGGATCGGGATAGAGGCAATGCGTTTCCAGCGTGAGTGCGCCGTCAAAGCCCGTAGCGGCCAAAGCAGGCATCACCTTATTCCATTCGATCGAGCCGTTATCCACGGGAAGATGGTTGTCGCTATTGCCGAAGTTGTTGTGCACGTGGGTGCACTTGATGCGGCTTCCCGCCATTTCGATCGCCTTCGCATGATCCGGCGCGCCAAGATGCGCGTGCCCGAAATCCCAGCAGATCACCATATCCGTGTCGTTAAAATCGTCCACGAGCTCGATAAGATCCTCTACGTTTGCGGAAAAGAACGGCATGACCTTGCTGTATGCGGGAAAGACGGGCAGATTCTCTGCGGCGATCGCCGTGCCGTGCTTTTTCGCGCATTCAAGAAGGCTACCCATCCATTTTTTATTATCCTCAAAGGATTTCTTTCTGCCGTAGGCAAAATTCACCGCCGAGCGGGGATGGATCGCGTGGTATTTCGCGCCGAGACGAGAGCCGGAAATGATCGATTGCCGAATGCCGAACTCCATCTCCTCCTCCAAAATCTCCGAGGAGATCAGAAGATTGTAATAGTGCGGATGCGTCTGAAAGCAAGCGAGGTTGTTTTTTTCAAGAATGCGCTCGATATTCGCCGTGATCGCATCCCACTCGCGCTCGCTCTTTCCAAGCACCGCCGTGTAGTTGACGGAGATCCCCAAGAAGCCCGCCTTCGCGGCGCATTCGCATTTGTATTCAAAGGAATCGTCATATCCTATCTGTATTGCCTTTTCCATATTTCGCTCCAAAACATTTGTTTTTGAAAACAATCATTTGCATTTTTTGTGTTTTTCGCTTGCCTATCAGTATTTTTCAAAGGCGGCCTCGCCACTCTTATAATACTTCTTCTGCTCCTCGGGAGGCACCATGCTTCCGCCCGTTGCCCAAACGAGGTGATAAGCATCCTTCGGTGCACAACCCTCACGAAGAAGCGTCAAGGGGCCAAACACGCCCGCAAGCGCGCTCGGCTCAAGCGAGATGCCCTCGCTGTCACGAAGAAGCTTTAAGAGTGCGCTCATGCGCTCGTCCTTTACGCTAAAGCAGCCGTCCATAAAATCGTACATCTGCTTGCCGACAAATCCCGACGCACGGCCGACGGCAAGTCCATCCGCGATCGTTCGGTTTTGCAGGCCGATATCTCTGACCGACACCGCGTTATGCAGTCCCGTCGCCATACCGAGCATCATGCAGGGAGATTCCGTGGGCTCGGCGAAGAAGCAATGCACGTGATCGCCGAAGGCAAGCTTCAGCCCGAAGGCAACGCCGCCGGGGCCGCCGCCAACGCCACAGGGCAGGTATACGTACAAGGGCTTTTCCTCGCTGATAGCGATTCCCTTTTCCTCGAATTGCTTTTTCAGCCGCTCGGCCGCCACGGCGTAGCCGAGGAAGAGCGACTTCGAATTCTCATCGTCCACGAAATGGCAGTAGGGATTTTTCTCGGCGTTCCTTCTTCCGTTTTCCACGGCAACGCTGTAATCCTCCGCATACTCCACCACCGTCGCACCGACGGAGCGAAGCTTCGCCTTTTTCCATTCTCTTGCATCGGCGGACATATGCACCGTCACCTTAAAGCCAAGAATCGCGCTCATGATGCCGATCGAAAGCCCGAGGTTGCCCGTCGAGCCAACGGCGATCTCGTATTTTGAGAAGACGTCCTTATATTTCTTTTCGGCAAGCACGGCGTAATCGTCCTTCAGCTTCAATCCGCACTCGCGCATAGCGATCTCCTCTGCCACGCAAAGCACCTCGTAGATGCCGCCGCGCGCCTTGATCGAGCCCGAAACCGCCAGATGGCTATCCAGCTTGATAAGAAGCTCGCCGCCGATCCTCGCGCCGTATTTTTCGGAAAGCGCCGCCTGCATCTTAGGTATAAAGGCAAGGGGCGACTCCAAAATTCCCCCGCTTGCTTCGGTTTCGGGGAATACGCGCTTTATGTAGCTTGCAAAGCGCGAAAGGCGCGCCGAGGCATCCTTCACGTCCTCTGCCGTGAGCATCGATTTTTCGATCGCCTCCGAAAAGGGCGGCTTCTCGCCGCGAAGCCAAAGCGCCTCCTCGCCCTTCGAAAGCTTATCTATCACGGGGATCTCCCTTTTCCATTCGCAAAGGCTTTTGCCTGCCATCATTTTTTCCATTTTAAGCACCCTCTCTTTCAGAATTCCTCTACCTTAAAGCTCTCGGCGCACACCGTCGGGAACTCCTGCTTGCCCCAAGGCTTATACCATTTCAGCGAGCCGCGAAGCCTTCCCTCGGGATCGTAAACGCCGTATTTCAGAGCGTCGATCTGCGGGCGGCGGTTCGTGCCGCATTCAAAATTCAGCGTGCCGATCTCGACGGTGCATTTTCCCTTCGGCATCCCGAAAAGCGCATCGCGCGCCGTGGAAACGATGACCGTATTGTGCTGTGCAACGATATGATGAAACACCGAGAGGTGAGAGCAGTCGTGGAAGGTGAGCCCCTCCTCGCAGTTATGAATATAAAGATAATCCGCCACCACGTGCTCGCCTGCCACGATGCCGTAGCGGAAGCCCTGCACCGCCACGTTGCGAAGCACGTTATTATCGTTCTGATCTCCCGAAAGCACGAGTCCTGCCGTGTGGCAGGGGTTATGCTGAAGCTCCTTTCCGAGCACCGTATCGCCCACCTGATCGCCAAGGCAGAATTGGCAGTCCGCAATATGCACGCGCGAGCAATTCTGCAAATTCACGGCACTTTCGGTGGGATACATTTTCTCATGATCGAGCGGAACGCGGAATTCAAGATTCGCAATCGAGACCTGCGCGTGCGAAAACCGCCCCTTGCAGACCGTTCCCTCCGGGCACGCAAGGATCGCATAGGGGCGCGCCTCGGGATCGTGCACCTCGGGGGCTTGCCAATCCGAGAAGATGCGCGTATTGTCGGTGCGCATCGTGCCGAAGCGCGTTTCGATCACCGTGCCGCTCACCGCGTTGTTCAGCGTGAGCTGATAGGAATTCAAAAGGCGGCAGGGCATCTCGCCCTCAAGATAGATATTCGCATTCCCCTTCGGGATATAAAGCTGGGCGCGAAGCGGCATGCCGTCAAGCTCCTCGATCGCGGGCGAGGCAATGCGATAGCCTCCCTTCGTATAAGGAAAGAGAATCCTTCCGCCGCCGCGCTCCGAGGCGTAGTTGATCGCCGCCTGGATGGCCGCAGTATCGTCCGTGATACCGTCGCCCTTTGCGCCAAAATCCAATACGTTAATTCCAAAACCGCTCATATCGCGCTCCAAAAATCAAATTTTGTAAACAATTGTTTTCTTTAAAACGTTACGGAATAAAAATTTCCGTGTGCATCGCTATAATAGCAAACGCCATCCGAGAAGTCGATCATCTCGGGCTCTTCCTCGTATCCAAGCGTCGTGAGATCGAAAAAATCGACCTGCTTTTTACCTTCGAGATCGATCACGCGGATGGCAGGATGATTGACCTCGCTATGATCAAATCCCTCCGTGGTATAGATCCTGCCCTCGTAGGCAATGCCGCCCTGAATATAGAAATGATGCGGCGTATCGAAGTATGCAAGGATATCCTTTTCTCCCAGCACTACGTGGCGGATGCCCCATTTCGGGTCGATCTCTCCTGCATCGGGCGCGGGGATCGCGAATTTAAAATAACGCGTGCCGCTCTCCTTCGTGCGCATCACGTAGGCGTAATACGCATTCGTCTTTTTGTCGATCAAAAAGTTGCCGTAAGGGCGAGGGCCGTGCGCCTCGGGCGTTGCCTTCCAAAGCTCTGCATTCTCAAAGAAGCCGATCTCAATCATCTGCACGAGCGTGGTCTTAATGCTCTCGCCGTCGCGCTCAAGGCGGTAGGCAAGACACACGCCGAGAAGAGGATCCTCCATATCCGAATAGTTATTGTAAATATTGGAATAGAGAAGCGGAAACTCGTCTCCCTCGGCATAAAAATGCGTGCCGAAAAAGACCGCGTTGCTGTGCGGTGCGATCTCCTTGCACCGATCCAGCGCAAAGGTCGCAAGGGGCGCAAGCGCTTCCCCCTCGCAAAGAGCAGAAAGATCAAAGGCCGCGCCGTTTCCGAGATGATCAAAGCGGAAAAGGATGCCGTTACAGATCGCGCCGTCCTGTCCGCCGCCGATTTTTCCGATCTTACGAATCTTCATTTTTCTATCCTCACTTTTCAAAAATTCCGTACGCCTTCAGCATCCACTCCGAGGTTTCATACATCATTTTTTCGATATGCCTCTGCATAAAGAGCTGCGGCTCGCGAAGAAGCGCGCTCTTTTCAAAGCGAACGCGCTTGCCCTGCCAGCAATCGTAGGGGCGCAGACTGCTCATGCATTCCAGCGTGAAGCATCCCTTGAAGCCGACGTCGATCAAGGCCGAGATCACCTCATCGTGATTTAAAGTGCCGAGGAAGGGCGCAATATGCTCGTCACCGCCGCCGCGGTTATCATTATAATGGATGGCAACGAGGCTTTCGCCGAGCGCCATGATCTCATCGTACTGCGAGCCCTCGCAGTTGGCGTGCCCCGTATCCCAGCAGCCGCCGAAGAGGGGATGATCCACGAAGTCAATAAATTCCTTCATATCCTTTCCGGTGTTGATGTAATACGCGCTGCCCATATTCTTCGCCGTGGAGTTTTCGCAAAGCACCTTCACGCCGCATTTTTCTGCCATCGGGAAAAGCTTTTCGTAAAACGCCTTATTTGCCGAAAACCATTCGTCCTTCGTAAGATTTTTGTCAACGCCCGCGTGCACCACCGTGCAGGGAATGCCAAGCACCTCGCACACCTCGATGGAGCGAAGCGTTGCGCGAAGAAGGAAGTCCACCTTCTCCCCGTCCTTCGAAAGACAGTTGCCGCCCTGGGAATGCGCCTGCACGAATTTCATTCCGAGCGAATCGGCAAGAGCGCGAAGCCTCTCTGCCTCCTCGCGCCATCCCTCTCCCATCAGAGGGGACGCCTCGGTCAGGCAATACATGGAAAGATCGATATAGCGAAAGCCCGCGCGGTGCAGCTCTCGGAGCTTTTCTTCATCGTTTTTGCAAAAGAGATCAAAATCTCCCGTTGAGGTTGCAATTTTCATTTTTTTATCCTCACTTTTTAAAGCGTAATATGTAAAAGCGCCTACGCGTGCGCTCGCGCACGCGGTCTTCTTTTCACAGTATAGCACAGGCGCGCGCGAAAGTCAACCGAAAAAGGACTTCCGTTATTTTTCTTTTGCAAGCGCGGAAAGGATCTCGAGCGCGGGCGCAGGAAGTCTGCCCAAGGGATCGGGTCCGATATTGAGAAGGAGATTTGCGCCGCATTTTTTGCATTTATCAAGAATTGCCCGCACCTCGTCGGCCGACTTGTAATCCTCGTCAAAGGACTTATAGCCCCAGGTGTGATTGAGGGTGATCGGCGCCTCGACGAGCCGATCCGCGAGACTCTCGGGAAGCTCGTTATCCCCGAGCGAATCGTAATCGCCGAAGTCGTTTCCGAGCCTGGAATTCACGAGGCATTCTGGCTGATATTTTTTCACCGTATCGAAAAGCTCCTTCGAAACCGCCGCAGGAATCCCGATCGGCGTATCAAACCAGATGAGGCAAAGCTCGCCGTACTCCGTGAGAAGCTCCTTCACCTGCGGCAGGATCTTCTTTTCATAGCAAAGAAGATAGTTTTTCTTTTCTCTATCGGGGAAATCCCAATCGTTATCCCAGCTCATGCCGAAATTGGAATGATCGTATTCCTCGGCGTAGCCGCCGCCATGCGCCTCGTGCCAATCAATGCATTGCGAATAATAAAGTCCCAGCTTCATGCCGTGCTTTTTGCAGGCATCCGCAAGCTCGCGGATCACGTCGCGCCCAAAGGGCGTTTTGTCCACCACGTTGTAAGCATCCGCCTTCGAGTGATACAGCGCAAAGCCGTCGTGATGCTTCGCGGTCACGACGATATACTGCATGCCCGCCGCCTTTGCCGCCAGCACCCACGCCTCGGCATCAAAATAAATGGGATTGAAGGCATCCGCGAGCCTCTCGTATTCCTCGATCGGGATCTCATATTTCGACATGATCCATTCGCCGATATAGTCCATTCTCTTGCCGCGCCATTCGCCGCCAAGCAGAGAATAAAGCCCCCAATGTATCATCAGGCCGAAGCCCGCCTGCTTAAACCATTCCTTCCCTGTCATAAATCTTCCCCTTCCTTTATACATTCTCCGTATTGACATTTAAAAAATTCACTGATATAATGAATACAACGAAATTTGATGGTTTTCTATATTAATTTTAACGGAAAATCAAAGCATTGTAAATTCTTTAGCCTTGCATAAATCTCATTTAAATTGACCTTTATGGGAGAAAAAAATGAAAGAAGCAACACTTTACGCCTACGGCAGGAGCACGGTGAACGGAAAATGGGAGATCGACCAAAGCCGCATCGTCAACCGCCTTTATTTCGTGAACGGCGGCACGGCGACGATCGGAAGCGGCAGAGGCGAATACGCGCTCACGGCAGGCAAGGCCTATATCATCCCCGCCTGCAAAAATTTTTCGCCCCTATCGGCCGCGCACTTTGACCATACCTTTTTCGATTTCTATACCACGCGCATCCTCCATCCCGAGCACATCGTAGAGATTGATGGCGGCGCACGGGGCGTTTCGGAGTTTTTCGCTCTTGTGAACGCCTTGACCGAGGGCGAGAGCATAAAAGAAAAAAACACCGCCATGGAGGATTTTCTCTGCGGCTTCCTCGCCTTGATAAACGACGCCTGCGCACCGCTCCCCTATCTCGAAAACGATCGACTGACCAGGGCGATCCGCATCATTCACGATGAATATCCGACCGTGACGACCGCCGCGCTTGCCAAAAGGCTCGCCTTGAACGAAAGCTTTTTCATCCGCTCCTTCACCGCCGCAGTGGGGCTCTCGCCAATGAAATACATCCGTGCCATCCGCATATCCTACGGAAAAGCCCTTATGCAGGGCGGCATAAGCGTTGCCGAGGCCGCCGAAAAATGCGGATACAGCTCTCCCTCCGCCTTTTATAACGCCGTCAAGGCAGAGCTTGGCGTTTCGCCATCGCAGCTCATAAAATAGAAAAAAGCGCAAAGGAGCGCGCGCCCCGACCGGGCGCGCACTCCTTCATTATTGCATTTATGATAATAATTATTTACATTATCCGAGGAGAACGATCGGAATATAAAGCGGACTCGGCCGTCCGACGATCGAAATTTCAAGCACGATTCGGTTCTCGGGAAGCACCTTATCCCCTGCACGCAGGGTAAACGAAGCCCTTGCGATACCGTCGTCATGGAAATTGCGGTTGGGGATCATAGCCGTCATTTTCCCCTCTGCCGTAAAGCCCTCCGGAAGCCACCAGCGGAAGCTGAGATCCGAAAGAATATCGCCGTAGGTGCGGCGCGTATAAAGCTCGAGTGAAAGCCCAATCTCGCCACCTGCCGTGATCTCAGGCGCGTGTGAAAGCGTGACGTCCGCTTCAAGAACGGTCGATTCATAATGCGCGGTATAGGGCTTGAAGGTGACCGCACGCCGTACCTCGGCACATTGCGCGGAAAGCAGCTCCATAACCTCCGCATTTATATCGTTTTCCTCATCCGTGAAGCAAACGGGAGCAAGCGTATCGTGCAGGGCGTGCGGCGCCTCGGAAACCACGATCTCGCAAAGCTCGGCACAGCTCTTCGGGAAGCTATACCCTGTCGAGCCGCAGGTCTTATTTAAAGAAAGAGTGATGATCTCATCCCCAATATAGGAGCTCAGGTCCTCGGGCACGCCTGCCGTTCCGAGGAAAATTCCCATCGTTGCGCCCACGGTCGCTCCCGTGCAATCCGCATCGTCGCCACAGTTGATGGCGGTGATCAGCGACTTCTTGAAATCGCCGCCGCCCCAAAGAAGGCCGATCACGGCGTAAGCCACGTTGGAGGGGGCTTCAAACCATCCGTCACCGATATCGGCGTTTCTCTGCTGAACGGCGTTTCTCGCATCGATGGGATCCATCCCTTGATCGAAGCATTCAAGAAGAAAGCGGATGCTATCTGCCATGCGGCTCTGCTCGGGAATCGCAGAAAGCGCAAGCTCCACGAGAGTGCGCATATCCTTCACGACGAAGGCGGCGGCCTGCATGGCCGCAACGAAGGCGGCGGCGGTCGTTCCCTCTCCCGCGCCGTGGTCTACCTTCGCATCCTCGATCGCGTATTTCGCGGCAAGCGCGGGGCATCCGGGCACAAGACACGCCCAGATCTCGGTGCGGATCCAAGCGCCGTTGGAATTCTTCCAGGAGTTTTCGTATTCGCCCGAAAACGGCGGCACGAGGCCGCGGCGCATATTGCTCTTTCCGATGCCGTATTCATTCCAGTTCGCCACGATCAGATCCATCCAATACGCGCCGAGCACGTCAGCGCTAAGAGCACGCATACCGCGCGTTTTCACAGCGTGCAGCCAAACGAGCTGCAGATCCAGATCGTCATTCGGCAGGGGATTTCCGGGCGGGGTGACGAAGCCCTTTATATCAAAGGTCTCTCTTTTTCCTTCATACGGCCAGCCCATCGTGCCGCCGATATTTTTTCCGATAAAGCACGCGCGCACCTTATCACGGTAGCTATCAAAATTCAGCTTGATCTTATCCATGTTTTCTCTCCTTTTTTGAAGCATCGGTCAAAATCGGAATGCACCGCCAAAGCACAAAAATCCGTGCACCCCACACTTTAAGTGTAGCAGATGCACGGAAAAATGAAAATATTGATTTTTTACCTGATTGTCACGATTTTTTACTTGCCGCGCCGATATTCTCCGGGCGTTTTTCCGAGATAGCGCGAAAAGGCGTGATAAAGGGCGCTTTTATCCGCAAAGCCCGTTCTCTCGCAGATCTCTTCCACCGAGATCTCGCTCTCCGAGAGCAGATCGATCGCGTGCGAGAGGCGCTTGCGCGTGATATATTCCGTCAGCGAAACGCCAAACTTCTCCTTGAAAACGCGCGAAAAATAGGAAGGGTTATAAAAGCATTTTTCCGCAAGATCCGAAAGCGTGAGCCTTGCATCGATATTTTTATCGATATATTCCGTAAGGCTCTGCCAGATGCCCTCGAGCTCGCTTTTTCCGATGCCAAGCTCGGTTTTTCGGAGCATCTTAATGATGAGATTCGTGAGCAGATTGCCAAGCACGGTCTCCCACGAGGTCTGCTTTTTTTCATACTCGTCAAGCATGGAGAGAATGATCGTTTCGATCTCGTCGCGCTCCTTACCGAAAAAGCGCACGCATCCCGAGTCCTGCGCCGAGCGCATTTCGTTGAAGGCAGAAAGCGACAAAACCGAAAACGCGTTCTGCGCCGTGATCACCGCGTTTCCCATCAGCTCAGGAGAAAAAAGAATATTCACGTAGGTGTATTTCCCCTCGGCGAAAAAGGTGTGCGTACAGCCGTAATTCATAAACAGCATATCGCCGTGGGCGGTGCGGTATCGGCATCCGTCGATCTCGTGCGTCATCTCTCCCGAAAGCACGTACACGATCTCGATAAAATCATGCGTATGCACGCCGCCGTCCGAAAAATCGGGATCGGCCGAGCATTTGAAGATATGCAGGCTCTTACTGCTTTTCATGAAATCCTCGGTTTTATAGATCCGCATCGGCATCCCCCCCTTTTTTTCTTTTCGTTCAGTATAGCACAAACGGAGCGCGGTTGTCAATTCCGCGCTCCGTTTTTTTGTTTTTTATTTTCCGTCGAAAATGCGCACGACCTCTTGCCCTGCGGGCAGGCGCTCCCCGAAAAGATACGCCTCGATCCCCTCTGCCGCAAAAGCAGTCACGCGGATCTTTTCGCCCTCTCTTTCCCATCGAACCGAGATGCGGCCGCGCACGGTGTCGCAGTAGCCCTCGGCAAAATCGAGATCCTTAAAAAAGTGAGGAGCGATCTCCGCTTTCTCAAAGCCGGGCGCGGAGAGCGAGGGTGCAATACCGAGAACGGTCTTCACCATCCAGGACATGAAGTCCGAATACATGTGATGGTTTTTCGAGGTGGTGCTGTCCCAGTATTCGTACAGCGTGGTCGCGCCATCCTCCACCCACGCGCGGTAGGAGGGGTAGCCCTTCGCATTCAAAATTTTATACGCATACTCGGCAAGCCCCGCGCGGTTCAAGGCGATATAAAGGTAGCGCAGGCCGACCATGCCGCACTCGTGATGGAAATCCTTTTCCTCCACAAGCCGACGGAGCTGTGCCGCAAGCGGCGTAATATCCTCGTAAAGCCCGAAATAGATCATCATGGCAACGGCGGTCTGCTTATCCACGGTACATCGGCCGTCCCCTGCAAGATAGCGCGCCATTGCCTCCGCCCGCTCGCTTTCGTAAGCCGCGCGAAGTGCCGCCGTATCCTCGCCCGCGCGCTCTGCCGAAAGCAGCGTGATGCCAAGGCACTTGATATAGAGCACGCGGTTGATAAAGGCGCACCCCACCTTTTCTTCGTCGGCACAGGGAGCGGCCCAATCGTCAAGGCCGTAGAGAATATCTCCGTTTACATCCTTCACGCTATCGTAATAGGCAAGATTCCGCTTGAAATACGGAAGTCCCTTTTTGAGGAGCGTATCGTCCCCTGTATGCAGATAGATGCGGTAGGGGATTTCAAAGAGCGTTCCCTCGGAAACCGGGCCGTTGCCCCAATGGTAGCCCCATTTCGGCGTGGGCACGATGCCGGGGAGCATTCCCCTCTCGTCCAT
This sequence comes from Eubacteriales bacterium, assembly GCA_045630385.1. GTDB lineage: Bacteria > Bacillota > Clostridia > Oscillospirales > CAG-272 > UBA1740. Next base: position 9,049 of record JAZQTA010000081.1, on the reverse strand, counting down.
CGCATCCAGAATATCCTGCCACCATTTGGTGAGCACGCCCTCGGCTTCAAAGTCCGTCAGGAACTGATCGGTCGAGGACTGCGCGTCGTTCATCCATCCGAGCTTTTCTCGCGTGGGGCAATCCGTGGGCATATAAAAGAGGTTGGAGAGCGTGGCTCTCTGCCCGAGAAGAAAGAGCGTATCAAGAAGCCCGTTCGACGAGGCGAACGCCGATCTTGCCTTGACGGCCTGATGCACCTCGATCGCCTTAAGCGTCGAGGCGGTGGCATTCTCCTCCTCAATTCCGATCACTTCCACGTAGCGAAATCCGTGATATGTAAAGCAAGGTTTCCATTCTATCGCATTTTCTCCGCAGATAAACACGTCGCGCGCAAATTCGCCGCGTGCAAAATAATGCGGATTGTCCATATCGTTCAGGCGCAGAGTTCCGTCCTCGGCATGCACCTGCTCGCCAAAGCGCAGCGTGATCTTATCCCCCGCGCTCTGCTTTACACAGAGCCTTGCATAGCCCGAAATATTTCTTCCGAAATCGTAAACGAAGCGCTTTACGCCGATTTTGCGAATGGCGACGGGCGAAAGCTCGCATATCTCGCGGATGGGCTCGCAGGTGCATTCCCGCAAAACGCCCTTCGGCGGATTTTCGTCAATGCGAACGCGCTTCCAGGCGCTATCGTCAAAGCCGAGGCTCTTCCAGGAGGGATCGTAACGCCGCGCGTCAAAATGCTCACCCTCGCGCAGCTGATTGAAGATCACGGGGCCATCCATGGAATAGAGCCATTTTTCATCGCTTGCAAGGATCTCTTTCCCATCGCAGGAGAGCGAAAGGATCAGCTTCGGCATATCCCGCCAATCGGCGAGATCGAAATCCCAGGCCGTTCCGATCCCCTCGTTATACCATCCGTTTCCGAGCATCACGGCAAAAATATTTTCGCCGAGGCAAAGCTTGTCGGTCACGTCGTAGGTCGTGTACCAAACGGTTTTCCGATAGTCACCGAAGGGGGCGATAAATCGGTCGGGGGTAACCTCCCTTTCGTTCAGAAAATAGCATCCGTAGCCAAGCCCCGCAACCGAAAGCGTTGCTCGCTTCGGCAAAGCGGAAAGCGAAAACCGCCTTCTCATCATCGGAGCGTAGGAGAGGCTTTTCGGATCAAACGCCTCGTCGGGCTTTATAAAAACGGCCGTTTCAAATGCCATAGCAGTTCTCTCTTTCCTTTAATCCTCGGCGCGCAGGTCGATCACAACGCCGCTCTCGCTCTTTCTTACGCTCGCATCGGACATGGCAAGCGCCATATCGGGATTGCCGATCACGGCAAAGCGCGTATCGTGCGTGAGAAGATGCTCGCTTCCCCAGTGCGCAGGGCCGAAGGGCGTCACCTTCTCGGGCAGGTATTTTTTGCCGCCGCTTTGGCAGAAGATATATTCAATGCAAGCGCTTCCCGCGCCGTGAAGCGAAACGGTGATGCGCTTCGGCTTCTTTGCCGCGATCTTGCGCGTGTCAATATAGAAATACGGTCCCTTGTCCATGATATTGTAGCACGGACCGGCCAGCGGCTTATACATGTGCGGCGCAAAGCTCTCCTCGGTGCCGTCCTCATATTCCACGGTGACCTTCACGTTAATCCAAACGGTCTTTTCGGGCAGAAGCATCTGCAGAAAGAGCAGACCTCGGTCACCGAAGCGCGCCTCGCGCGCTTCCTTCAAAAGTCGGTCGATCGCCGAGAGAACGCCCTTATGCTCGCCGTCCAAGTACTCTCTCGGAATGCCGCCGCGATAGCGCTCCCAGAGCGCGCATTGCTCCTCATACTGCGAAAGGATCTGCGCGCGGATGGCAAGAAGCCGCTTCTCGCTCTCCCCGGGATCGGCATCGTAAAGACCGCCTCTGTAATCGATCAGCCGCTCGTCCTCGGTCAGCGCCTCGTAAAGAAGCTTGGCTCTTTCCACGCGGAAGCGGATCGCGCGCACGAAATCATTCTCCGTTTTAAGGAGTCCGAAAAGCTCACAAAGGAGGCAGACCTCCTTATATTCATCCTCGAAATTCGGGTTTCTGCGCACAATATGATCACCGACGAGGTAGATCATGCCGCGATTGAGATACGGCTTATCCACCGCGCGGCAAAGGGCCGCAATATCCATTGGATCCTCCGCGCCGATCACCTCGCGCACCACGGCTCTCATTCTCTCGGCGGGATCGTCCTTATATCTGCCGCTCCAAAGCATACCCGCGTAAGCGATCAGGGGATAGACGAAAAGAAGCTGTTCCGAGGACATGCCCCAAACCGTGTTATAATAGCCCATGGGGTGATAGTTATCCGCATATTTTGTGAAGGTATCCACGTTGTGCGTGAAATTGCACCAAACGGCGGGCATATACCGAAGGCCGTTCTTTTCGTAGAGCGCGAAAATATCGGTCTGCCTCGAATTGGCCATCGGTGCGCGCGGATAGAGATCCACGTAATCGTAGCACCAGGTGCAAAGGATCACGTTCTTCGGGATCTCGGGAATGATCTCGGGGCAGTATACGAGCATATCGTCCCAGATCATCATTTCCTTGCCGAGCGCGTTCAGCACCGCGTTGGTGCGCTTGATATGCGAAAGGAAAAGATGCCCGATGCCGCCGTGCGCCTCCACGTCTGCCTTGCAAAGACTGCAAGAGCCGATGTCAAAATCTTCATCCAGCCCCGCGTGAAAATATTTCGAATACTTAAAAAGCGCGGCCACCTCGGCAAAATACGCATCGTAAAACTGCTGTGAGGCGGGCAGAAGCGGGCAGGCCGTCAGCCGTATCGTCGTATTGTGGAAGCCCTGCCCATCGCGCGTTTCGCTGATGTGCGCAAGCTCGTCGTGAGAAAGAAAACGATCGGCGTGCGCAAAGTTTGAGATCACGGGGATCAGCTCCAGCTCCCTCTCCCTTGCCGCCTCCACGATGGCGCTGACCTCCTCGGGCAAATAGCTCTCCTCATCCGAGGCGTAAGGATAGGTTTTCGTCTTGATGCGATCCTCAAGGTTCAGGGCGATCGCGTTATAGCCGTATTTTTTCGCGAAATCAAAGAAATGACAGATCTCAAGGAGCGTTTCCTTTTGCCGCCCGAGGTCCATCTGCACGATTTTTAATTTTTCCATATCGGTCTCCATTCTACCCGAAGGGTATTAGTGAAAGCGGAAGGAATAAAGATCCGCATCCTTCATCTCAAATTTAATTCTGACGGTCTTCCCCGCCAATGCACCAAGCGGCTTCTCGAAAGCGATCGCTCTTGTGAGAGAGTTTCCGAAATGCTTGCCCGAATCGTATCCCGAAAGAGCCTCTCCGTTTTCATCGCAGATCACGATGCGCACGTGGCCGAGTGCCGCCGTGGCAAAATTGATCTCCAAGGAATCCCCCTCGAAGGTCACAGGCACCGTCATCACCTCGCCGCCCGAAAAATCCGCACTCCACGAATAGAAGCCGTCAAGGCGCAGAGCGTAACGCATCAGGCGCGGAGTGAAGCCGTTGAAGCCCTCGAAGGTATAGAGCGAAAGCTCGCTTGCATCTCCGTCAAAATCCGATTTCGTTTCCACTGCGGTATGCGAAAAATATCCGTTGCCGTACGCCCAGTTATCCTCTCTTTCGATCCCCGTCGTGATATACGCGCCGTTCCATCGGTCGAAATGCTTACCGTCACGCGAGGTCATAATACCAACGTCGTTTGCCACCGTGCCGCCGCGATTCTTCTCGGCGATCCACGCCTCTCGCTTGCCGCCCCATGAGGGCAAGCAGGCAAGACTCTGCGTATCATTCGGGCGGTTATTATACCGCGTCGGAAGTCCGAGAAACATATTGCCGCGCTTGTATTTAAAGATCATGCTCGCGTAGATCTGAATATGAATGTCGCCATCCTCAAAGGTGATCAGCTCGGGCGCGCTCCAATGCAGAAAATCCTTTGAGCGCGTGATGCGCACGTCACGGTACGCCATCTCCATCGCCGCCACGGGCGCATAGCAGGAGCGGCTTCCGTCCGCGTTGTGGAAATCACGGATATACATTTTGTATTCCTTGGCAGCCGCATCCCAAAAAACGATATTATAGGTATCGAACACACCGGGAATATCCAGAATTCTTTCATATTCAAAATGAATGCCGTCCGCGCTCTTATAGTAAAGAAGCTCCGTATAAAGAGGTCCGTTTTCGGTTTGCTTCGGCGGATCCGAAAAAAGCAGGGAAAGTCCCTTGAATTTTTCATCGGGCGGGCAATCGGGATTTTCATCGTAATGCACGGTGAAGTTATCCACGAAGCGCTCCTCGCGCAGAAAAATATTGTTTTCCTTCGATCCCCCGAAATCACAGATCCCAAGGCTCTCGCGGCGGAAGGTCTTTCCGTCCTCGCTCTCGGCAATGCAATACTGCTCCTTGCCGTTTGCAGTGGAGCGATAATATAAGCGGTAGGTATCCCCGATTTTCATAATGCCGGGATAGCCGCAGCTTTCCTCCCACAAAATTCCCGTGCTGTCCATGGCGATGCCGCGGCGCTCCGGCTTATGGATCGCAAGGCGCACGTTTTTCGCGCTCTGTATGATACGCATATCCCAGCAAAGCTCTCGGTCGTTTTTTAAATCATAAGTCTGCATACGCGTTTCCTTGTGTTGAAAGGTTTAAAAGAAGCGGAAGGAATAAAGATCCGCATCCCAAAGCGTGATGCGAAGGCGAACCGCCTTGCCCGCAAGCGCGGAAAGCGGCGCGTCAAAATCCACGGGGCGCGAAAGCGAATTGCCGAACAGGCGGCCGCTGTCGTAACCCTCGATCGGTGCGCCGTCCTCATCCAAAATTTCAATGCGAGCGCCGCCGAGCGCAGAGGTCTTGAAGTTGATCTCAAGAGAATCCCCCTCAAAGGTCACGGGCTTCGTCGTCACCGTGCCGCCGTTAAAATCGCCGTGCCAGGAGAAATATCCGTCCAGGCGCAGAGTGTAGCGGTAGAACACGGTGTGTCCGCCGCGGCCGTGGCCGCCCTCCTCGTGCATATAGAAGGAAAGCTCGTTCACCTCGGGGTTTTCATCCGATGCGGTCTCCTCGGTTCTGTGCGAGGTATAGCCCTCGCCGTATTTCCAGTTATGCTCCTTTTCCAGCTCGGGCGAAAGGAAGGGCTCGTTGCTTCTTTCGAAATACAAGCCGTCGCGCGAGGTGATCACGGTGCAGTCCGTGCAAACCGTGCCAACGCGGTTTTGTGCCTCGATCAGCTTTGCGCGTCTGCCGTTCCATTTCGGCAGATATTTGAAGTTCTTATCATCAAAATCATTTTTTATGTAGCGCACGGGTACGCCGACGAACATATGATCGGCGCGCGGATACTGATAGATCTGATTGGTATAATGCTGAATATCGATCCGCCCGTCCGAGAATTCCACCATCTTCGGCTCGGACCAATGCACGAAATCCTTCGAGGTGGTCAGGCGGAAATCACGGTAGGCAACCTCCATTGCCGCCGTCGGCTCGTACTTCGAGGTAGAGCCGTCCGCGTTGTGGAAATCGCGCATATACATCTTGTATTCCTTTTTATCCTTGTCCCAGAACACCACGTTATAGGTATCGAACACGCCGGGGATATCGAGAATGCCGACCTTTTCGAAATCAATGCCGTCCGCGCTCTTATAATAGGCAAGGTAGGCGTAGCGAGGGCCGTTCTCGGTTTCGATCGGAGGGCGGTAAAAAACCAAGGAAAGTCCCTTGAATTTTGCATCGGGCGGGCAATCGGGATTTTCATCGTAATGCACGGAGAAGTTATCCACGTAGCGCTCTCTATCCACGAAGAACACGTTATTTTCATTCGTGCCGCCCATCGTAAACCTGCAAAGCTTCGGCTTTTCGAAGGTCTTGCCGTCCTTACTTTCGGCAATACAGTAGCCCTCCTTCGGGCCGCCCTCCTCGTTGTGCGCGCCCCAGGTGCGGTAATACAGGCGGTAGGTATCGCCGACCTTCATGATGGCAGACCAGCCGCACCGCGCGCTCTCCCAAGGATCGTCACACACCAGCGCCACGTTCTTCTTCACGGGCTTTTGCATCACGAGAGAAAAATTTCCCTCGGTCTTGTCCCAAAGATATCTGTCCCAGCAGACCTCACGGTTCTTTAAAATATAAGCACTCATCTTTTCACACCTTTCATTTAAATCAAATTTTATCCTTTAGTTTTCCGTTCTTGTAGCGCAGGAAAAGAACGGTCACGATCGCGAGATAGCCTACGGCCACGATGGCGTAGGTGATCGGATAGCAGAGATAGAGATTGAAAAGGCTCGCCTCCACGACCTTGCCGTAGATCAGCTGCATCCAAAGCGTGCGCACGCCGAGCGTGCCGATCATCTGCACGGCCGTTTGCAGCGTGGGATGGCCGAAGGCCTGAATGGCGCTCGGCATCGGCGTCAAGGGCAGGATGACGGAGACGATCACCACCTGCATACGAAGCATCGCCGCATCGAGCGCCGCGCCCTCGGTTGCTCCGAAGATACCGACGATCGGCTTGCCGAAAATTAGGCCGATCAGTATGAAGGTGACGACGGAAGCGGTCTCGACCGCCGCCGTATAGAAGAATGTTTTGTAAACTCTTGTTTTCTTTTTAGCGCCGATATTTTGTCCCATGAAGGTCGCCGCCGTGCTCGCAAAGGCGGCTCCGATATAGGCGATAATGTTCTCATATTGCACGGCGGCAACGTTGCCTGCCAGCACGTCCGGGCCAAAGGAATTCAGCGCCGCCTGTATCTGCAGGTTCGTGATGGGAAAGATCGAGTTCGTGATCGCAGAGGGAAGGCCGTACCAAAGCATTTTCTTAAAGATGGAAAAATCAAAGCAGAGCTCCTTTAGGCTAAAGTGGCAAGCGCCTTGCTTTTTCATCAGATACCGAAGCGAAAGGAATGCGCCGAGCGCCTGCGAGAAAAGGGTTGCGATGGCAACGGCAGCTACCTTGCGCTCCATGATCACGCAGAGAAGCGCGTTGAGAGAAATATTGGTAATTCCCGCAAGGATCATAAAGCGAAGCGGACTTTCGCTATCTCCCGAAACGCGGATGACCGAGGATGCATAATGGTAAACGAGCATGAAGGGCAGTCCCGCAAAATAAAGAGCGGAATACAGCACCGCATCCTCAAGGCACTGCGCGGGGCAGTCCGTCCACAAAAGGAAGGGGCGGTTGATCAGGATGCCGAGCGTTCCCATCAGAACGCCGAGCATTGCACCCGTGAGGATCGCCGTGGAGATCACGCGCCTTGACGTTTCGGCATCACCGCGCCCGAGAAGCCTGGCAAGAATGATGGTGACGCCCGTGCAAAGTCCCACACAGCAGGAGGAGAAAAGCGCGTTGACCGCCGAGGTCGCGCCAAGCGCCGCCACCTCGTTTCCCTTTGCAAACCAGGAAAGCACCATGATGTCCATCGAGTGGAACATCGTGTTGATCAGGTTTGCGGCAAGCAGCGGAATCGCAAAGCGGATCATCGTGGAAAAAAGAGGTCCGCTCGTCAGATCCAGATCCGTGCGCCGAGAAAGAAAGCTTCTTCTTTTCACGGCCGTAGCGGATGCCGAGGATTCTTTCTTTGGTATTTGTGTTTGCATAGAAGCCATCCTTTCCCCGGATCACGAAAGCATCGTATCCAGAAGCATCCGCGCCGTCATCTCGGTCAGCTCTCTTGTCGGATGGTTGATGTGGTTAGAAAGCAATGCGTCGGTATCCACGCCGAGCGCCGCCATGCGGCTCCATTTCGCATTCACGTCGCAAACGGGAGCGCCGCATTCTGCCGCCACCGCCCGTGCCTTCTCGCAATACAGTGCCTTCACGCCTCCGTTCTGCACGGCGGCAACGTCGGCGGCGATTTTTCTTAAATTCTCGCCTACAACGAGATCGCTCACCTTGGTGCAGCCGAAGGGCGGCGTCAGAAGGATCACCTCGCTGCCGATCGCTTTGATCTCGGAAATGATTTTTTTCATATTCTCGGCGTAGGTATCCGCATACGCCGCGCCGTGCACGACACAGTCGTTCGAGCCGAAGGAAACGATCACAAGATCCGGCTTTTCGGAAAGCACGTCACGCGCAAGTCTTTTGAGTCCTCCCTCGGTATTGTCACCCGAAATGCCCGCGTTCACGACCGTCACGGCCGCCTTGGGAAAAAGCTCGGCAAGAAGCCTCGAAAGGCGCGCGTGATAGGCGTTCTGCGGATCGTATACCACCGAAACACCGTCCGTTTCGGTTTCGTACACCTCAAAGCACCCCTGCGTGTTGCTATCCCCAAACGCCACGATCTTGGGGATGGGATGCGCGTGATTATTTTCATGGCGCTTTGCAATCTTCTCTATGATCTTCATTTTTCGTTTCTCTCCTTATTTAAATTCAAAGGCGTAAACTTTTGCATCCTTCATTTCAAATTCCAGCGTTACGGGCTTGCCCGCAAAATCCGCGAGCGCCGCGCCCTCAAAGCGCACCCTTCTGTCGATCTTATCGCCGAAGAGCTCGCAGGTTCTCGCCTCGTTTCCTTCCGCATCGCGGATAGTGATATAAACGCTTCCCTTCGCGGAGGTGGAGAAATTCAAGCGCATTTCGCTTCCTTCGAAAACGAAGGGCTTCGTGACGAGCCTTGCGCCCTTGAATTTCGCCTTGTAGCAGGCAAAGCCGTCGATACGGAGGGTATAGCGCTCAAACACGTCCTGATAGCGGCTGTTGCTGTGGCGGTAATACTGTCCCACAAGCATGGAAAGCTCCTTGTTTTCGCCGTCGCCCACGGGCGTTTCCCACATAAAGTAAGCAGGATAGCAGTTGCCGTAGAGCCAGTTCGGGTCAAACTCATATCCGGGAGCAAAGAGCGCCTCATCGCACTTATCGAAGTGCACACCGTCACGGCTCGACATAAAAATGCAGTCCGTCACGGTCAGGCCGTAGCGGGGGCAGATCTCGATCTGTTTTTTGCGTGCCTCCTTGCCGCAAAGCTCCTCGAAGCTATCGTTCCACGCAAGGCGCTCCTCATAGCGCGTGGGGAAGCCGATATAAATATCGGGATTGCGGTAATAGCGGCTGACGTTGTTGGTATAGATCGGATAATCGTC
>JAZQTA010000080.1:0-14193 GCA_045630385.1 Eubacteriales bacterium | reverse complement strand
AGGAATCATCACACCTCATCCGTCAGCCGACAAGCGGCTGCCACCTTCCCCCACTGGGGAAGGCTTATTGTCATTCTTACTCTCAATTATAGTGGGAAAGGTTGCCCAAGGCTTTTGCTTTGCAAAAGCAAGCGACTTGGGGCGCTGGCTGGGGGGATTGGGGTTTTAGCCCTTGTGCATACCACCCGTCAAACGGGTGGTTAAGATTTTTTATTCTTATTTGCTTTTTAAGTCCAATCGCTTGCACAGGTACGCCGCCACGAGGCCGATGAGCGTGCCCGCCACCGTGCCCGCGATCAAGAGAACCGGCAGATAGTACATCACGCCCGCCGTGCCGAGCACGAGCCACGCCATGAGAAGCTGGCCGATATTGTGGAGCACGCCGCCGATTGCGCTGATTCCCGCAGCCGAGAAGATGCGGAAATGCTTAAATAGGATCATGCCCGCAAGCGAGAGGATCGCGCCCGCAAGGCTGTAAAGAAAGGCCGCCGCATTGCCGAAAAGAATGCTTGAAAGCAGGACGCGTGGCAGCGATACGGCGATCGCGGACGGAGCGCCGAGCCTGAGGAGCGTGAAGATCACGACGATGTTGCAGAGCCCGAGCTTCACGCCCGGAATCGGGATAAAGGTTGGCAATCGGCTCTCCACGAAGGAGAAGATCATGGCAAGCGCAAAGAGGAGCGCAAGTGCCGTCATATTGCGCAGCCGTTCGCTTTGTGTTTTTTTCATGCGTTTCTCCCTTCGTGTTTTTAGAAAAGCCGCTCCCTCCGAAAAAGGGAAGGAGCGGTAGGCTTTTAGGTTATTTTTACCGTCAGGTGATGCGGAAGGCAAACGATGCGTTCGCCGCTGTGCGAGATGCGCCCTTGGCGCTCGCAAAGATGATCGGGGCATAGGCTCTCCTTGATATAGGCCACGCCGCCCTCGATGACGAGAAGGTTTTTTCCGCCGAGCAGAGAAAACTCTCCGTCAACGGAAAGAGGATATTCCGCCACGGTCTTGTTATCCACGCGGACCGTGACGCGCGTTCCCTCCTTCGCCGTGAGGCGTACGGTAAGGAATAGAAGAAGGCCGACACAAAGAAGAGAAAGGATCAAAAGCAGATCGCGCCGCGCGCTCCGTTTCGTTTCTTTTTTCATGTACTTTATTCCACCGTGAAGCGGCTTCCGCAAAGGAAGCTTCCCTCTTCGAGGCAGTGCACGGGGCAAGCCTCGGCGCAAAGTCCACAGGCGGTGCATTTTGCATAATTGATCTCGGCGAGATTGTCCTTCACGGTGATTGCACCGGAGGGGCAGACCTTCTCGCATTTGCCACAGCCGATGCATCCGCTCTTGCAGATTTTGCGCACCTCTGCGCCCTTATTTTTGTTGGAGCATTTGACAACCACGCGCGTGGTATCCTTCACGAGGTGGATAATGTGCTGAGGACAAGTCTTGGAGCAAAGTCCGCAACCCACGCATTTTTTCGGATTGATCCTTGCGATACCGCCCTCGATAGAGATGGCATCATTGGGGCACACTCTCGTGCAGTCCCCATAGCCGAGGCAAGCGAAGGTGCAGAAGCGATCGCCCTTGAAGGCGGAGGCCGCCGCCACGCAGGAGGGCTTGCCGCGATAATCGTACTTGCGCCCCGAGGCATCGCAGGTGCCGCCGCAGGCTACGTATGCCACGAGCTCCACAACGTCCTCGGCATCCTTGCCAAGGAGCGCCGCAAGCTCCGATGCGGTTTTGTCACCGCCGGGAATGCAGAGATTTGTTTTTTCGGCCTCGCCGTTGGCCAAAGCCTTTGCGTAGCCGTCACAGCCGGAAAAGCCGCAGGCGCCGCAGTTTGCGCCCGGAAGGCAGGCGCGCAGAGCCACCTCCCTTTCGTTTTCCTCTACGGCGAAATACTTTGCCGCCACCGTTAGAAGCACGGCGCAGAGAACGCCGATCACCGCAAGAACCGCGAGGGGAATTAAAATATCGATCATTTTATCCACCTCACTTCAAAAGATTTTCCACCACGCTCGCAAAGCCGTAGAAGGAGAGCGAAACGATGGCGGCGGCGATCAGAGTAACAGGCAGGCCTTGCAGACTCTTGGGCGGTGCGCTGTCATCGATTTTCGAGCGAACACCCGCAAAGAGCACCATGGCCAAAAGGAAGCCGAGTCCCACGCCGAGGGAGGAGACCATGGATTCGAGGAAGTTGTATCCATCGGTGATATTGTTGATGGTCACGCCGAGAACGGCGCAGTTCGTTGTGATAAGGGGCAGATATACGCCGAGCGAGCGATGCAGAGCGGGAATGGTCTTTTTCAGCACCAGCTCCACAAACTGCACGAGTGCCGCAATCACGAGAATGAAAACGATCGTTTGCAGATAACCGAGGTTGAAGGCTTCCAATATATAGGTCTGAATCGGCCAGGTTACAGCGGTGGCACAGAGCATAACGAAGGTAACGGCGATGCCCATGCCGGATGCCTGCTGAAATTTCTTGGAAACGCCGAGGAAGGGGCAGATGCCGAGGAAACGCTGCAGAACGTAGTTGTTGACGAGAACGCCACCCATCAGAATCAGGATCAGAGATTTAAGCGTCATTTTCGTTAACCTCCTTTACCGAATGCGTATGGATCTCGTTCATTTCGCCGCAGGAAACCTTTTTGCAGTGTGCCGCAGAGGGGCAGCCCTCACAGCTGAAGGACTTGCGCTTCACGCCGCCATCCTTTTCCTTGATCTTGTTCATCACGGCGATCAGAATGCCGAAAACGAGGAAGCCGCCGGGGGCTTGAATCAAAATCGGAACGTTATAGGTCTTGAAGAACGGAACGGCAAGCCCTGCGAACGTGCCCGCGCCGAGCACCTCGCGCACGGTTGCCATGGCAATCAGGGCAACGAGGAAGCCGAGTCCCATGCCGAGACCGTCCAGAGCGGAATCGAGAACGTTATTTTTTCTTGCAAACATCTCGGCGCGGCCGAGGATGATGCAGTTTACCACGATCAGGGCAAGATATACGCCCATCATTTCGTAAAGCTCGGGCAGATACGCATGCATCAAAAGCTGTACTACGGTTACGAAGGTGGCGATAATGACGATATAGCAGGGAATGCGCACCGTATCGGGAATCAGATTGCGGAGCGCGGAGATCACCGCGTTGGAGCAGATCAGCACCAGCGTGGCGGCAATGCCCATACCGAGCGCACCGATCACGCTCGTCGTTTGCGCCAAGGTCGGACAGGTACCGAGCACGAGCACCAATACGGGGTTTTCGAGAATGATGCCGCGAAGAAGAATGGCAAGCTTGTTATTTTTCATCCTTACTTACCCTCCTTCAGCGTTTTTGCATAGTCCAGCGCATCGGCGATCGCCGTCTTCATTGCATCGGAGGAGAGAGTCGCGCCGGTGACGGGAATGCTGTTTTGCGTATCGGACTGTCCCTTGTAGGAATCGATCATATCTTGGATCATGTTTTCCTTACCCTTGTCACCCGCGGAATAAAATACGGAGGTGAGCTTCAGGCCGGCGATTTTTCCCTCGCCGTCAATACCGATCGAGAAGGAGATCGTATCAAATCCGCTCTCGGTTTCGCAGAGGATGGCGTAGCCCTTGCCCGTGATTTCCTCATAAACCGCCTTGATGGTTTTGGGGGCGTTCTCAAGCTTCAGAGGATCGCCGAAGCCCTCAGCATCGGGCAGAACCACGGAAAGCGTGGCGAGCTTTTTTTCGTTTTCCACCCTTTCGATCTCGGGCGCGGCAAAGCGGTTGACCACTGCCAAAAGGATCGCTGCCGCCATGCAGATCGCAGTAAGCACAATGGCGGGCTTAAAGGAGAGGTTTTTCTTATTCATCATTTTGCACCTCTCTTCTTCGCGCCGAGCGGGCGCGCTTTCGTCCATTTTTCAATATAGGGAGTGAGAATGTTCATAAAGAGGATCGCAAAGGAAACACCCTCGGGATACGAGCCCCAGAAGCGGATCAGCACGGTGATCAGGCCGCATCCGAAGCCGAAAACGAGCTTGCCCGCCTTGTTGATGGGCGTGGTCACGTAGTCGGTTGCCATAAAGATCGCGCCGATCAGAAGGCTTCCCGCGAAAACATAGTAGATCGCGTAGGCAAGATTGCCCGTGATGATTAAGGAAAGCAGGAACACCGTGCCGATGTAGGTCACGGGCGTGTGCCAGGAGATCACCTTGCGGATCAGGAGATAGGCAAAGCCGATGAGAAGCGCCAGCGAGCAGACCTCGCCGATCGCGCCGCCGCAAAGGCCTCTGCCGAGGAACATGTCAAGAAGGAAATCGGGGCAGAAGGTCTTGCCTGCCGCCTTGCATTCGTTGCAGAGAAGATAGCCGATACCGGAGTCGTTGATTTTATTTAAGGGCGTTGCCATCGAGGGGATGACGGTGGCGTAGTTCGGGTAGATGCCCTTAAACTCCTCGATCAGCTGATGCGAGTATGCGCCGCCCGCCGACTCGGCAAAGGCGACCAGCATAAAGATACGGCCGGTGATCGCGGGGTTGGCAATGTTTTTGCCGAGGCCGCCGAAGCAGAGCTTCACGACCGCGACCGCAAACACGGTGCCCACGGCCGCCTGCCAAAGAGGCACGTTCGCGTGCAGAGAAAGACCGAGGAGAAGTCCGGTCACGAGGGCCGAGCCGTCCGTAATGGTCTGCTCGCGCTTCGCCGCGAGCTGGAAAAGCGCCTCGGTCGCCAAGGCGGTGATACAGCAAACGAGGATCAGCCACAGCGCCTTCAAGCGGAAGAGCACTACGGCCGCCACCGCGGTGGGAAGCAGAGCGAGCAGCACGTCGAGCATGATGCGCTGCGTCGTCAGCGGCGAGCGCACGTGCGGTGAGGAGGAGATGATAAGCTTATTCAATTTTCCGTTCCTCCTTATTTTTTTACCGCCGCGCCGGAAGCTACGGGATTGGCGGAGAGATGCGTTTTGAATTTCGCTTTCGCGATGCGGTTATTTTCCACTAAAGGTCTTCCTGCGGGGCAAACGAAGGAGCAGCAGCCGCATTCGATGCAAAGCCCAAGCTTTTCCTCGGTGAGAAGCGCCACCATATCGTCGGGCGAGAGGCGAAGCGACTTTGAAAATTGCGTGGGATTGAGGCGCATCGGGCAGGCGGAAACGCAACGGCCGCAATGGATGCAGGGCGTTGTCGGCTTCGGGAGCGCGTCCTTTGCGTTCAGTACGGTTACGGCGTTGGTGCTCTTTAATATGGGATCGGAGGCGGAATGGATCGCGATGCCCATCATCGGGCCGCCGTAAAGGATCTTTCCCGCATCCTCGGAAACGCCGCCCGCAAAGGCAAGCACATCCTCGATCGGCGTTCCGATCGGGGCGATCACGTTCTTGGGATGAAGCACGGCCGAGCCGTCCACTGTCACGCATTTTTCAACGAGCGGCATGCCCGTGCGGAAATATTTGCCGAGGAAGGCAAGCGTCGTTACGTTCATGACGAGGCATCCGACGTCGGCGGGAAGCTTTCCCTCCGGCACCTCGCGCCCGGTCACGTTGTAAATGAGGATCTTTTCGCCGCCCTGCGGATAGGTGGAGGGCAGAGAAATTACCTTGATATCGCGGCATTCTTCCTCTGCGAAGAGCATGCGAATTTTTGCGATGCATTCGGGCTTATTCTCTTCAATGGCGATGATAAATTCATCTGCGCTGATAAAGCGCTTCAAAAGCATCATGCCGTCGTAGATATCCGCGCCGTCGTGCAGCATGGTCTGCGTATCCGAGGTAATATAAGGCTCGCATTCCGCTCCGTTGATGATGACGGTTTTTATGAGCCCCTTCTTTTCGGCATCGAGCTTGACGCTCGTGGGGAAGCCCGCGCCGCCGAGACCGACCGCGCCGCTTTCGCGCACGGCCGCCGAGAAGCTCTCAAAATCCGTGGGAGAGGGAATGGAAAGCGAGGGATCGGGCGTCATGGTACCGTCCGATGCAATGCGGATGGCAGAAACGGTGCGCCCATCCGATCGCATAATGCTCTCAAATCCCTTCACGTAGCCTGAAATGGATGCGTGGATCGGAGCGCTGACGTAGCCGCCCGCCTCCGCGATCTTCTGACCGACGAAAACAGGCTCGCCCTCTGAAACTATGGGAGTTGCGGGAGCGCCGATGTGCATCACCATGGGGATCAGAACCTCGGATGGTGCAGGCATGCGTATAGGCATTGTGCCCGCGGTATTTTTTCTGTGCGGAACATGGGTCTTGCCCAGCTTGAAAAGTGGCATAGGTTTCCCTTTCGTTTTTTTGCCCACAAGGGCTTTCTATCATTTTATACTCGTAGCACGTGCATATTATTTTCAGTATATACAATTGCTCTATTTAATATACCATAAAATACTCGGAAAGTCAATACAAAATCGACAATTTGCGCAAAAACAAGAATGAAATTTTGTTCATTTTGACAAAGTTTTAACAAGCGAAAAGGCTTGCAAATCCGGCGGTGCTGTGGTATACTGAAATAAATTGAAAAAGCGTGAAAACGGAGGCATGAGGTTTTTGTTTAAAACGGAAATGCATTTGCACACGGCCGAGGTCAGCCGTTGCGGAAAAATGCGCGCAAACGAGCTGGTGCGCGCCTATAAAGAGGTGGGATACAGCACGGTTTTCGTCAGCGACCATTTTCAGGCGAACACCCTGGATGCTCTTGGGGATATTCCCTGGGCGGAGAAGGTCTCCATCTTCCTTTCGGGGTATTACGCCGCGAAATACGAGGGCGATCGCATCGGCGTTGCGGTTTTGCCTGCCGCGGAGCTTTGCTTTGGGGGCGGCGATCCGAACCATTATCTTCTCTACGGTATCACGAAGGAATTTTTGACCGCATACGAAAATCTGCACACCGTCGGCATCGAGCGGCTTCGCGAGATCGCGCGGGCGGAGGGGCTTCTCTTAATACAGGCGCATCCGCACCGTGACGGGCATTGCCATCCTCGCCCCGAAATGGTGGAGGGGTTTGAGGTCTATAATTCCAATCCCCGCCACGACGATATGAGCGATCGGTCCTTTGCGGTCGCCGCGAAGCACGGCCTTCTCATGATCGGCGGCTCGGATGCGCACAGAAGCGAGGACGTTGGCGGCTCGGGCGTGCTGACGAAGGAAAAGATCGAAACTGCGGAGCAGTTCATAAAACTTCTCCGCGCAGGCAAATGCGAAGTGATACAGTAACGACTGCTTCGGCGGGAGAGGGGAGCGAAGACAACGCTTCGGTATTGTTGTCGTCTGCGGATGGAAAGCCGATAAAGAAACGCCTCATCCGTCACTCGCTACGCTCGTGCCACCTTCCCCCGCCGGGGAAGGCAAAACCATGACGATATGAGCGATCGGTCCTTTGCGGTCGCCGCGAAGCACGGCCTTCTCATGATCGGCGGCCCGGATGCGCACAGAAGCGAGGACGTTGGCGGTTCAGGCGTGCTGACGGAGGAGAAGATCGAGAGCGCCGAGCAGTCCCTCCGCCTTCGGCGCGAAGGAAAATGCGAGGTTATTTGATCGCCTTCTCCTGCGGGAGAAGGGGGACCACGAAGTGGTGGATGAGGAGTAAGTATGATACCCTATAATAAGAGCTTAGTATCTAACGCAAGAGAATTGCGGAAAGATATGACGAGAGCCGAGAGGCATCTTTGGTATGATTTTTTGAAGCGGTTGCCATGCAGTGTGCACCGACAGCATAACATCGGAAATTATATAGTGGATTTCTATATAGCCGAGAAAAGGATCGTCATTGAGGTGGATGGGCGCCAGCATCAAGCGATGGAGCATTTGGAAGCAGATCAAAAGCGTGATGCAGATTTAGCCGCTTGGGATATTACGGTTTTAAGATATTCAAACGAAAGCATACGAACACAGTTTCGCACGGTTGCGCAAGAAATTTTGAACACGCTTGGCTTAACCTTTGCTGATTTGAAGCCAATAAAGTAACGCCTCATCCACCGCAAGCGGTCCCCCTTCCCCCGCCGGGGAAGGCAGTTCATCCGACTTCTGCGCGAAGGAAAATGCGAGGTTATTTGATTGCCTTTTTCTGTGATGAAAATATTTACATACAAGGAGAAAAATATGAAACGGAAGATTTTGTTTATTTTTTCGGTGCTTATGCTGACTTTCGCTCTGTCGGCGTGCGGGCATACGCACGCCTTCGGTGAATGGGAAACGGCGAAGGAGGCGGCCTGCACGGAAGAGGGCGTTGAGCAACGCCTTTGCGCCTGCGGTGAACGCGAAACGAGAAGCACGGGCTTTGCCCATATCTATAAGTACGGTATTTGCACGGAGTGCGGGCAGAGCGCAAGAGAGCACGGATATACGAGCGCCGTGCCTGAAAATCAGGGCGTGAAAAACGTGATCGATCGCGCGTATCTTTTGACCGACGTGGAATGGACGCCGCTTGACGACGTGCCCGGCCTTTCGGGAAATGGCAAGGTGATCGCCTTTGAGGCGGGTAAGACCTATAAGGGCATTCCGTATTCGGGCGTTACGGAAAACGATTGCTACGTGGGGCTGAACGTCAGCCTGACCTCGTATCTCACGGCCTTGAAAAATACGAATTCGGTACTTTACACCGAGAACCTGCAGAGCACCAACACCAAGGCGGCGACCTACTACGGTACGGTGTGCTCAAAGTTCGTGCTGTACGCCTTGGACGTGCCCGGCTCGTATAATGCCAACAACATGGCCAATATCCCCGGCATGGATACGATCGCCTTGGCGGGAGAATATACCTTGGATCAGCTGAAGATCGGTGATGTGGTGGTCAATCTCGTTAAGCACACCACGATGTGCACGGATATTCTCTACGGCGCGGACGGCGAGGTTGCCTTCGTCGAGATCTCCGAGGCCGTCTATCCCACGACGCGCCGCCGGCTTTTTAGCCCCGAGGAGTTTTACAGTCGTTTTGAAACTTACATGCTTTGCCGCTATCAGCATATTGCCGACGCCGCTGCCGTGGAAACGGTTGCGCTTGCGGATTCCTACGCGCTGATGCCCCGCTTTGGAGATAAATACAATTACAAGGTGTGCAACGCACGCGCCACCGTGGACGTTCTGGAGAGCGGCTATTATAAGGCGGTCATTTTGCGTGACGGCGTGATCGAGGAGGAGATCGTGCTGAACGGCGCTGCCTCGTTTTCCTTTGATCGCAGTATTCCCGGCGATCTTGAGATGTATCTTCAAAAAGAGGACGGAACGAAAAGCGCTTCCGTGTATGCACGCGTGGTGAGATCCACGGTGAAGGTGACCGATTCCTCCGTCTTTGGAAACGGTAAGCTTTCAGTGGATTTTGAGGGCACAAGCGGCACGCCTCTGTACGTGCAGGTCGGAACGGCGCACGCGGTCTTCTGCAATATTGAGGGCAAGCAGGCCTCTGCCGAGCTTTCCTTCGCCTCCTCCGCTGTGACGGCATCTTACGTTCGCGTTGCGTACCAAAACGAATACGGCGTTTATATTTCGGAGTGGAAGCCGTTCTCTGATTACGAGGGCTCGAGCACCGATCCCTTGCTTTCTCAGGCGGAGTGCCTGTGCGGCCTGGCCTTATCGCCGCTCTCGCCGATCCCGAAGATCAATTACGAGAAGCCGGGGTATTTCGTTTATTCGATGATCCCCGTGCAGGAAAAGGAAACCTATTATTCCGAGGGGGCGAACCGTATGTGGTTCCTCGATGCGTGCGGCAATGCGATCAGCACCTTCAATGCATCAAAGGAGAGCGCGGTAAAGTATCAGTTCACCGTGCCTGAGGGAGCGGCCTTTGTCAGCATCACGTACAGCCCGTTCATAAAGGGAAAAGAGCACGTCGAGATCGTGCATAATTATAAGAACGGTGTTTGCCTTGGCTGTGGGGCGGAAGAGCCGTAATTGGCGATTGAAAGAAAAATCACAAAGAATAAAACGAAGTAGAAAATAAAATAAAAAAGCGGATGCTCAAAGCCATTTGGCAAAGAGTGTCCGCTTTTTGTAAATAATAGTGGTAAAAAAGACGCAAATTCGAATGGTGTGAGACTTTTTTCTTCGCCCCACGTGCTTATTTTTTATCCTTTGCGCGAAGGAAAGTGCGAGGTTATTCAGTAAAAATCCGTGTTAATATAAACCATTATATTCAAAAGCAATAATAAAAAGGGGCTATCCTTTCTTCCGGATAGCCCCTATATTTTTTCATTATCTGTACTCGCCGAGGTATGCCTTGGTGTTCTCCACCATCTCGTCGAAGAGTGCCTTCTTCTCCTTGTCGGAGAGGTTTACGAGCGCGTGGTTTGCGGCGAAGGCCTTGTAGCACTTCTCGAGGCTGCGCTCAAAGCATGCGTCCACGATTTCGTCGTTCTCCTTGTTGGCGGTGACGATGAGAGGATAGATGCTCTCGGGCACGTTGCCTGCGAATACGGGGGTTACGTTGTCGGACTCGAATACCGCGTTGGTCTCAACGACGGAGCCGAGGGGCAGGTTCGGGATCTGGCCGTTGTTGGGAAGGTTAACGTTGGTAACGAAGGGGCAGAGGCCGAGGATGGCGCGCATCTGTCTTACGCCCTCTTCGCCCGTGATGTCAAGGGTGAATTCCTGCTTGCCGGAGCGGTAATCCTCGCTCTTCTTCAGGCGGTCAACGAGCGCGCCCTTTCTCCACGAAACGGGAGTGAGGCCGAAGAGCCAATCGTTCTTCACCTGCTCGGGATTCTTCAGATATGCGTGGGGAGGCATAAACTCTGCCAGGTGGCGGTCGCCTGCGGCGGCCATTACGCCGTACTTCTGGAAGAGGTCAAACTTCACCTTGTGGCCGCAAGCGAAGAAGTCGTTGAGCCAGTTGCCCGTGCCGTCCTCGGAGAAGCCCTCGTCGTAGTGCTTCTTCGCAAACTCGGCGTAAACGGGGAAGAGGTCGATATTCTTGTACTGTGCCTTGGTCAGCCAGGTGAAGTGGTTCACGCCGGTTACCTCAACGCGGATATCGTCCTTCGTTGCGCCCTCGATGCCCTTGATCTCCTTCAGAGCGGCGGAGAGCAGCTTCTGCGTGCCGAACACCTCGTGGCAGCAGCCGAAGGCCTTGATCTCGGGGAACGCCTTGTAAAGCGCCTTCACGCAGATCGCCATGGGGTTGGTGTAGTTGATAACCCAAGCCTCGGGGCAGTATTCCTTGATTGCGAGCGCGATCTCCTGGAACATGGGGATCGTTCTCATCGCGCGGATCAGACCGCCGGGGCCTGCCGTGTCACCAACGGACTACCAAACGCCGTACTTCTCGGGTGCGTGAACGTCGGACTCCATCTCGTCAAACGTGCCGGGAAGAATGGAAACAACGACGAAGTTTGCGCCGGTGAGCGCCTCGCCGATGGTCTTCTTTGCGCTGTAGGTGAAGTTCTTCGCGGGAACGCGGTTGTTACCGATCTCCTCGTTGTGCTTTGCCGCCTCGTAGTCAATATCGTAAAGGGTAACCTCTCCGAAGAGGTCGTCTGCGCCTGCAAGGTCCTTCATCAGGTTCCAAGCCCAGCCGCGAGAGCCGCCGCCGATATAGGCGATCTTCAGATCCTTCACGGTGTTGTTTTCGTAAATCATGGAAAAATCTCCTTTGATGTTTTTTATTTACGCACCTATTTTAGCACATTCTTTCTTAAAATGCTATCAAAATCTTGTCAAATTTGAGAAAAATATAAATATCTTGCGCTTTTATTTTCAAAAAAGGTTGACAGAGGGGTGCGCTTTGCGGTACAATCTAATAAAAGATGAAAAATACACCCGAGCGATCGCTTCGGGTGCTGTCGCGAAAGGAGGCGGTTAGAATGGATGCGGACGAGTCGGTCAGAGCGTTTGGGATCTACGTGCATCAGCGATCGGGAAAAAGCTCGATGCTGGAAATGCACGACCATACGTTTTTTGAGATCTATTTTCTGCAAAAGGGCGAGAGAGAATATTTCATCGGCGACCGCTTTTACAAGGTCGGCGAGGGAGATACCGTGCTGATCCCGCCGAACGTTTTGCATCGCACCGTCGGCGGCATGGCGCATCGCACGCTTTTGCATATTGACCGCGCCTATCTTGCGCGTTATTTTTCGGGCGCGCTGATCGAAAGCCTCACCTGTCTTGACGGCGTGGCGGTTCTGCACCCCACGGAGGAAAATGCCGTGCGCGCGGCGAATATTTATCAGTCCCTGCTTTCCGCGTACGAAAAGCAGCTTGCCGTCGGCGGTCAGGAGGCCTTGCTTGCGGGATACGTCTTCGAGCTTCTGTTTTTGTTTTCGGATCAGGCGCAAACGGGGCAGGCGAAGGAGCTTTCCGTCGGCAGAATGGAGCAGATCGTTCGCTACATTCAGGAAAATTACGCGCAGATCCGTTCGATCGGCGAGCTTGCGGACGAGTTTTTTCTTTCGAAATACCACCTTTGTCACCTCTTCAAAAAGCATCTCGGCCTGTCGATCGTTTCCTATATCAATATGATCCGCATCCGCGCCGCCTGCCGCCTGCTGGATAAGGGAGAGAGAAATATCACGGAGCTTGCGCTTGCCGTCGGCTTCGGCTCGAGCGCCTATTTTTGCAAGGTGTTCAAGGAGCAGATGCATGCAACGCCGCTCGAATACCGAAAAAAACGAAGGGAGAACGCATCCTTATGAAAAGAGAAGAATTATACGGGCGTACCGAGAGATTGCTCGGCCGCGAGGGCATGGAGCGGCTGTACGGAGCGCACGTTCTGATCCTCGGCGTCGGCGGTGTCGGAAGCTACGCGCTGGAGGCATTGGCAAGAAGCGGCATCGGCCGTATCACGGTCGTGGATGCCGATACGGTCGCTCCCTCGAATATCAACCGCCAGCTTGTGGCGCAGCTTTCCACGGTCGGAAGAGATAAGGTCGAGGTGGCAAGGGAGCGCATCCTCGCCGTCAATCCCGATTGCCTTGTGGAAACGAAAAAAATGCTCTATCTTCCCGAGTGCGCGGAGGAATTTGACTTTTCTTCCTATGATTATATCGTGGACTGCATTGATAACGTGAGCGCAAAGCTCTCGCTTGCCACCGAGGCCGCCCGCGCGAAAACGCCGATCATCTCGGCCTGCGGCACGGGCAATAAGCTGCATCCCGAAATGCTGGAGATCGCGGATATATCCAAAACCTCGGTCTGTCCCTTGGCGCGCGTGATGCGCACCGAGCTTCGGAAAAGAGGGATACATCACTTAAAGGTCGTGTATTCAAGGGAAGAGCCGATCCCTTCGCCGGATGGCGAAAGGATCATCGGAAGCGTTTCCTTCGTTCCCTCCGTGGCGGGGCTTCTGATGGCCGCAGAAGTGATCAGAGATATATCGAATTGTAAATAATTATAGTCAAAAGGATAAAAAATGGAATTCGGAGAAAAGCTTCAGCAGTTAAGAAAGCAAAAGGGAATAACGCAACAGGCGCTTGCCGACGCGCTGTTCGTTTCGCGCACGGCGGTTTCCAAATGGGAATCGGACAGAGGGTATCCCGAGATCGGGTCCCTTCGGGCGATCGCGCACTTTTTCGGTGTCACGGTGGATGCGCTTCTCTCCTCGGACGAGATCCTCTCGCTCGCAGAGGATGGGGAAAGGCGGCAGGGGAAGCGCTTTCGTGCGCTCGCACTTGCGATCTCGGATGCCTTGATGGGACTTCTCTTGTTTCTCCCGCTGTTTGCCGAGAGGTCGGGCGGCGAGGTGCTTGCGGTATCTCTTCTTTCGTCTGCCATTCGCCCGGGGCTTCGCGTCCTTTACGCCGCCGTTATAGTTTTATCCATGATCGTTGGCATTTTATCGGAATCCTTGAGGAATATCAGCGTTCCGTTTTTCACGAGGAGAAGCGCGCAGATCTCGATCTTCATCAGCGCTTCGGCGGCGCTCCTTTTCATTCTCGGACTGCATCCGTACGCCGCCTCCTTCACGCTTGCGCTTCTTTGCGTGAAGCTTTCGGTGCTCTTTTCAGGGAAATGACACGCATCGTGTCACGCATGTGACGGAGCGTTTCTTGAAAAAATAAAGCCCTTCCTTTAGAATGTATGTGTAATACGAAAAAGGAAGGGCTTTTTATATGAAAAAAACAAAAAAACAACTTTGGATCGGGATCGCTCTTTTGCTCGCGTTCGTTTTGTGGACGGTGCTCGTGCGCTTCGTGGACGTGCGCGCCATCGGGCCGCGTGGCTCGCAGGTGGGCTTCGCTTTTCTGAACGGCGCGGCGCATCGCTTCTTCGGCGTACACATGACGCTCTACGTCATCACGGATTTTGCGGGGCTTGTGCCCGTGGCG
>JAZQTA010000079.1:0-11249 GCA_045630385.1 Eubacteriales bacterium | reverse complement strand
GGGGTGCGCGGTCGCGTCACCGTAAAAAAACACCGTGTTCTTATAAACGCCCGAAACGCCGCCGCTAAAGCCGTAATCGTAAGGCGGAAGAAGAATGCCGCCGCATTTGATACGTAAATCCGAGATGACGCTGACGGAAAGCGCATCTGCCATTCCCGCATCCGCCGTGATCGCGTCGCGGCCGTCAAGCATGAGCGTGGTGCAGGCGGGATAGCCCTGTCGCGTGTGAAACGTTCGGTAGCCCAGCTCGCATAGCTTCCGCGCAAGCGTCGGCGCAAGCCCTTTTGGGTGGTAGAAGGCGTTTTTTTCTGCCACAAGCAGGTTGTATCTGCAGTCCTCGGGATAAAGCGCCCCGGGCGCATCGGGAAGTCCCCCGACCGAAATTTCGGGGCAGAGTGCTTGCAGGTCACAAAAGATACGCTCGTTTTTCTTTTTATAGCCCTCGTAGCAGAAAATTTGGTCCCCGATGCGCGCGAGAAGTGAATCGGGATGATGGGCGATCGGCGCGGGGAGCAGATCGCTCGCAGGACAGGGGAGAATGCGAAAGCCCTCGCGCATAAGCCGATCCCTTTGGGATGCCGATATCCGTTCGTTCACGATTGCACACTTCATATAACCTCTTGTTGTTCCCATGCGAGGAAGTCGGCGCAAAGCCGCTTCCGCGCGTTTTATCAAAGAGAAATAAAAAACGCCGCTTTTCGAAAGCGGCGTTTTTTAAAGCCTTACGCGCGCTCGATCTTGCCGGAGCGCAGGCAACGGGAGCATACGTAAACGGTCGTGTTCGTACCGTTAACGACTGCCTTCACCTTGCGGATGTTGGGCTTCCAGGTTCTGTTGGTCTTGCGGTTAGAGTGGGATACGTTGTGACCGAAGGCCACGCCCTTGCCGCAAACGCTGCAATTTGCCATTTTGACACCTCCTAAAATCTCGCCGAGGTGGCGGAATTTTATATAATTTTTTTGTAATCACAGATTGACACCGATTATTATAGCACATGAATCCGAAAAAAGCAAGGGGTTTTGAAAAAATATTTTTGAAAAAAAGCGAAGAGACATTTCTCGGGGTGAAAAGCAAGGATTGGCAGCGAGGGCGCGTGCTTCTTTCATCTCTTTGACGGAGAAAAATATAAAAAAGGGATAAAAAGTCGTGTTTTTTGGGAAAAAATCCTCAAATGTTGTTAAAAACAGTTGACAAAAACGAAACAATGTGCTAATATTTTATATTAGATACATAAATAATAAATTCGAGCGCGGTGCGCAAAAAAAATCGGAGGAGCTTGGTATGCAGGTATTCAGTGAAGCAGACGTAGTCGTTACGTTCGGAAAAAAAGAAAATGTCGCTCGCAGTTTGGTTGCTGACTATCAGAAGCCGAATGAAGGTGGGGTTGAAATAGACGTGTTCTATTCTTCCGCAGAGAGCACGGGGGAAAAGAGAAGACTTGAAAGAGTGAGGACCGGACTTTCCCTGAATTCGAGGAGAGCCTCCGAAGAAAATGCGGATTTTGTGTGCGCTGCCGAGCGTATAATCGATAAGCAAGCTGCTTGCGCATTGGGTGAAAAATACGTGGCTGAAAAGCTTTCGGCGATGAAAAAGCGAGAGAGCGAGCTTGCCGAGAGCGTAGCGGGACTTCGCAAGATCGAGGATGCTTTGGCTGCGCAGGCAAAGCAGCTTTTTGCAGAGAAGGATGCCCTTGCCGAGAAGGAAAAGGCGCTGTCCGAAAGCGAAGCAGAGCTTTCACGTGTAGAGGATGCTCTTGCACAGCAGACTAAGGAATTTTTCGTGCAGAAGGAAGAGCTTGCAAAGCGTGAAAAGCTGCTTGGTGCAAGTGAAGCGGGGCTTCGCAAGATCGAGGATGCTCTTGCGGAAAAGACGAAGCTTCTTTTTGAGGATAAGAATGCGTTTGCCGAGAAGGAGAAGGCGTTTGTCGGAGCCAAGGCAGAGCTTCGCAGAATCGAGAATGCTCTTGCGGAGAAGACGAAGGTGCTTTTTGCCGATCAGGACGCCCTTGCCGAAAAGGAAAAAATCGTTGCTGAGACTGAGGCCGAGCTGAAAAAGATCGAGGATGCTCTTGCAGAGCAGACGAAGGCTTTGTTTGCGGAGCAGGATGCTCTTGCCGAGAAAGAAAAGGCGTTGGCCGAAAGCGAAGCGGAGCTGAAAAAGATCGAGGATGCTCTTGCAGAGCAGACGAAGGCTTTGTTTGCCGATCAGGATGCTCTTGCCGAGAAAGAAAAGGTGTTGGTTGAAAACGAAGCGGAGCTTCGCAAAATAGAAGAGAATTTGAACGAAAAGATCAAGGAGTTCTATGCCGATGCAGATGCTCTTGCACAAAAGCAGAAAGCTTTTGCGGAGAGTGAGGAGGAACTTCGTAAGCGTGAGGCTGCGTTCGCGGAAAAGGAAAAGACTTTGGCGGAAAACGAGGCTGAGCTGAATAAAGTAGAGGCGGCGCTTACCGAGAAGGTAAAGGCCTTGTACGAGGGCGAGGATGCTTTGGAAGAGAAGAAGAAGGCGTTCGCCGAGAGCGAGAGCGCGCTTGCCGAAAGAGAAAAGGCTTTGGTTGAGGCCGAGGAGACGTTGGCTGAAAGAGAGCGTTTGATTGCGGAGCGCGAGGCTGCAGTGCAGGCGGCGGAAGAGGCTGAGATCGCCGAGGAGGCGGAGACCGAGTCGGAGATTGAGCAGATCAAGGATCCTTTTGGAAATTTGCGTAGCCGTACCTTTGCAGAGAAGCGTGATTCACTCTCCGATGTAATGCGTGCGCGTTACGAAGATGTGGATTCTTATATCGCTACATACGATCCCATTCGTGTGGCGGAGGGAAAGAAATATCGTACTTACAAGAGTGGCCGTCATCCTGTTCTCAAGATGGCGATCCGCGGTAAGACTCTTTCCGCATATCTCCCTTTGAATCCTAAGGATTACGAGAATACGAAGTACGTCTTCACAGACGAGAGCGCGAGCACCGCGTTTGAGAAGTATCCGATGCGTCTTCGTCTTTCCTCCGACCGTCAAGCTCGTTGGACGAAGGAACTTGTGGATGCGGTAGCACAGCAGAACGGCATCGACAAAAAGGCTGACGAAGAGAATAAGTAATGATTTAAAAATGCAAAATGGCAGAGATCACCGAAACGGTGTCTTTGCCATTTTTTTTATCGTATGCGTTTTTTCTTTTTTTTGTTCAGTGCGAACCTCTGTGAGAACTGCTTTCTTCAAATCTTTGCCCGCTTGATCGTCAGCGCGTTGCTGATGACCGTGAGCGAGGAAAGCGCCATGGCGGCAGAGGAGAGCGCCGGGGAAAGCGTGATTCCAAGCGGTGCGAGAGCACCTGCGGCAATGGGGATGCAGATGCAGTTGTAGAGAAGCGCCCAAAAAAGATTTTGGCGTATCTTGCGGAGCGTGAGGCGCGAGAGCTTGACGAGATGAAGCACGTCGGCACTATGCTCACCTCGGATAACGATATCGGCGCTTTCGATCGCAATATCGCTGCCTGATCCGATCGCAACGCCGATGGCTGCGGCGGTCAGCGGCAGGCAGTCGTTGATCCCGTCACCAACCATGCAAGCGCTTCCGCTCTCCCCCTCGATCTCTGCGATCGCGTTGCTTTTTTCTTCGGGGGTGAGGGAGGCACGATAGCTTTCAATTCCGAGCGCGTCGGCAGTCGCCTTGGCGGGGGCGAGCGCATCTCCCGTCAGCATGGAAACCGTGATGCCAAGCTCCTTAAGAGCGCACACGGTCTCTTTTGCATCTTCCCGCACGGCATCGGCAATGGCAAACGCGCCGATTAGCCCATCCGCCTTGGCAACGAAAATAACCGTCGCTCCATGGGACTCATGCTCTTTTACGAAATCTTCAATTTCGTCGGTTTCAATCTCGCATTCCTCCATCAAGGCAAGATTGCCGGCGGCATAGGTCGTTTTTTCGCTTTTTGCAAACAATCCTTTACCGTGTAGTAGAGAAAACTTATCGATTGGAATTTCTTTTGCACCTTTCGTATAGTCGAAGATCGCAGTCGCAAGAGGGTGCTCGGAGCGAGCCTCTATGCTGTGCGCTATGGAGAAAAGCGATTCCTCCCCGCCCTCGGTTGCCACGTGCGCGAGAACCTGCATCCGTCCCTCGGTTAGCGTTCCCGTTTTGTCGAACACGATTTGCTTTGTGCGGCCAAGCGCTTCCAGCGCGCCGGCGTTCTTGATCAATATACCCAGCGAAGCCCCCCGGCCGACGGCGCACATGATTGCGGTAGGCGTTGCAAGTCCGAGCGCGCAGGGGCAGGAGATGACGAGAACGCTGATGGCGTGGTGCAGGGCGGTAGAAAAATCTTTCGCAATCAGCCAATGCAAAAGAAGCGTGATCAGCGAGACCGTCATTACGCAGGGAACGAAAACCCTGCTGATCTTGTCTGCCACCTTTGCGATGGGGGCCTTCGTTGCCGCCGCCTCGCTCACGAGGCGTATCGTCCTCGAAAGGGAGGTTTCCTCTCCGATCTCGGTGGGGCGTATCCTTGCATATCCGTCGGATACGGTGCAGCCGGCAAGGACCTGTGCGCCCTGCTCCTTTTCGACAGGGAGGCTTTCTCCCGTCAGCGCGGATTCATCCACCGAAAGATGTCCTTCTTCAATGCGGCCGTCGCAGGGAATGCGGTCGCCCGCCTTTAAAATCAGAATATTCCCGTGCGTCAGATCGCGGACGGGAATCGTGCGCTCCTCCCGACCGTCAAGCACCGTAACCGTGTCGGGTGTGAGGGAGGCCAGCGCGCGGATGGCGTCGGCAGTCTTATCCTTTGCGCGCCCCTCGAGTGTCTTTCCGAGCGTGATCAGCGCAAGGATCATGCCCGCCGAGGCAAAGGGGGCGTGCGCCGCGAGCGTAGGCGCGGGATTCGCAAAAAGGAAAGCAAGGAAAATTCCCGTGCCGTATGCGAAAGCGGCACCCGAGCCGAGCGCGATCAGCGAATCCATGTTCGGCGCGCCGCCGAGAAGCGAGCGTATGCCGCCGAAAAATATGCGGCGGTTTAAAACGATGATGGGCGCGGTGAGCGAAAAAAGCACGGCAAGATACAGAATCGGATGCGCACTTGGCAGTAAAAACGCGGGATAGGGCAGAAGCGCTCGCCCCATCTCGAAATAAGCGAGAAGCGCCGATAGGATCAGCGAAAGCGCCACGGGAAGCAACCGCGTTTTCTCTGCGGTGTCCACCGTAGCGATCTCGTTTTCCGCGATCGGAACGGCGCGGTATCCCGCCTTTTTCACGGCGGCGAGGATCGCTTCCTCATCTCCGTCAAATTCAACCGTCATGCCGCTCGTCAGAAGGCTGACCGATGCGGAGGTGACGAAGGGAAGTGCAAGCACGGCGTGCTCCACGTGCAGAACGCAGGCGGTGCACATCATGCCGTATACCTTATAGCTTTTTTTCATATCTCCTCCGTAAGGCTGTGTATGATCTCGGCCGTGCCTTCCTCTGCAAGGCGGCGAAGCCCTTGATCCGAAAGCCTTTCTTCGATCTCGTCGAACGCAGTGTCCCCCTGCACGCCGTGTGCCGAGGCGTTTTCCTTTTCCCAGATCTCTTCGAAAACGGCAGAGCGCAGTCGGGAAAGCAGGAAGCGCTCGATCCAGTAAAGATATTCCGTATCGGGGCAAAGCTTTTCGAGAGGCTTTAATCTTAAATACATGGGAAGACCGTCGCCGGCATCGCGCCAGGTGTCCGCAAAGCAAAGATCGAAATGCTCCTTCGGCATCGTGTTTTCGGCATAGTCAAAGGCGTCCGTCTCCACGATGCGAATCTTCTCCTTGTGCGGAAAGCGCGGTAGAAGCGCGGTGCGGAAGGCTTCGATCACCTCGGCGCTCTTTTCCACCACGGTCACCTCGGTCACCTCGTCCTTCTCGGCGGCCATAAAAGCAAAATATCCGAGTCCGAGACCGAAGGTGACCACGCGGCCGCGCGCGCGTTCAATGGCCTCGGTGCAGGTGTCAATGTCCACGGGGGTGAGCGTCATCCATTCGTTTCCGCCCTCGGACACGGCAAAAAAAGAAAAAGGACCGTCGAAAAAGCAGAGCGGCATGCGCTCAAGACCGTCCGCCTCGGTTTCAACGTCTGCGGCAACCGCGGCGCGATACGGCGGGTATTCTTTCATTTTATATTCCCATCGCCCAAGGGAGATCTCGCTCCCCGCTACGCATTTTACGTAAGGATCGCTTGCATAGCGGTCGGGAGAATAAACGTGGACACAGGGGCAAAGATATCTATGATACAGCGTGCGATCCTCGGCGCTTTCCTCGGGGTGAAGCCCCAGCACAGAAGAGAGCAGGGCGCAAACGGCCTCTTCCTTCGAAAAATCGCCGTCCGCGCAGAGCGTGTCCACCATGTCCTTCGTAATGATCGCAGGGGCGTAGGTAAGAAGATCCGAAACGAGATGCGTCCATCTGTAGTTTGCATCAAAAACCGCCCGCAGTCGCTTTAGCTTGTTAAAATCCTTTGCCGAGAGTGGCATGGCGTGCTCCTTTCATTTTTTGAAAAATCAGTGTAAAAATGCTATAAATGATAAAAGGAGAAATCGATCTTTTCCTTTTTCGAATTCTCCTTTTTTCTTTTGAAACCTTGTTAAATGTAAATGAATATTAGTATAATTTGCGCAAATTCGGCTTTCCGATGTAGTTAAGACCGAATTCACGGACGAAGCTCTTCGCAATTTCCAAGGACTGCGCATCGTATGCGGATTCCACGGTGTGCGCATCAAAGCCGAAGGTGACGGGCGCGCCGATCATACCGCAGATCTTCCAAAAATCGGCGGTCGGATAATAGCGTCCATCGCGGATGCCGAGGAAGTTCACCTCCAGCGGAATGCCGGTTGCGATCGAGGCAAGAGCGATGCGCCTTGCGGCCGCGGCGTAGGCCTTCTTATCGCCGACGAAGTGAAGCACATCGGGGTGCGCAACGTAGGTGAAAGCGCCCGTCTTCATCCCCTCGATCGTCCGATCCGTAAAGAAATTCAAAAGCGCAATATCCTCGGTCGGCATGCAAGCGTGAGCAAGTGCGTCCGCTCTGTTTTCGGGATAGGCGTAATGCTCACCGAGCAGAAGATATTCCGCGCCGTATTCGAGAGCCTTTTGCTTCATCAAGGGGAAAAGCTCCGTGTAATATTCCATTTCAAAGCCGAGATGGATTTTGATCCTGCCCGCGTATTTTTCCTTCAGATATGCAACCTCTGAAAGATAGGTCGACGCCTCCTCGATCGGAATGCGGGAGGGGTTGCGGTAGCCATCACCGAAGTCAAAGGGAAAGTGATCCGAAAAGCCCATCTCCGTCACGCCGTTTTCAATGGCGCGAAGAACGTATTCCTCGGGCTTGCCGCTCGCATGGTGGCAATGGTAGGTGTGCGTGTGAAAATTATAGTTCATAAAAGCTCCGTTAAGAATATGTCGTGATTAAAGCTTTGGCAAAAGCTTATTTTTGTCAATGGCGCGGTAAAGGATCATGCCAAGCACCGCCGCCGAGAGAAATTCTCCGATGCCCACGGTGAGGGCGAAATAAGGATAGGATGCGAAGGTTTCCTCTCCGCCTGCGCTGAGGATAATAACAAGCGGAACGATCAATGCGTTGGCAATCACGGCGGGGAGGGCGATCAGCATTGGCTTTTTCGTCTTTCTCAGCACTCTTGCGAGGATCGCGCCGATCAGCGTGGCAAGACTGCCGAGCGTAATGTCGTAGATGCTTCCGCCGGTCAAGAGGTTGGCAAGCAGGCATCCGATGAAGAGCGCGGGCACGCTTTCCGGCAAAAACGCGGGAAGCACCGTGAGCATCTCGGAAAGCCTTAGCTGAATCGCGCCGGAGGAAAGGCCGAGAAGGAAGGATGCATAGGTCAATGCAACGTAGAGAGCGGCAATAATGCCGCCGCGCGTGAGGGGAAGGGTTCTGTTCTTTTTCATTTTTTTCTCCTGTAGTTTTGTTTTTTGGGGCACAAGGGCCTTAGGTGAGGAAGGTTTCGAACTCACCGCAAATTATTTTATCACATCCGAGAAAAAAATGCAAGAGAAAGAATAAAAAAGAGATAAGCCGAGGGAAATTTACCGACAAAAAGGAATCAGTTCTTCGCCTGCTCCTCAGGGGCAACGGATACGCCGTTTGCATCCGCGATCCTGTAGTGATCGAAGGGAATCGAGCCGTCTGCATAGTAGCCCGTACCGAAAAGGCCGTCCTCTGTGCGCTCTACGATCAAAAAGGATCGGTTTTTATAGTCCTCTATAATGGGCAAAAGTCCCGAAGGATGCGGCTCCTCCTCGCCGTTATGGAAGCAAACGGAAAGAAACGCCGCTTCGATGTAGTGCGTGCTCTTTCTGTAGTAACGCTCATAAACGTGGCTGTGCCCGAAGCTCACGGCGTTTACGCCGTTTTCGGAGAAGAGATCCATCAGCATGCCGCCGTGGTCATAAGGATAGGAGGCGCTTCCGTCCTCCGCGACAACGGGGGAGCAAAGGTTGAACTGAACGTCCCAGCCCTTGTTAAGAATATGGAAGTGCTGGATCGCCCACTTGAATTTTGCTTTGCTTTCCTTCAGATCCTGCGAAAGCCACGTGATCTGCGGGCTGTCAGGCGCGATGGAATCGTAAAGCCGCCAGCCGGGTGCTTCAAATTGATTGAAAAAGCAAAGTCGGTTGATGCTCAGAGAAACGATGTGCAGATCGCCGTAATCGACCGAATACCAGCGCCTTCCCGTGACCGAGGTGTCACTTGTCGGATAGAGAGGGCGGAAGATCTGCATGAAGATCGACCAATTCCATTGGCTGTCGTCGGCGGTGAGCTCCTTGGTTGAATAGCACCGCATATCGTCCAGCTCGTGGTTGCCGGGGCAGAAGAAGAGGGGCATATACTGCAAAAGTCGCGCGCCGTTTCTTTGCTGCATATTCGGGAAGAATGCTTTTTTGCGCGACTCTTCGCTCTGCCACTCCTCCCCGAGATCAAACCAGGAATCCAGTCGCCAATTGACGTAGGTCGCATCTCCGGAATACAGTATAAAATCGAGCCTTTGCTTGCCGATTTCGTAAACGGTCTTGTTGCAATCGGGTAAGCCCTGTAAGTCGCTCATCTGCGCAAAACGGAAATTCTTTCCGCATGCGGGGGCGGTGTGGAAGGAGTATATTTCGCTTTTATGCTCGCCGGAGGATACGCGGTAGAAAACCGTCTCACCGGGGGAAAGCCCATCGATTTTCGCGATATATTGCCATACGGAAACGAGCGGGCATTCCTCGGGCGCATCGGGGTATGTGCCATCGGCGAGCGGGGCGCGAAGTCCCCGGATCTCGTGGCACTCCGCTTCTGTTCTTTTGCCAAGATTTTCGTTCATACCGAATTCAACGAAGCCCTCCGCCTTCACGCTTTGGATCCATACCACGCACATTTGCGTTTGCGGGTGCAATGTCAAAAGATAGGGCTCGGACAGAAAATATCTCATAGGGAATCCTTCCTGTATATTGATAGGTACAGTGTAGCAAATTTTTATCTCCAAGTCAAGAGGAGGGCGCGCATTCTCGAAAAAATTTACGCATGCACGCGTGCTCGATAGCGAAGAAAAAACGGAATACTTTTATAAAATTTCAAAAATACCCCTGTTCTTCTTTGTTTTGTACCATAATGGAACAAAATTTCCGTTTTTTCTCGGTGGCGTTTTTTCTTTTTTTGTATTACAATGGAAGAGAATGAAAAACGCACGCCGTGGGAGGCATTATGGAGATTTTGGTTATTAGCGAAAGCAAGCTGAAGATCATGCTTGAAAGAGAGGATATGAAAAAATACGGACTCCTTGGCACGGAGCTGAATTATGACGATCCGCCGACGAGAAGGAGGCTTCTCTCTATTCTTGATGCGGCAAAGGCGGAATGCGGCTTCGATACCGCCTCGGAAAAGCTTCTCGTCCAGCTCTATCCCTCAAAGGATGGGGGGAGCGAAATGTTCGTCACAAAGCTTGGCCCCTTGCCTGCCTCCGCGGAGCAAAGCCTGAAGCACTCGCGCGGCGTGGGCGTTTTCACGCGCGGAACGGAGATTTATTTTACGAAGCATTTTTCCTCTCTCGTTTCGATCGCGCGTGCGCTAAACCGTAAGGAGGTGGAGGAAAGCCGCGTGTATTACGAAGAGCCGCGCGGGTATTATCTTGTGATAGAGCAACGCGGTGGCGGCGGTACGCTTTCGCCGCTTCTTCCCGCGATCGAGTTTGCCGATCCCGTTCCCGCATCCCTTCAGCCGTACATAGAGGAATATGCGAGCCTGATGATCGGAGAAAACGCGCTGGATGCTTTAAGAGAAACGCCTGTGTGACGGCGCGCAATCAAAAATCTACCCCCGAAAGCCGTTTGAAGGCCCACGGGGGTGTTTCTTTGTTTTACGCCTCGCTTCCGAGGCCTGCCGCGCCGATGATGCCGGCATCGTTTTTGAGCTTGGCAATCAGGATCTTCGTCTTGTTTTTATTATCGCGCGTGTACTGATCTCTTTCCACGTAGCGAAGAAGGGGAACCATCAGATAATCTTTTTCGTTGCAAACGCCGCCGCCGATGGTCAGAACGTCGGGCTGGAAGATGTTGACCATGTTTGTGATGCCCTCTGCGAGATAGAAAATATAATCGTCCACGAGCTTTTGACCGTAAGGATCGCCCAGTCGCATTGCATCAAACGCGGTGCGCGCGGAAACCTTTCCTTCCTTCTCAGCAACCTCGAAAAGCTTTGAGGGGATGCCCTTGATTTTCAGGCCGTACATCGTTTCCTCGGTCATTTTGGTCAGCGCGGTCGCGGAGGCGTATGCCTCGAGGCAGCCTCTTCTGCCGCAGGTGCACTGTCTGCCGCCGGCGCAGATCACGGTGTGTCCAAGCTCGGTGCCGCCGCTGTTCACGCTGCCCGCGTAGATCTTGTGGTTCATGATAACGCCGCCGCCAACGCCGGTGCCGAGCGTGATCATAAGGCTGACACGGCTACCCTTGGCCGCACCCGCAAGATCCTCTGCAAGCGCCGCTGCGTTCGCGTCGTTTGCAATATATACGCGCTCTACGGGGAAATATTTTTTAAAAATATCCACAATCGGGAAGTTCTCCATCTTGATGTTGTTGGAGTATTCAACGATGCCGTTGATATCGTCGATTGAGCCGGGGGATGCAATACCCACGCGTGCAATATCCTTTTCGGTCAGTCCGTTACGGGTGGCGATGGTCTTGCAGAGTGCCGCCATGTCGCGCACGATCTCCTCGCCCTCGCGCTCTGCGCGAGTGGGGATGCTGTCCTTG
>JAZQTA010000078.1:0-2477 GCA_045630385.1 Eubacteriales bacterium | reverse complement strand
CTTCGTCGGATGAAATATTTCGCTACGCGAAATGTGAAATATTTGCCTTGCGGCAAATATTAAGGAAAAAAAAGCGGAAGAAACGCAAGTTTCTTCCGCTTTTGATTTTTTGATAAAAAATCGTAGGAGAACGGCTTGGTGCTAACATCAAGCGCCGTTTTCCCGCAGACTTTTTGCGCCCTCTGTTCGCGCCAACCTTTCCGTTTTCGGACTCCCGCCGTGTGATATGGCTGTGCTGGATGTTCGCGCTTACAATTTGCCTCCCTTGTGTAAAGGGAGGTGGCATTTTCGCAAGAAAATGACGGAGGGATTGTCAAAAAAACTATATTTCGGGTTAAAAACAATCCCTCAGTCACCTTCGGTGACAGCTCCCTTTACACAAGGGAGCCATATATAGCAATCGCGTTTTAATAGTGCGTAGCCGTGATTTTTGGTGCTAAACCCTAATAAATCGGTCAGTGCTAACATCAAGCGCAGTTTTTCTGCGGGAAAAAGGCGAGATTCGCTCGCTCTGCTTCGAAGTAGCTCAGCAGAGCTTCGGAATGACGCTAAAAATTGTGCTTTCCTTTTCAATAAAATTAAAAAGTGATTGAAGCCGCAAGGCTTCAATCACTTTTTTACCTTCACATTTCGCGAAGCGAAATATTTCACATTTGCCCTTGGGCAAATATTTCACACGCCGTAGGCGTATTTCACCCGTTCCGAAGGAACGGATTTCACTGCAAAAACACTTGCGTGTTTTTGCCTTACGGGTGCAGTCTGTCAGGACCGCGGAAGAGGAACATTGCTTCCTTGATCGGAATACCGAGGAAGAGCATAGTCAGGCGGTCGATACCGATGGCAAATCCGCCGTGGGGAGGACAGCCGTAACGGAAGAACTCGGTGTAGAACTTAACGTCCTCGCCAAGTCCCTTTTCGGCGGCATTCGCGCAAAGCTCGGCGTAGCGATGCTCGCGCTGTGCGCCCGAGGTGATCTCAACGCCGCGCCAGATAAGGTCGTAGCCCTGAGGAACGCCGTTTTCATCTCTCATATGATAGAAAGGACGCTTGTCCTGTGCAAAATCGGTAACGAAGAGGAACTCGCTTCCGTAAAGCTCCATAGCAAGACGGTGAGTCATACGCTCCGCGTCGGTGGTGAGGTCGCCCTTTTCGGAGTCGGGGCAGGTGTAGCCGTACTTTTCCTCAAGCAGACGGTAGATCTCGGCAACGCTGAGCACGGGGAAGGGATTTTCGGGAACTACGGTGTCGATGCCGAAAATGCGCTTGATATCCTCGCCGTACTTTTCGCTGACGCGGCGGATCATATAAGTAAGCATCTCCTCCTCCAGCTTCATTACGTCGTGGAAGGACTCAACGTAGCTGAACTCAAGGTCAAAGCTCGTAAACTCGGTTGCGTGCTTGTTGGTGTGGGATTTCTCCGCACGGAAGCAGGGCGCACACTCGAAAACGCGCTCAAAGCCTGACGCCATAGCCATTTGCTTGTAGAACTGGGGCGACTGCGCAAGGTATGCGTCTCTGTCGAAGTAATTGAGCTTGAATACCTCAGATCCGCTCTCGCTTGCCGCGCCGATGATCTTGGGGAAGTGAAGCTCGATAAAGCGGTTGTCAAGCAGATACTGGCGAAGCGCCGCGGTGATCTCGCTCTGAACCTTGAAAATGAGCGTGTTGCGCTCGGTGCGCAGGTCTACCCAGCGGTAGTCCATACGGGAATCAATCGCGCTGTCGGGCTTGATGGGAAGCGCGTCCGCGACAGACTCGATCTTGATAGCGGTGGGAAGTATCTCGATACCGCCAAGCTTAACGTAATCGTTGGCAACTGCCTCACCCTCGATGGTGACGACGGAGTCAAGCGTCATCTTGTCCACCTCGGCGGCAAGTGCGGGGTTGGGCTCTTTTTCGAGCGTGACCTGCATTTTACCCGTGATGTCGCGGATAACGAGGAACGCCATGGTGCGCTTGTTGCGCAGATTTTCAACGAATCCCGATATCTTTACCTTTTCACCGGGACGTACGTCGGCAATAAGTGTTCTTTTCATTTTATAAACCTCTTTGTAAAGTTTCTTTCCAATATATAATGATAACACAGAGTTTCCCAAATGTCAAGAAAAAAGCATTTTTATCTATCTTTTTTAGCAAAAAGCATTCATATCGAAAATGAAAAATCACAATTTTAGCGCCATCGCAGACGCTTCAAAGGCAGCGGGAATAGCGCAGCTCTCGCGTCATTCCGAAGTCGCGGAGCACCTTCAATCACTATAGAAGATGCTTAGAAGGGGCGGGAACGGCGCACTCCCTCGCGTCATTCCGAAGCTACGCCGAGCCGCTTCGAGGCGGAGCGAGCGAATCTCGCCGTTTTTCCGCAGAAAAACGGCGCTTGATGTTTGCACTAAACCGATTTATTATGAAATAGCACTAAAAATACGGCTATGCACTATTTGAGGCGATTGCACATATAGGCTCCCTTGTGTAAAGGGAGC
>JAZQTA010000077.1:0-4946 GCA_045630385.1 Eubacteriales bacterium | reverse complement strand
CTCGGCGTAGGTGTCTACGTAGCGAAGCGGCGCGAGGGTCTTAGAAAACGATTGAGTATCGTTTTCCCCCGAGCGTGACCGAGCTGCAGCGAGACCTCTCGCTCGTACTCTTTGCGAGCATCACCGCATTTGCGGTGGCGCGATGCGCTATGCCGAACGATGGTTCGGCGCTCGCAGAGCATTTGGCGCTCGCGCACTTGCAAGCAAGCTTGCAGATGCTCTTCGCTTAATTATCAGCCGAAAATTTCTGCACCAAATCCGTTCGCCCCTCGGTGCTGTTCTCATTAAGAATTCGCTTTGCATATAATTCTTGCTTTATCTTTTTACATTTCGCCTTGATTTTATTGAATTCTTAATGAGACAGCCCCTTTTATTATGAATTCTTGATAATTCTTAAATAAAACTCCACGGCCTTGTGAAGCGTTTCGATCGGAATGCGCTCGTTGTTTCCGTGAATGGTGGCGCGCTCCTCCTTCGAAAGCTTCATGGCGGAGAAGCGATACACGCGGTCGGAAACCTTGCTCCAATGGCGGCTGTCCGAGCATTGCACCATCAGATAGGGCGAGATCATCGTGCCCTCCCAGGTTTCGCCGATGGCGGTAGCCACGCGGTCGTAGCCCTCCACGTCGGTGCGAGAGATGTTGCTGGGGTTTTCGCCCATCATCAGGGAAATGTCCACCTTGTCGTCGTTCACGGTCTTTTCGAGATACGCGAGCGCGCCGTCGATGTTATCCAAGGGATTTAAGCGCATATTGGAAACCAGCGTGGCTCTGGGAGGAAGCACGTTCGCGCCTGCCGATCCCTCGCTCTGCGTGAACGCCACGGTGGTGCGCAGAAGCGCGTTCAATTCACCGCCCGAAAGGCGGCAGATCAAATTCAATACCCCCTTGAAGAGCCAGAGGTTGGCAAAGATCATGCGGAAGAGAAAGCCCGATTCTCTTGCCACGGTGTCGAACATCTGCATTGCGGCGGCGTTCGGGCGGAGAGGGAAGGGGTGCTTTTCAAGTCGCAGGCACGCCTTGGAAAGGCGAACCAGGGGAGATCCGGGCTTCGGCGCGGATGCGTGCCCGCCGCCGGAGGAAACCGTGTAGCGCACGTTCATCATGCCCTTTTCGGCAATGCCGACCATGGCGCACGGCCGCTTCACGCCGGGGAAGAAGTTTTCAACCACGGCACCGCCCTCGTCCAAGACAAGCGCGGGCTTGATGCCCTTTTCCTCAAAATATTTGACGATGTTTCTTGCGCCCGGGCCGTTGACCTCTTCGCCGCCGGAAAACGCAAGATACAAGTCGTTTTTGGGAACAAATCCTTCGGAAAGTAAAGTATTGGTTGCAAAAAGTGCACCGTGGAAGGTCACCTTCGTATCAAGCGTGCCTCTGCCCCACATCTCGCCGTCAATGATCTCGGCGCAGAACGGAGGATGCTTCCAATCCGATTCCTGAACGCTCACCACGTCGTAATGCGCCATCAGCACGGTGGGGTCGCCACCCTCGCGGCCCTTGACGTGATAAAGCAGTCCGCGACCGTCAAAGGTCGTGAGCGTAGCCTTTTCGTATACGGCGGGATACAGAGAGGGGAGTGCCGCGATCAGCGCGGCAAATTCCGCCTCGTCCTCTTTTTCGGAATCAAGATTGGAAACGGTTTTAAAGCGGATCAGCGTTTGCAGAGCCGCCACGGAGGCATCCTTGTCAAAGGAAACGGCTTCGCCCGCATATTCCTTCTGCGCGATCGGTCGAAAGCGCAGCGTGCGGATCAGCACGGTGAGGATGAGCGCAAAAAATGCCGCACCTGCCGCGATCAAAAGATAAAAATACCATTCCATAGCGACTTACTCCTTGGTAGTGGTGGGCTTTTTCTCATCGAGCAAGCCCTTCTTGTACATCACGCGGGAAACCACTAGCGTAAAGATAGCGGAAACGGGAACCATGATGCCAACCGTGCCCTCGTTCAGCGCGGGGATTGCGATAAAGAGGATCAGCATTAAAACGATCGGCGCAATCGCGATCTTCCAGCTCTTTGCAATGAAAACGGCGCCGAGTGCCCCGAAGAGTGCAGGAAGCATCTGAGCAAAGGCGGGATCAAGCGCGGGACTCTGAAGAACGGGAGAAAGCGGGATCATCAGAAGCACGCCGAGGAAAATGATGGCGATCGTTGTGATAGAGGAAACCGCAATAGAGATCGTTGAGATAATGTCCCCCTCCTCGGTGCCCGCCTTCGCGCCGTACTTTTCCATCGCGGAAAGAGCGCAGGGAAGCTTGAGGTTGGAGATATTACCCGTGACGAAGGAGAGATACGAGCCGCCCGCTCCCAACATGGGAACGTAGGTGATGACCTCGATCACGCCGATTGCCCAGTACATCGGAAGTGTGGCGAGCAAGCCCTTAAGAAGACCGCCCCAATCGGGAAGCACACTGAAAATGATGCAAAGAAGCACGGGGAAGAGAAAGAAGAGCGCCGCCATGGAGTAGTTCCAGACCTTACCGTCCTTATGCACCTGATCCAGATAAGAAATATTCTTTTTCATTTATCCTTTCCTCCCTTCTTAACTGAGCCACGCCGTGTAGGGAATGGCGAGCAGCATACCGCCGACCATGCTGATCGGAAGCGCGTAGTCATTTAAAAATTTCCAGCCGGTGGCCTTCATTAGCGCACCGCAGCCGACCATGAGAATCGCGGAGGAGAACATGACGAGAACGGGAACAAGGCCGGCAAATTCTCCAACGAAAACGCCGGAGAAATCGCAGAAAACGAAGCCAAGGAAGGCGGCGATCATGCCCATGAAGAGTGAGTCGGAGAAGATCGCGCTCCAGCGCTTGTCGCGTGTTTCCATCTTCTTAAGTCCGCCTTGAATCTTCTTGCTTGCAATGGGGGTGAGAAGCACGCCTGCCATGATGGAGACCGTCATAACGAAAACGACGGTTACGAACTGAGAAGCGGTAAGGCTTGCAACCTCGCCGAGCTTCAGGCCCATGCCCGAAAGCGCGTTGTTTGCCGCCACGGTCTCATAGGAAAGCGAGCCGACGACGGAGAGGCGAAGCCAGGGAAGCGCAACGCCGAGGCTTTTGGAAAGCGTCATCACGCAAATGATGATAGAAACAGCGGGTGCAATGGTGAAAACGAGGGACGAAATAATGGTGGCACGGATTTTTGCCGTGTCCATTTTAAGCTCCTTGGCTTTCTTCAGCGCGCGCCAAAGAAAGAAAATTGACTGTCCGAGCACGGCGGCGATCGTAATGGCGACCAGCACGTAAATGATCGGATGATCCATACGAAATTCCATAAAAATCTCCTTTATAAAATGTTTTTTAGCATCATGGGGTACGAATTTCTCTTTCCGCATGCCTTGCGGCGCGGGCGTAAAGCTTATACATTTCTTCGGCTGCAAGCCTTGCCTTGGTAACCACGTTCTTGTCCCCCTTCGGGAAGCAGTAGTAGAGCGCCGCGTGGTTGCCGATCGAGATCACGTCACCGATCTCATACCAGTTATAATCCGCATTCAGGCTGTAGGATGCAACAGGGGATTGCTTATAATCAAGCTTGCCGTCGCATCCCGTGAGGTGAAAGCCGAGCACGTCGTGCGTAAGATGCCCCTCGCCGATCATATAGAGTGCCTTGGTATCCACGAGCATGCCGATCTGAACGTCGCAATCCATGCGGTATTCCTTGCGTTCGATCTCTTTTCTGACCTCTTCTCTTTGCCAATTGTACCAGGCGGGGACGTGCGAAAATTCAGTCTCGCCCTCCTTGGCTTTCATTTCTCCGAGCTCGGTCAGCTCGTATGTTTTTCCGCAATCGGCGCATTCAAGAAGCGTTTCGTGTCCTCGCATGCTTTTTTCGCTTCCGCAGTGCGGGCACTTATAAAGCA
Source organism: Eubacteriales bacterium (assembly GCA_045630385.1). Taxonomy (GTDB): domain Bacteria; phylum Bacillota; class Clostridia; order Oscillospirales; family CAG-272; genus UBA1740. Next base: position 1,081 of record JAZQTA010000077.1, on the reverse strand, counting down.
CGCGGCCGATGCCGTCCGCGCGGAAGCGCTCAGTAAGATGCACGTGGTTTTCCTTTTGCCAACGGAAGTTATCGAAGCTGAACTGCGCGTGCAGAATTTCGTTGATCTCATCCGCGCTCTTTTCCTTGATCTCCTCGGGAGAAAGAAGATATTCCATTTCCGCGCTGACGTTTACCTTGCGCAGCTGAAGATTGTTATAAAGCGGATCGCGCGAAAACGCACCGTAGGCATGGATCATAACGACGGGAACGCCGAGCATTTTGATGCATTTTCCGAGGGTGTCGGGAAGGAGCGTTGCCGTTCCGTCAAAGGAATATCCTGCCTCGGGATACATCAGCACCGAGCATTTGAGATTCTTCAGCGAGTGCATCATATCGCGGATGAGAGAAAGATCGGGAACGAATTTTTGCGTGGGGATGCATCCGAGATTGCGCATGAGCCACGATTTTCCGACAAATCCGTCCGAGGTACAAACGATATTGTAGGGGCGTGGATATAAAAGCTTGGAAGCAATCTTCAGATCGATAAAGGCCGAGTGATTCATCAGATAGAGGCAGGGCTCTCGCTTGCCGAGCCGCTCCATACCGATCCGCTTCGCCTTAAAGTGCGTTGCTTTCAGATCGGGCTCGGAAAGAATTCGCATGAGCGTGCGGAAAAGGAGACTTGGCTTTTTCGGGCGTCTGTGCGGCTTGGGCGGTAGCTCCAAAACCTTTTCGTAAGACATTACCTTTGATTTTATCTTCATAATATAACCTCTTCGGTATGTATTTGAATGAAACTTTTTTTATTTTATCATAAAACGCGCGTAATGTCAAGAAAAAAACGAGGTCCGTAAGCGCAGTGCCCTTAAGGACACTGCGCAACGAAATAAATCCCTTACGGGATTTGTGAAATGCACTTTGTGCGTGAAATTCGCTTTCAGCGAGTGAAATGCCTGCGAGCGTGAGGGGATTTATTTCATTTCACATCGAGCAGAGCGAGATATTTCACAATGTTCGACAGAACATTATTTCACATTTTGCAAAGCAAAATATTTCACTATATGCATTTGTGACCACAAATGCAGTGCTTGTCAAGAAAA
>JAZQTA010000076.1:0-39213 GCA_045630385.1 Eubacteriales bacterium | reverse complement strand
CCTTGCCGATATGCTCGCGCTTTATGTAGTTCGGATATTTTTTGCGCAGAGGCTCGTAAAGGTTTTCGAAAACCTCGTCGCTCGTCCATCGGTAGTCCGCAAAGCTATCGGCATTTCCGAGAAAGTCACCCACGCCCGTAGGTGTATACCAAGGCCCTGTGGTGTCCTCGGGGGCAAGGATCGTATGCTCCGTGATGCGAACCGTGTTTTTGCTTTCGCCCGTGTAGATAACGAAATATTCGCCGCTCTTCTGCGGTGTGTAAAGAAGCCCCGCAAGGTCCTCCTTTGTCGGCGTGCCCTCCGCCGCGCGGATCTCGGTGTAGGGCATCGATTGCCCGAGGGAAAGGGCGCGCGGATCTGCGTCGGTCACTGCGGCGATCAGCCGATCGGTCGTTTCGGAAAAACGCATTTCGTAGGTTTTTCCGTATTCCGCAGGGAAAACGACGGCGTACCCACCCGCGCCCGCATTGCGCAGACCGAAGGTCTTGTGAGGGATAAGCCCCTCAACGTAAAGAGAAGCGGTGTCAAGCTCCTTCGGAGCAAAGGATGCCTTCAAGAGGGGCTGCTCCGTGTCCGAGCGTAATGATTGGAAGATCATAAAAATTGCGCCTCCTATGATAAGAATTGAAAGAGTGAGGATACATGCTATTTTAAAAGATCGCTTCATATTGTAAACCTCAATTTACATAATTTGCAATTTCCTTTGTGATGCGAAGAAATTTATCAATGTCCGCCTTGCCATGGCAATGCAAGGGAGATATGCGGATCGCGCCGTCAAGCCCCAAGGCGTTCAGGATGCGCGCCGAGTAGATACTGCTGCTGATCCTTTCGTACACGGTCACGCCGCGCCGCTGATACTGTGCCACGCATTCGGTGAAATCCATGCAATCAATCTTGATCGCGGCAATGAGATCTCGGCTCGTCAGATCCTCGGTATCCACGCAAACGGTCACGCCCTTGATGTGGCGAAGCCCGGGGATGTCCTCCGTGCCCTCGAGCATACGGTGGAGCAGGGCTCTTTCGTGCAGATGGATGCGCCGCATTCCCTCGTCAAACAAGGCTTTCTTGTCATCCGAAGCAAGGAAATGCTTGCCGATATCCGCAACGTAGCTTATGATCTCCATTGCGGCCTTGAAGTTCGCGGGGGCACTCGTGCCAAGCTCGAAAACGCTTGCCTCCTTGGCCGTCAGCTTGTGGTGGGGAAGCGCCGCCACGCGATCGGAAACGTAGGCAAAGCCGCAGCCGCGGATGCCGAAGAACTTATACGGTGCAAAATTCATGCCGTCGAGCCCGAGCGCCTCTGCGTTCATGCTGTGGTGGGGTGCGTGCTGCACCGCATCGGAGATGATATAAAGGTCGGGCTTTATTTGTCTTGCCAGCTTCACGATCCTTTCGATATCCATGATGTTGCCCGAAATATTGGAGGCGGACATGATGCTTAAAAGGCAGGTGTCGGCATCCACGTATTGCATCACCGTTTCGGGATCGATCCCGCCCGTCTTCGGGTTTGCGGGCACAACGCGCAACTCCTTGCCCGTTTTTTTGCAGTAATATTCCACGGCGTCAAAGGCGGAGGGGTGCTCGATGGATGAAACCACGGCGTTTTTGCCGGGGATGTTTTCCATGATGAGTCCCACCATATGAAACATCGTCTGCGATGCGGTCAGCTCGGTGATCAGCGAGCCGTGCTTTGCACCGAACATGATCTCGAGGATCTCCCTCGTGCCGCTTTCCACGAGGCTCTTGAGATAGAGGGAGCGCTTATGTATGCGCTCGGGGCAATCGGGAAATCTTTCGAGCTCCGCCTTGGCCTCCACGCATTTTTTCAGGCGCAGAGAGCCGCCCGAGTTTTCGAAAAACAGCCGCTCTCCGTATTCGGGATCGAAATCGGCGTAATAAAACTTTTCCTTTAATTCTTTTTGAAGGTCATCTTCAAAAAACAAGCCTTCGGGATATTGCATGCTTTTTCTCCTGTTTCTTTGGATTAGGTATCCTGCCAGCCGAGCGCAAAGGCGGCAAAGGCAAGACTGCCCTTATATAAGACCGCCTCGTTTACATCAAATTTCGGATGGTGCAAGGGATAGGCGGTGCCCTCGGGCTTGGTGTGGAGCTTGAAATAGAGGGCGGGAACGAGGGTTGAGTAGCGGGCGAAATCCTCGCCGATCCGCTCGCGCTCCTTCAGCGTGATGCATTTGCGCTCGGGGCTTAGCGCGTTGACGGTCTCGCAAAAGCGGGTGTATAGCCCCCGATCGATCTCGGTTGCCATCAGATCGATCGTTTCCCTGATCTCCACCGTGCCGCCGTGGGCCTCGGCAGCTGCGTGCAGGATATCCGTAACGCTGTGCCTTGCAGCTTGGTGCTTTTCTTTATCAAAGGCGCGGATCGAGCCGCAGACCGAGCAGGTGTCGGGAATGATATTGTTGCGAACGCCGCCGTGGATCATCGAAACCGCGTTGACGGTATCCGTATCGTTTTTGGCGAGCGCGGCGATTTTCGATACCGCATCACAGGCCATATAGACGGGATTTTTTGCTTGCCCCGCAAGGCAGATATGCGAGGTCGTTCCGTGAAAGACCGCTTCGTATGCATAGATATTGGCGGATATCGGCGCGTCCGTCACCAGAATATCACCGGGCAAATAGTCCTCATCGGGCGTGCAGTGATTGTGCAGGGCAATGATGGCGTCCACGTGCGGATTTTCCAGCACGCCGTCTGCGATCATGGCCTTCGCGCCTCCGTCCCCTTCCTCGTAGGGCTGGAAGATCAGCTTCACAGAGCCCTTGAGAAGATGGCGGTTTTCGATCAGAAGCCTTGCCGCGCCAAGCGCCATGGCGGTGTGCGCATCGTGGCCGCAGGCATGCATGCTTCCGTTCTGTGAGGCGAAGGGAAGGCAGGTTTCTTCTTTGATGGGAAGGCCGTCACAGTCGGCACGGATGGCGAGGCATTTCCCGGGGTACGCGCCGCGGATCACGGCCGAAACGCCGTGCCCGCCAATGCCGCTTTGGATCTGATCCGCGCCGATCTCCCGAAGAAACGCTATGATCTGTGCCTCGGTTTGCGGCGTTTCCATGCGAAGCTCGGGTATCTTATGCAATGTGCGGCGGTAGCGAATGATGTCGCAAAGGATCTCTTCCGCGCGTGCACGCAATGAACGAAGTGCTTTTTCTTCCATATTGCCCCCGTGAATTTCTGTTTTATAAGATAAGTATACTCTATTGCTTTCGAAATAAAAATTGCTAAAAATGCAAATAATATTGCAAAAACGGCAAAAGTGTGCTATGCTTATGATATGAGAAGCTATTTTGAAAACAAATTGACCTATAACGGAATCGTATTTCAGCTAACGGATAAGTCTACGCCGGACGAACGGGAGATCCACCCGTATCACGAAATTCTTTTCTTTTTGGAGGGAGAGGCAGAGCTTTTGACCGAGCACCGCCGGCATGCGCTTGCGAACCGTTCGCTTCTGATCATTCCCAAGCAGACCTACCATTTTATAAGGCTTTACAGTGCGGATTTTTTGCGCCTCAAGATCTCGATCCCCGAAAATTCGGAGAGCGCGCTCCCCGTGCAGGATCTCATGCAGCGCTTTCGCATCGTCGAGCAGCTGCCCGAGGGCGCCGCGTTTGCTTTGAATCGCGCGGTCCGCATTTTGCGGGAGAAGGAAGGAAAAAAGGCCGCATTCCATGCCTACGCCGCGCTTCTGATGCTGATCGCGGAGCTGGATAGCCGCGAGGCGGAGGGCTATGCCGATGCTTTGCCGCCGATGGGCACCGTCTCTCGGATCGTAAGGTATATATCCGAGCATCTTGCCGAGGACCTCACGGTAGAAGCGCTTGCGCGCGCAATGAACGTATCTGCCTCCGGGGTCATTCACGGCTTCAAAAAGGAGCTTGGCATCTCGCTTCACAGCTATATCACGCAGCGGCGGCTGATCCTTGCGCGCGAACAGATCCTTTCGGGGCAGAAGCCCTCCAAGATCTATCCCGATTTCGGGTATGCGGAGTATTCGTCCTTTTACCGCGCGTACGTAAAGTTCTTCGGTCATTCGCCGTCCGATGAGAAAAGCGGAGCCGTATAGATTTTTTGAATTGCTTGATCGGATTCTCATAAACAAGGCGTAAAAAGTGAATATCCCGAAAAGCAAATTGTGCAAGAGGTGCCTGCACAAATTCCGCGAGGGCACAATGCGGTGTTGCTTGATAAGAGTTTGGATGAAGAGGATATGCAAAGCGGGAGAAAGTAAAACGAATAATTGAAAAGACGGTTGTCCCGATCTGACTCACTTGCGCGGTGGTTCAAACGGGGCAACCGTCTTTTTTTCGGAAAAATGCATCTTATAGGTTTTTCCGTATTCCGCGGGGAAAACGATAGCGAAGCTACCGGCTCCGACGTTGCAAAGCACGTCGCCTTTATAAGGGATCAGTCCCTGCGTGTAAAGTGCTCCCGCGTCAAGTTCTTTTCTGACAAAGGGCTCTTTTAAAATCGAAGCCTCTTGTTTGTCCGAAAGAAAGGCTTTACAGCTCATAAAAAATGTGCCTCCTGCGAAAGTAAATTATATCTCTACCTTCATTCCGTCGTAGGCGACAGAGATGCCGATGGTAGAGAAGAGCTGCTCGGTTTCTTCCTTCGGGGCGTGAAGCGTCATTGCGAGGTGATTTGCGATCAGCGTTGCGCCCTCGGAGAGCATTCGGCCGCGGCGCATGGCGGCGGTGGCGAGGCGAAGCATTGGGATCGAATTGTGCGTGCCAAGGCGGAAATCGTCCTCCGAGTCGCCCACGGTGGCATCGAAAACGATGCCGTCAAATTGCAAGGTGCGCATATATTCCCAGGTGCGCGCGGTGAAAAGGCCGCCGTCACCGCCGAGAAGATAGCGCTTTTTTTCATCCTCGGTTTCAAAAATGAAGTGCAGAGGCTGCTCTGCGGAGTATTCCACAAGGTGGTTGGCAGAGCATGCGGTCACGAAATAGCCGCCCGCCTTCGCATCGTCAAAAACGCCCATGGGCAGGATCTCAAAAAGCCTTTTCTCGTCCTCGGTGAGGCCGAGCCTTGGCACGGCATCGCGGTGCAGATGCAGGCGCAGGCCGCCGCATTCCTTCGCAAAGGAAAGGAGCGCTTCCTTGTTATAATGGTCGCTGTGCGTATGCGAAATAAAGCAGTCGGTCAGCCCCGAAAGATCAATGCCGAGGCGCTTTGCAAAGGCGTAGGACTGGGGCGCGACGTCGAGAAGAATTTTTCCGTCGATCAGCATGGAAGAGTAGCGGCGCTCGCCCTCTTCCATTTTTTCTTCGGGCTTCAGGGGCCAATCGGCCGCGCCGGTGCCGAGAAACAAAATTTTCATGGTTATTCTCCTAAAATAATAGTTGCTACGCTGTCTGCGTGCATTTCGACGTAGTAAAGCGTGCCGTCGATCTCAATTTCGGTCTGCATGCCGCTTTCATTCGGGTTCACGAGCACGGCAATTTTTTTATCGCCGTTATCGATCAGCACACCCTCGATGGGGGCGTCCTTTTTCGGATATACCGCCATATTTTGCGCAAAGCTGCAAGGCGCAGAGATCTTATAGATTCTCGATACGGGCGTGATAAAGGGCGCAAGATGCGCAAAAGCCTTATATTGGCCGCTGTAGGTGAGCGTTCCGTCACGCGAGTCCTTGGTGATAAGACCGCCGCAGATGCCGAGAAACGGGCCGACGTTCGGGCCGCCCATTTCGTCAAGGCAGAGATTCCAGCCCGTGAAGGATTTGTATCCGCAGTTCAGCGCCTTCACCGCCATCAAGCCCCATTTAGAGAAGTCGCATTCGTAGTGATCCGTCAAGCGCGGGCCGCCCTCGGTGAAGTGAAGCGCAAGGGTGGGATATCTTTCCTTCACGGCAAGCGTCTGCTCGATCGTGCCCGCGTAATAATGAAAGGCAACGCCGTCGCAAGCCTCGGAAAGCCCTTCGCAGTTTTCAAGTGACCAAAGCACGCGATCGGTTTCCTCAAAGGCGTGATCGAGCATCCAGATCTTCACATCTAAGTCTTTTTTGTAAAGTTTTGTTTTCAAAATCTTGATAAACGCGGCCTCGGTCTCGGGATGCCAAAGGCAAGCGGGCATCGCTCCCTTTTGTGTATTCTCCGGCTCGTTCTGCGGCGTGATGGCAGAAATTTTGATTCCGTGGGCGGCGTAGGCCTCGATGAATTTTATCATGTAATCCGCATAGCAGTCAACGTATTTTTCGCGCATATGACCGCCGCACATGCTGCCGCCCGTTTTCATCCAATAGGGGGGACTCCAGGGAGATGCGAAGAGATATAGATCGGGGCGCACGGCGAGGATCTCCTTGATCATGGGGATGATATATTTTTCATCTCTTTCGACCGAGAAGCAGAGAAGGCTCGTATCTCCCTCCACGTCGTCATAGGAATAGATCTCGGGCGAATAATCGCTCGAGCCGATGCAGAGCCTTGCAAGTGAAAGATTCAGCCCTTTTTCTGTGAATACGTCCTCGATGAGTGCGCGGCGCTCGCTCTTCTCCATCCTTGAAAGCAGGTAGCAGGAGGAGGGGGTGATCGCAACGCCGAAGCCCATAAAGCCGCCGTTAATCTCAGCCCCCACCGTAAGGCGCGTTGCCTTCGGCACGTGCAGGGAGGGGAAGATCTCGCCTGCGGCGCGATCGTGATCCCGATTCGTAAATAAAATTTTTCCGTTCATGGCGTGCACCTTTCAAAAAAATTAACCGTTTCCGAGAAGGATGCTTTTGAAGCTTTCGCCGAGAAGCTCTCGCGTGTCGTCATCCACGAGGCTGAAGCGGTTGCCGTCATTGGGGGTGCTTAAATAGTTCCACACGCAGTAGGGAATATCCCATTCGTTAAGAATGGAGATCATGTCGCGCATCCAGTTTTCGCGCCATGCGAGCTTTGCGTGGCGGATCGTTCCGAATTCGCCGCACCAAAGGATCTTGTCGGGATGCTTTTCGATCCATTCCTTTACGGGGGCAAGATATTCGTAGAGAAACGCTTTATCCATTCTGTCAAGATGCAGATAGGCATGCTCGTTTCCGTTCACGACGCGGTGATAGTCTCGGTAGCGCTCGATATCCTCCGTCGGGTAGGGCATTTCGCGGTTGTAGAAAAGCTGCTGTGCCTGCAAAACGCCTCTCTGATGCGTAAATTCGTGCGGCGCGTAGCAATGGAAGGTGTAGAAAACGTTTTCATCGGAAAGCACGCAAAGATCCTTTATGCCGGGTGGGTTGTTCCATTCCGTGCAGCCGAGGATGATGCGGCGCGTTTTGTTCTTTTCGCGCAAGGCGGCGACGGTGCGCTTCGCAAGCGCGTTCCATTGCTCTGCCGTTGCGTTCACCACCTCGTTGAGAAGCTCGAAGATCACGATCTCGTCCGCATGAAATTCATCCTCGAGCATAAGCCAAACGGCGATGAAGCGGTCCATCAGCCCCTCATCCTCAAAGAGTCCCTTTTCCTCGAGAATGTCGCAATAGTTGCCGAGCGCCTTGTGCATATTCAAAACGGGGGTAAGGCCGTATTTTTTGCACCAGCCGACAAAGCGGTGCAGGATCGCTACGATCTCTTCCCGATAGATATAGGGCTCCTTTTCCAGCACGATCTGATCGAAGCCGAGGCGGATGTGGTCAAATCCCAAGGAGGAGATATACGCCATGTCGCGCTCGGTGATATAGCTTTCAAAATGCTCCATATCTCCGATCGTGATCTGCATTCTTCTTTGGGGCGGCAAAACGTTGAAGCGCTTATAGTTGGTCAGCCAGCCGCCGATGCCCATGCCGCGCGCAAAGCCCTTGAGTTTTTTCATTGTGTTTCTCCTTTGTGATACCGAAACCTTTCTACTTTCATGATAGCATACTTCTTTACAGAAAGCAAGAGGCTTTTTTTATGAAAATCTTTTTTAAAATTTTCGCAAGGCCTTATTCGCTTTGGCGTTTATTTGTGCCGGAATTTTTCTCGAAGGATCGGATGCTCGGCTTGCCGTCTTGAAAACGAAAAAAAGGTGGTAGTTTGTGAATCGGAGAGAAAAAAGAGCAATATCGTCCAATTTTTCAGCAGTTTCGGAATTCCAATGCAGAGAGGGATGTGATATAATAAGAGTGAAATTAAAACGCAAAGGAGCTTTTTATGTCAGTGCTTGCATACTTCGGCGGAACGCCCGCCATCAAAAAAGAAGAAGCGCCGAAAAAATATTTGTTCGGCTGGCCGATCATGACTGAGGAGGATGAGGCCGCCGCGCTTGACGTTATTCGCAACAACAGCTTTTCTCGCATCGATATCACGGAGAAGTTCCAGGATGAGTACGCCGCTTATCAGGGCAGAAAATACGCCCTCGCCTTCTGCAACGGCACGGCCTCGATCCTTGCGGCCTACTATGCATTGGGGCTTGGCATGGGCGATGAGATTATCTGCCCCACAAAGACCTATTGGGGCACTGCCTCCGTGGCCGCAAATCTCGGCATTTCGGTCGTTTTTGCAAACATTGATGAGCATTTGTCCATCGATCCCGAGGATATTGAGCACCGCATCACCGAGAGAACCAAGGCGATCATGGTTGTGCATTACTTCGGTTATCCCTGCGATATGGATCGCATTATGGCAATTGCGAAAAAGCATAATCTCTTCGTGATCGAGGACTGCTCGCACGCGCAGGGCGGTATGTATAAGGGCAAGAGAGTCGGCTCGTTCGGTGATATTGCCGCCATGAGCATGATGAGCATGAAGTCCTTCGCGGCGGGCGAGCTCGGTATGCTTGTTACGGATAACCGCAAATACTACGAAAGAGCCATTGCCTTTGCACATTATGAAAGAAACAATCCCGATTATATCAAGGAATGCACCGAGCTTGCGCCATTTGCCATGCTGGCAGTCGGCGGTATGAAGGGAAGAGCCAACCAAATTTGCACCGCAATTGCGAGAGTGCAGTTGAAATATTATGACGAGCGCTGTGCCGAGATCCGCCGTGCTATGAACTACTTCTGGGATCTGATGGAAGAAATTCCCGGTGTGCAGGCGATCCGCGTGGATGAGTCCACCGGCTCGAACATGGCAGGCTGGTACTGTCCGCACGGCATCTATCATCCCGAGCAGCTCGGCGGCCTTTCCGTGAAGCGCTTCTGCGAGGCGGTGCGCGCCGAGGGCGTGGATTGCTGCTGGGAGGGTGGTAACTACTGCCTGCATACCCATGCCTTCTTCAAGGAATTTGACCTTTTTGGCGCGGGAAAGCCCACCCGTATCGCGTTCAACGATCACGACGTGCGCGAGGGAGATGCATCCTGCCGCCCCTCCGAGGAGATCCTTTGCTTCCAGGTTCCGTGGTTTAAGCACTTCGATAAGGAATGGATCGAGCGTTATGTGGATGTCTTCCGCAAGGTCGCGCGAAACTATAAGGAGCTTCTTCGGGACGATAACGATAAGTCGCAGGGCGGCCGCTGGTACGGCGTTGCGAACTGAGCCCTTTCCAATTTCTGAAATGAAAATCCGACGGAGCGGATGCGCCGTCGGATTTTTGCATTATAATATGCCGTTTTATTTCTTTGGATGATTTTCTCTGCGCTTGCCGGCGGACGTGCCGAAGCGCTTTTTATAGAGGCGGCAAAAATAACCTTCATCCTCAAAGCCGCAGAGCCATGCGATCTCCGCGATCGGCTTCGCGGTGTTTTTAAGCATTGTCTCGGCAATGCTCAGACGGTAATCGTTCAGATACTGCGTGACGGTCATGCCGGTCACGGATTTGAATACGCGGCAGAAATGGTATTGGCTGACCGAGCAGAGCGCGGCGAGACCTTCCACGGTGATATGCGCGTTATATGCATCGCGTATATGGCGCAGGGCGGGCTCGATCAGCATATAGTGGCGCGCGGAGCTTGAGCGCGGCGGTGCGCCCGAGGTATCCTCTATGCCGTTTCGCATCAGTTGTGCAAAAAGCGCCAGCATCAGCCCGCGCAAGGCGAGGCGGTGATGTGCCTCTATTTGGTTGGCTTCCTCTATGGCGGCCGAAAGAAGCGCCTTCATGCGGTCGGTCACGGGCGGCTTCGTCGTGAAGGAAAGTTCTCCCGTGATGAGGCGGTGCTTCAATTCGGCACCGCCGTCCGCATACTCGGCAAAAACGTCGGGCGGGATCATAAAAAGATGGTAGCGCCCCTTTTCCTCGCCGTAATCCACGGTCGTGTGAAACTCGTAAGGGTTGATCACAATCACGTCCCCGGCGGCGGCGGTCACGGTTTCATGCCCGATCAGAAGCGTGGACGTTCCTTCATAAAAATACTTGATCTCAATCGCCTCGTGCACGGCCTTGCGCGCGTGCTCGACCGTGTCAACGAAGGATTCGCTTTCGGTGACGATGCATAAAGGAAAGGATTCGTCCGCAAGGATGCGGCCTTTGGTATGTGACATAAACGCACCTCGAAAACTGTTATATGGGGCTTTGGTATATTTTTTCGAGCGCGGCGGAATGCGTTATATCCGCACGCTGAAAAATCAATCCTTACAATACAGCGGAGTGGAAAGATAGCGCTCACCGGTATCGGGCAGAACGCAAACGACGTTCTTGCCTTCCATTTCGGGGCGCAAGGCCACGGAAACGGCGGCGGAAAGCGCCGCGCCGGAGGAAATACCGCAAAGCAGTCCCTCAACAGAGGCGAGCGTACGCGCGAAGGCGTAGGCATTCTCCTCGGTTTCGGTGAGGATCTCGTCGTAGATCTTCGTATCCAGCACGGCGGGGATAAAGTTTGCACCCATGCCCTGCAGGCCGTGCGCACCCGCCGTTCCGCCCGAAAGGATCGGGGATTTTTTCGGCTCGACTGCAACCACGCGCAAGCCCTTGCAATGCTCTTTCAGATAGCGGGCCGTTCCCGTAATCGTGCCGCCCGTTCCGATGCCCGCAACGAAGGCATCCACCTCTCCCTCCAGCGCCTCGAAAATTTCGGGGCCCGTGGTCAGATAATGTGCCTGTGCGTTGTCGGGGTTATCAAACTGCGCGGGGACGAAGGCACGCGCATCCTCGGCACAAAGCGCCTCCGCCTTTTCGATTGCGCCCTTCATGCCGAGCGCACCGGGCGTGAGGATCACCTCTGCGCCGTAAGCCTCCATAAGAAGCCGTCTTTCCTTGGACATGGAGTCGGGCATCACGATGCGCACGCGGTAGCCGCGCGCCGCGCCCACGGCGCAAAGACCGATGCCGGTATTGCCCGAGGTGGGCTCAATCAGCGTATCGCCGGGGCGGATCAGCCCGCGCGCTTCGGCGCCGAGTATCATCTGCAAAGCAACGCGATCCTTGGCGGAGCCGGCAGGGTTCATGCCCTCGGCCTTTGCGTAAAGCCTTGCCTTCAGCCTGAGCTTCTTTTCAAGTCTTTGAAGGTGGAAAAGCGGTGTTTTTCCGATCGCTTCCTCAAGTCCCTCGTAAATTCTTTTCATAGCGTACCTCCGCATCGGCCGCGAGCTGTGCCCGCGGCCGATTTTTTTATGTTTTTATTTTATCATACCCGCATTTGAAAGTCAAGTATCGGTCGGGTGGATGGAAATATTTTGCTCGTAAAGGAACTGCTCAAGCAGACGCGTTTTCGCTTGCAGAAACGGGATCTGTGCATCCCCGATAAAAAGATAACCGACAGCGTAGCCGCGAAGCGCAACGATCAGCAGCGCCGAGATCTTGAAAAGCCCCTCTATAATGGCGGAGGGGGTTAGCGCTCCGCGCACGCCGACGGCGATGCCGATGCCGAAAACCGAGCAGAGAAGCGAGGGAAGCAGTCGCGCGGCAAGACGGCGCTTGCGACGGCGCTCGGGATCGGAGAGCGGTGAGCGTTCGGGATGCGTGCTTGGATCTAAAAGCGAGGCGGCGCTGACCTCCAAGGGCTTCAGCGCTTTCATTTTTCTTTCGATCGGCGCGGGGAGCGGCGCATCCCTTTCGGTGATGCCGTGCGCAAGCAGAAGCACCGATCGGCGCTCGGAAAGCTCCTCTTCGACGTAGCGCGCGCAGAATTTTTCAAGTGCGCCGTAGTGCATAGGCGTCACGGCGGTCTTTGCGGCGAGAAAGGCCTTTTCGTTTTTCTTATATGCGCCTTCCTCGCGTCCCGCTCGCTCCCCCTCCTCCTCCAGAGCAAAAAACATGATCGCCGTCACGGCGGCGTAGATCGCCATTTTCAGGGTGAGACTTTCGGCGGAAAGCGCAAGGATCGATACGTCCGTGAAGGTGATCACGATGGCGACGAGCAGAGCGAGTGCTGAGATCCAAAGACCGACGCGGGAAAATATTTTTTGCCGTCCCTTGGCCAGGGAGGTCAGTGCGCCGCCGAGGAATTGGTCGGTTTCACGCTCCACCGCCGCCACCCCGCTTTCTTCTCGCAAGGAAGAAAAGAAGCGAGCCGATCAGATTTCCGATTAAGCCGAAAAAGCAGATCGCGCACATTTCGGCAACAATGCTCTTGACCAGCAAAAAGGCGAAAAATGCAAAGAGCCACAGCTCCCAAACGGAAGGACTCCGAAGCAAAGCCTTGACCGTGCGCCACAGGGGAAGCGTGCAGAGCGCGATCAAAAGAAGCGTGCCGCCCGCAAGCACGGCGGCGCTCCCCCTCGTTCTCCAGACGGGAAAGAAGGAGAGTGTGGCGGCAAGCGGCAGTCCGACGGAAAAGAGAAAGCCGAGGCAGGTGAGAAGAACGCTCGCTTTGCGCTTATGCATCGGCCTCTCCTCCGTCCGGTGCGGAATGGAGCGCTCGCTTCATCCTTTCGATCCTTTGGCTCACGCGATCCTTTTCAAACTGCGGCAGAGAGGAGGAGAGAAATACCTCGCAGAGCATGTCCATTTGCCCCTCCAGCACGGCCTTCGTTTGCTCGTTTTCTTTCGCTTTGCTCTCTATGAACGAAATCTTTTGCTCAATGAACGAAAGAGAGTCCTTGATGCCGTCGATCTTTTTTGCCGTTTCTTGTATATAACTGTTTGCATTTTCGCAGATTTTCTTGGCTTCCTCGCCGTATGACTCGGCGCTTTCTCCCCACTTCTTCGTGGCAGATCCGATGGCGCCGATTCCGCTTTTTAATATAGGAAGAAGCCCCTTTTTATAGCAAACGGCGATCGCGAGCGCACAAACGGCGGAGAGCGCGGAGAGGATTTCCGCAAGGTGCGCGCCCGCCGCTTCGTAAACGGCGGAAAAGAAGCCGCCCTCCGCCGCCTCGCCGCCGATTTCGGCCGCTGCCGCAGCAAAGGGAAGTGCCGCGAGGAGCGCGGCGCAAAGCGAAAGTGTAATCAAAAATTTCTTCATTTGTTTTCCTTTCTTCAGAACTTAAAAAATGTTGGTGTTTTGGATGCGGCTTTCGATGGCGGCAAGCCGCTTTTCGAGCGCCTCGATCCTTGCCTGTGCCGATTCCGCCTTATCCTCCGCCTCCGTCATTCTTTCGTGCGACGGCGGCATAAGAAAAATCGTGCCCGCGTAAAGAACGACCGTCGGCCCTTCAAAGCGTACTCCCTCCGAGAGAAAAAGAATTTTGTGCATGCCGCTCGGAAGCTGTTGCGCCTTCAAAAGCGCACCGCTCTTTGGGATCTCTATTCTTTTGCCGGAGAGCAAAAGCGTTGCGCCCCTTCCGTCCTCAAAGCGCACGGTCGCGCAGTCCGTGGGGAAGGCGTCGCCCTTGATCAGTCGGGCGCGGCCGTTTTGCAGGCGAAAAAGATATTCCGTCATACCGTTTCCTCCCTTCCGCGATAGCAGATGTAAACGTTATTTTCGTCCTCCTCGTAGTAGATGACGTGCTCGTTTTCGATCTCCCTCGGGCAGGGATGCTTTTCAAGCAGAGGCTTGTACCCCGCGCGCCGAAGCATCTCCTCCGAGGGATTGGCGTGGATCCTTCCCTCCAGAATAAGAAAGGGGCGTGTGGGGCAATGGATGCGGTACTTATCGATTCGTTTTGCGTACATAAGATGCTCCTTTTTAATAATAGGTAAAATCCACCGTTGAGGGGGTGACGGCGGTTTCTATATCCAGATGATTCAATCCTCGCCTCGTTGGAATTTCCACCCTCTCGAACGGCTCGATTAGCGCGGTTTTTCTTGCAACCTGTATATGAACGTCGAGAGATTTAAAAAAAGAGGTGAATTTTTCAAGCGTGTTGTAGGTGGCGGCGGCGGATATATAGAAGGCGTCACCCTCGGGCGAGCGCATGTAACGGTAGGTATAGGAATTGAAGGTGTTCGTGCTGGTGGTGGCGGAAAAATGATCGAGGCGCATCGTGGCGATCGACCGCAGCTGCTCGGGAATCTCGAGTCGGTAGGTCGGATATTTCGCGCCGAGCGCCACCTCCGTAATGGGAGAATCCGAGACGGGGATGCAGTCCACCCATCGCTCCGTATAGCCGCGAAGCGGATAAGTGACGTCCTTTGCGGACGAATAGTTCACCAGCGGGGCACGGAGCGGGATCTGCACGCGCTCGCCCCAATACGGCTTGTGCGCCTGCTCCGTGACCGTGCCGCGGTAGATGCCGAAGCTTCGGATATCGATCGTGCGGGGCGAAGCGCCCGTGGAGGTTATGCGCAGACCGGTGACCTGCCTGGATGCGTTGCTGATACCGACGACGCTGACGGCCTCGCCCGCGACTGCGGAATCGAAAACGATGCTTTGTGCGCCGGAGGAATAGGTGAGTCCGATGCCCGCGCTCAGGGAGGTGCCGCTATTTTGAGGCGCACTGATCGAAAGGATGACGCTGAAAATTTCGCCGGAGACACCGCGGATCCTTCCCACAGGAAAGAGCGCGGCATCCGTGAGGCTTGTGTAGGTCAGCATATATCCGTCAAGAGATGCGGTCACGTTTTCGTTTTTTTCCGCAAGCGCCAGCACGGCGGCGGCAAATTCTTCTCCGCCGAGCAGGTTTTCTCCGTGGCAATGCAAGGGGATCGCGTAGCCGCCTCCCTCTGCGGGGTCGCCGAGTGAAGAGATCTTATGCGGGCCGAGCGAGGTTGCCGCGGAGAGATTGTTTCCGTAGATCGTTATATCGCGCAGTCCCTTGGAGTGCGAAAGATAAATGCCATAGCCCTTTTTGAGCGACTGCGTTTTTGCGGTGGGCGTTTCGGCTCGGATCAGATGGATCTTATTCGGATGCAAGCGAGACCCCCCTCGAAAGTCCCTGGATTTTTCCGTCGTACCAGAAAAGCAGGGTATAGTGCTTTCCGCCCTCGGGGACAAAGATACCGTCCATCACATCGTCACCGCTGAAATAGATCCAAGGATCTTCAGGGTAGACGAGTGCCGTGGGGGCTTCTGCCGGAGAATCAAAACTCAGCATGGAGTAATAATCCTCGCGCAGATTTTGCGGAAAAGCAAGCGAAAGACTTTCGATAATTTCGAAATGTGCGTCCTCTCCGTGGCGCAGAAGATGCGTGCTTTCGCTTTCTTTGTAAGCTTCTCCGGCAACCGCGGAAAGCTCGGAAAAATGATGAATGCCGTCTCCGATCTTGATGAGTGTTGCACCGTCCTCGGTACGAAGGAGTGCAAGCTCTCCATCCTTGGGGATGATGTCGTGCTGTGCCCAAACGGCGCGGCTTGCACGTAGATGCTGTATTGTGTTAGCCATAAGTTCTCCTTTACGTTCTGTCTATTGGGCTTCCGCCATCGAGGTCTGCTCCCGTGCCGCCCGTACTTGCTTCTTCGAGCGCTCCGACTCTTTCCTCTATTCCGCTGATACAATTGGCAAGAGTGCGTTCGCCTACGTAAAGATAGGTGGCGGCTTGGCCGCTATTGATGTCGCTTTTTAGGTCTGAGATGGCCTCGCTTGCGACGTTGATCGCGGCATTGATCCGTTCGATATTTGTAAAAAGGCTTTCGTTGCCAACGAGAAGATTGTCTGCAAGTGCGCCGTTTTCTATATCGCCGAGCAATTTGTCCAAGGCTTCGATCGCCGCATCCGCCGCGGCGATCGCTTCGCTGAGGGAGCGTCCGTCACCGAGGAACAGGTTGTTTGCGAGAGAGCCGTCCGTTGCGGTTTTGTCGAAGTTTTCAAGCGCCGCGATGGCGGCGCGGATCTCGTCGAGCGCATCGGTCAGCCGTTGTCCGTTTGCAAGGGCGAGTTTGGAAGCAAGCGCACCGTTGTCGCGCTCCGCAATGAAATCGGAAAACTCTTCAAGCCTTGCTTTTATAACCGAAAGCGTATCCGTCAGGCTGTCTTCTCCGACGAGAAAATAGGAGGCAAGCGCTCCGCTTTTGGCATCAGTTTCCAAGCGAAGGAGTATTTCGAGGCTTTGCCTTATATCCGATATCCTTTTTTGCAAGGATTCGCCTTCTACGTAGAGGTAGCCCGAAAGATTTCCGTTTTCGGCATCCTCTTTGAGGCGGTTCAAGGAAGTCTCGATCGTATCCAGCGCATCGGCAAGGCTTTTTCCGTTTGCCGTAAGATAAGTTGCGAGCGTACCGCTTTTCACGTCCTCAAAAAAATGCCTTAAGGTGTGTCCTCCTTCAAGACCCGTGGGAATTTCCGCAATCAGCGAGCCTGAGCCCGTTGCGCCGATGTCGCTAAGCAAACGATTGAATCGCTCGATCAGCAAGAGCGGCAGACGGTCGAACGCCTCTTTTAATTGTGTGGCGGTGTAGCCCTTTCCTCCAAAAGCGGAGGATGCAGTGGGGCGGGAGGGAAGCGCGGATATACGCAATGCGGCGTATTCGCTCTCTAAAATAGGTTTTGTGTTCATGTATCATATCTCCGTTCCGTATTTAACGATTTTTTATGCTGCCGTGGACCGTATAACGGTAGCTGATGCTGTAAACGCCGAACGGACCGCGAAAGCTGTCGCTGTGTATGGCGATCTGCTTCTCTATCCAATTCTTTTCTCTTTCTTTAGAGGTCAAGGTGAAATAGGGAGAGCTGTCCAGCGTCATTGCGGTAAAATCCAACGAATCAAAGCTAAAGCTTGCACCCGGAAGCTTGGCGCCTTCGCTATAGCCGGTACGGTCTGTTCCGATCTCCAAAAGGAGAGAGGATGCGCAATAGCTACGGCATTTAAACGTGAGTGAGCCTCTGACGGAATCCTTTGTGAGATGAGGAATGCCGCAACAGTCGCGCTTGGTTGCCAATGCGTAACGCGGCGCATGGTGATCGAAATCATAGTACATGCTGTGGATTCTTCTTCCGTTGTGGAGGCGGTATTCCTCTTCGTTAAAGTCTGCGCTTTGCACAAGCTGCGGGGGCGGGACTCCGCGTTTGTCGTTGTTGAAAAGGCAGAGATCGCCATTTTCTGTTCCGAAAAAGAGATATTCATCTAACCCGAGAAGGCTTTTGGCGGCAGAAAAAGTTCCGCCGTGCTTTTCTTCGGTACGATAGGCAAGATAACCGTATGGTCCTTCTATCACGTAGTAGATGCGGTTTGTATTAGGGCCTGAGCTGTAAACCGTTTGATCTCCCACTGATTCGTCAAAATACCCCTCCTTGAGAGAGAAGCCGTTGACCGGCTGTGAGCAGTAGCGATACACGGTGCGGTCATTGTGATATGTACCGATGCCATTCAGATAATACCATTCATAGGCGAAGCCTCCGGTCGGATGCGGATAGGTCTGATGCGCGTCCGCAAGATAGATGTGAGCGCCTGCAAGCACCACGAGATAATTGCGCCATTTCGCGAGTCGGATGTGTGAAAGATCCTCCGTAAGCAGTCGGGTGTTGACCGTGTGCGATCGGCAGATCACGCTTCGCTCCAGAGAGAGGTTTTTCTTATCGAGTGCGCAAATTCCCTCCTCGCATACGAAAACGGGATCGTCGTAAAACGATAAAGAGCCCGCAGTCGCGGCAATGCCCGAATGCACGTAGGTGACAGGGTAGATCTTCGGAAGCAGGGGAATGCCCGTGCTTTCCGGCGTGTGATAGTAGATACTGCCGCCGCCGTCATCTCCGCTTTTGAATACGGCGAGAGAATCGCCCGCCGCAAGCAGGGATTTTACGGTGAAGCCCGCAATGCCGTCGTTAAAGTAATTGAGGCTTCCGAAATAGGTGGGATTCATGCGCCCCGTGTTATCTCTTGCGCTGTAAAATACCGTGTTGGGAAACGCGGGGTTTCCCGAAAGGAATACGCGCCCGTCAAATACCTCGCAAACGGTGCATCCGAGAATGGCCATCGCGCCGCCGATTCCCGCATCTTTGTTTTCGTAGAGGAAATCCGTTCCGGCGGAGCTTTTTGCACCCTCGCCCTCGGGCATTTCACCGTGGATCACGGCGACCTTTCCCAAGACGGCGGCAACGTCCGCGATCCGAACCTCGATGGCGGCGAGCTTCTCTTCTCGCAAGACCTCTGTGAATGAAAAAACGGTATCACCGATACGAAAATCCGCGATCGATGCGGTTGGCTCGTGGAGCGGAAGTCGGATGCGAAGCTGCTTATAAGGACTTCGGTATGCGAGCGCCGCTCCTTCGGGAAGGGCGGAGCGCACCGTTTCACCGAGGCTTCCGTCCGTTCCATCAACGTGCACGGTGTGAAGCGCGGTGCAGCCGAGAAGCGCGTTGCTTGCAAAAGTGCCGATATAGGGATACAGATACAGATCGGAAAGCCTCGTCGCATCCAGAAAAGCTTGCTCGCCAACCTCGGAAAGCTCCGCGCAAAGAGCGGCACTCTTCAGCGCCGTGCAGAGCGCGAACGCGCGATTGCCGATTCTTTGAACGGTACGAGGTAGTTGCACGTGCATCAGCTGCTTGTCTCCCTCGAAGGCTTTGTCGGCTACCTCACATACCGTGTAGGTTGTATCGCGGATCATAACCCGCTCGGGGACACAGATCTCTGCATCCGTGCATGCGCCGCGCCCCGCAAGACGGCAGGTGAGATCGCTCTCGCTTTCCACCTCGTAATAAAGACCGTCGGAGGTGTAAGAGAGCCGATAAGGATCCTCTAAGGTGTATATTTCTTTGTAATCCAAGGAGAGAAGGTTCCGTTGCTCCAGCGGATCTCCGTTATAATATGTGGTCGGAATGTAAACTTCTTTTTGCTTATTGCCGTCTATTTTTAGAAAATTTCCATTTTCATCTACGCGGCAAATGCATTTTCCGTCCAAAATATAAATTGCGCTTCCGTGGCAGAATGCGGCGCTGTCTCCTTCGCTTACCGTGCCTATGGGAGCGAGCACCTCGGGAATCGCATCCCTCTCGGAGAGGGGGATGCGATAAAGACCTTTTCCGGCGTGCACAAGAATGAATTTTCCCTGTGCGGCGGTTTGCGCAAAGAGACCGTAAATAGGCGCATCGAAAGAATGCAAGCGCCGGAAGCCGGGGATGCTTTCGGTGATACCCTCGCCCTCACCGTCATAGTCACGGTACATGTTTTCAAGATACGCAAAGCGCGAGGGGTCAATGTTACTTCCGTCTCCCGTGAAATCTACGCCGCGCATGTTGTGATAATGGCGGTTGTATTGGCTTTTGCTTTTGATCAGATTGCTTGTGTTTTTCATGCTTCTCCTTATTTTACGCCCAGTGATGGGTGTCGGTGATTGCCGTGTCAGCGGCGCACGGGCGGCTGATGCGCAGATCACGGATCCCTTCCATATACATCTGCATGTAAAACTGCGCCTTTGCGCTGTCATCGTCGATCCAAAGATAGGCGGCGGTGAGGAGCGCGAGCAGATGTGTCATTGCGGGAGCGAGATCGATCGGGGCATTGGGGGCATCCGCCGTGATCTCTTTCGGCACACGGTGATAAATGAGATGGATCTCCCCCTCGTAATCATCGGGAATGAAAAGCGTTTCGTTCCGAAAATACGAGCCCGCGATCGTGCATCCATTCGCATCGGTCGGAAGTGCGGTGAAGCCGAAGAAATCCGTTACGTGTGCATGCATATCGTAGCTGCGATAGGGCGCGATCAGCGGGATATCGTCCTCGGAGGTTCCGAGCACGTAGGGAAAGCATGCAATATCCTTCAGCGTAAAGGCAATATTGCCGGAGAGGATCAGCTCTCCCTCGCCGTCGAGAAGGTATCTGCGGAATTCCGTATAAGGGCTGTCCAAGAAGTACGGCGTGACTCTGTGGCGTTCCTTGAGCGTCACGGTTCCTGCGCCCGAAAATTTGAAGCTGAATACGGCGCCGCGAAGCGGCACCGTGATCTCCTTTCCGGGGAAGTAATTCAGCTCGGGGATATGCGAAAGAGGGGTAAATACGCGCTGTATCAGCGTGATGCTACCGTAGGCGGGCACGAGGGCGGCGATGCTTTTTA
The DNA here is from genome assembly GCA_045630385.1 of Eubacteriales bacterium. Lineage (GTDB taxonomy): Bacteria > Bacillota > Clostridia > Oscillospirales > CAG-272 > UBA1740. The sequence goes on along the minus strand of JAZQTA010000076.1, from coordinate 19,052 downwards.
GGGCTCTGTTGGCGGAGAAAAGCAGGGCAGGCTGATTTTCAATCTCACCCTCAAAGCCAAGCGCCGCCACCTCGGCGTACAGCTGCTTGTAGGTCATTTTTTATCAGAGAGCGGTCGCGTTTTCTACCGCGCTCGCGGAGTCAACGGCCATCAGAATATGCTTGTAGCTGCCAAATCCTACGCCGAAGCGGCAGCGGCCTGCCCAAAGATAGTTGCCCGTGTGGTGATCCACCCAGTTGGAAACCGAGAGCGGAACGCGGTTGAAGAACATATTGCCCGAGAGGTTCTTGTTGGCCTCGGAGGACATGATCATCACGCGGTCATCCGCGCTCTGCCAGCCGGGCAGGATCACGATGTTCCAGTTGCCGAACTGGAGGTTGATATCGTTGTATCCGTTGCCGAGCGCGCCCTCCGATCCGCAGACCTTCTTCGCGATCATTTCCGCCGCGGGGCGGTTGCCCGGAAGAATAAGGGTATCTGCGGTATAGCCGAGCGCCTCGCCGTTTTCATCCTTCATGTTGCGAAGCTTCACCGAAAGCTCGGAGAGTGCCGCCTCGAACGCCGCGGTCGAGAGGGTGCGCGTGCCGCTGCCGGAAGCGAAAATATCGCCGTAGAAGAAGTTGGACTGGGTAGCGGCGGCCGTTCCGTACTTGTGCGCCGAGGAGAAGAGGGGAAGGTTGTCGGGTGCGGTCAGATCCAACGCTGCGCCGGCAAAGCTTCCGCTTGCCGCAGTGCCCATCGAAAGCGCGTATTCGCAGATCTTGTGCATGGTCTTGTAGTATGCGCGGGTGAAGTTTTCGGCGCGTCTTTTTGCATCGGCGGCAACGCCGTAGCTTGCGTCCTCCATCATCTCCGCGGTGATCACGAACTCCTTCATAAACTGAATGTGCTCGATGAACTTGCGGTAGGTCTCGGTGAGAGTGTCTTGCGGTGCGGCGTTGCCCTCGGGCGTCGCGGCAAACACGTCGAATTCGTTCTGGCCGACGATGGTCTCGCCGAAGCGCATGCTGCTCTCCACGTTGAAGAGCCAATCGCGAACGCCGCCCTTCTTGGTGAGAATATCGCTTTCATGCTCGATCACCATCTTGATGGGCGTTTCAAGCTTTCCGATTGCGGCATTGTTCGTTCCTGCCGACTTGGAGTAAATAATAGTAGACATTTATCTTTGTTTTCCTTTCTTAACCTGTTACTTTCTTGTATAAACGGTGGATCTGCGCATCGTTAAGATCCGTGAACAAACGGCGTGCCTCTGCCATTTGCTCGCTCGTGGGCAGATCTCTGCCGTGGGCGCTGGTGCGGGGCACGGAGCTGAAAAGATGCGAGCGGTTATCGCTTTTTCTTTTCGGCGTGCCGCCGATTGCAAGATAGGCCTCGCGCGGTGAAAGTCCAAGCTCGCGAAGCTCGCCGTAGCGTGCGGGATCGGGAAGCTCGGCCAGCGAGGTGAGCGCCGAGAGCGCGGGGAACTGCGCCTTCAGCGCATCCATATCCGCGCGTGCCACGGCTTCATAGTCCGCCTCCTCTGCCTCGGGTGCTTCGGTGGGAGATGCCGAGCTCTCGTCGGCTATCTCCTCGGCGGCGACCTGCGCGGTCGTAGCCTCAAGATTCGTATCTTCCATTTTCAGCCCTTCTTTCTTTTCGCGCGCAGATCGTCCCCGGCGGTCTTGGTGGCGCGGGGCTCATCCTTTGCGGTGTTCTTCGGCGCTGTGATCTTGCCGCCCTTGTTGGTGGCGTAGGGAGAAAAGTTTTCCTTATTCATAAAATTTTCCTTTCGTTTTTTGAAGTTATCCAAAGAGATTGTCGGGGATTTCGTTCGGAACCTTGACGGTGTTGATATCCTTCGCGTATGCGCTGAAGGTCTCCGCCTCTTCCTCGGAAAAGCCCATCTTGAGTGCGTATTGCTTCACGCGGTGTGCCTGCAGTCTTTTTTCAAGAATCATCTCAAGCAGCTCGGCGGTGGCTTGCTTTTTTGCCGCGCCGATGCCGATCTCGGCGGCGCTCCTTGCGTTCTGCTCGGTCAGTCCCGCGGCAAGCGCGATGCGAAACGCGTTTTCCATATCCAAGCTGTCGCCGCGGCTGATGCTCTCGGTTACCTTGCGGGTAAGGCGCTTCTGGCTTTCCTCGTGGGAGGTGAGATATTTTGCATAGCCCGAAAGATTTCGTTCTTTCCTCGCGGCGCTTTCGGAGGCAAGCGCTTTCTTTTGCGCCTCAAGGCTCTTTTTTTCCTGTCCCGCAAGATAGCTTGCGTATCCGCTGTTCGCAAGTCCCTTGCCGTAAAGGCTTTCCGCTCTCCTACCGCGCGTGACGGCGTTTTGCGCAAATTCCTTTGCGATCGCATCCGCGCCCGAGGCGTTGCTCGCCGAGGTGCCGTATTTGCGAATCCAAACGCTGAAGCCGTCCGGTGCGTTTTGCTTTTTCAGTCGGATCAGATCCTCTGTCACTTCGTCACCTCCCCTGCGTTGGCTTCGCGGCGCGTTTGCTCGTTGATGGCGCTTTGGAAGTATTCCACGTTTTCTCTTGCGTAAGGGTAATGGGCGCGCTCCTGGCATTGCCAATAGCGCAGAAGCGTAACGGCAAGCGAGGGATCTCCGAGTGCGCCGCTCGTGAGATTTTCAAGGTTCTTTTCCCAGAGAAGCTCGCGCTGTGCCTCCGCGCCGCCGTTGAGATCCACGGAGAAAAGATAGTCGTCATCGTAATAAAACGAGCCGTTCGTTTCGTCGGTGGAAATAAAATCGTAGCGGTTGAAGGTCGCGTTGTGAAGGCGGCCGTAGGCATCTCTGTAGGAGATCCTTCGCGGCTCGTCCGCAAAGGCGAGGTGGTATTCGAAGATCAGGCGGTCAAGCTGTGCATAGGCGGTGTATTTCATCTTCCGCTTGGATTCGAGCCTTCCCGTTGCCTGCGAGATCTGCAGCTTTCTTGCGTAGCCGGATTCGCCCCTCGCGTTATCGATGCCGACGAGCGCGTCGGAAATTCCGAGAATGCGCTTGGCGTGATCGTAGAGTCGGGAGGCCTCCGCAATATCCTGGGATATGTCGGGCGTGGTGTCCACCTTGCCGTACTGCGCCGCGCTTTCGCCCGGCTTCATCTTGATCAGCTGTCCGAAAACCGAGTTGTTCAGCGTGATGGTCGCGTCCTCGGGAACGACGGGGGTAACGCCGGCGCGAAGCAGCTTTTGCAGAATGCGGGATTCGATCTTATTGATCGCCTGCTGCTGCGGTCGGATCACCTCGCAGTCGGATGCTCCGAAGAGGCTTCCCTCAAGCGAGGTGTTCTTGCGGATGACGATGGGGAATCGCTTGGGGGTGTAATAGGGAATGGAAAGAGAGCTGTTTTCGCCGTGCGCGGGCGCGATGACCTCACGCCCGTCGGGGAGCATGTGCAGGTGCAGGCCTTCCTCATCCTGGTTCTCCAGCGCGAAGCGCGGATGCTCGCAAAGGCAGTTCTGCTCCTCGCTTTGGCAAACGGTGCAGACTCTTCTTTTCCTTGCGTAATAATCGGGAATGTCGGAGAGCGTCAGCTCGCCCGAAAAGGCGTATTCGCCGATCCTTCCGTCCTCGTCGCGGTAGAAGCAAAGGATCACCGTTGCTCCCTCGTCGGCATCTCCCTCGTAGGCCTCGCTGTCGTATTCTCTTTCTGCGAGTGAAAGGGACTCTGCCGAAACGCCGTATTTGCGCATAAGCTCCGCCTTCGTGGTGTCGAAGCGGAGAAAGCAGTAATCCATATCCTCCACGCAGCGAACGCCGGGCTGAGGGATGAAATCCTTGGGGGAGAGGCAATGCAGAGCCACGCCGCCGATCTTGTTGCCGACGCCGGCGGTGCTGTCCCATTCCGCAAACCAAACGCTTCCGCCGTAGATATAGCAAAAGCGCTCGTCCAGATCGTTCATTTGCTCGTAGGGGAGCTTTTCGCGCACGGCGGTAAGAAGTCGCTCCACCGACTGCGCAAGGCGCACCTTTTCCTCGCTGTAAGCCGTGGGATCCACCTTGGGCGGCGGAATGTGTGAGGATACCTGGCTTTCGATCATTTCGTAGGTGATATTTCGGACGGTGACGGCCTTTTCCGTCGAGCCGTCGATCTCGGCACTGCCGCGGTATTGGCGCATGTGCCGATCGTAAAGCGCAAGCGCGCTTTGTGCGGCGTTCTTGCTTTTTTCATAAAGAGAAGTAAAGTAGGAAAGCCGCTGAGATGCGTTTTCTTTTTGTGTCATAGGGGTTCTCCGTATTTGCGTTTTAGGTATTGCCTTCCTTCCTCGTCTGCGGCAAAATAATCCTCCCACATATCCGCGCTCCATGGGCGGCCGATCACGGTATCCCTCGTGGGGGCGGGCCTTGCAAAGGAAACCGCGAAGCCGCGAAGTGCATCGGGAGCGTGGGTAATATCGTGGGGCTCGGTCGCGCAATCGCTGGGGCGGCGCTTATCGATCTGCAGGGCGGGCAGGCATCGGATCAGCTCCGTGCAATGCGTGAAAAGGGAAAGGGAGGGGGTGCCGTTCCTTTCGCGCAGAAGATCCTTGACCGAGAGCCAGCCCGCTTCGCGGTTGTTCGAGCATTTCGTGAAGGGAACGCCGTAGGAGGCGAAAAGGCTCGCCTTGCTTTTTCCGCTTTCCTGACTGCGGCTGAAGAGATCGGGCGGCGCTAAGGTTGCGTAGATCTCTTCGTTTTTCGGCGTATGCGAAAGGATGGCGTCCGCCGCCTCCTTGATCGGCAGATCCGATGCACAGAATTCGCGGTAAACGTAGGCGTGCCCGTCGGGGCTGACGGCGATCCAGAGGCAGGCGAGGCGGTCAAGACCGTAGTCCACCGTGCGCCATTTTCTCCATGCGTGCGGAATTTCGAAGGGGGAACAGGTGTGCTTTGCCGTGGAAAATTCCGAAAAATACTGCCCGTCGAAAATATTCCAGTCACCGTAGAGAAGCGCCTTTTTTTCTCGCTCCGGAAGGGCGAGCAGGCGCTTTTTGTAATCGGGATCGCCCTCGCTCAAAAAGCGGTTGTCCGAGAGCAAGGAGGGAAGAAAGATGCGTTTCATTCCGTCCGTGCCCGTAAAAGAGGTGCATGGCGGCGCGGGATCCACGAATCGCGCCTTTACCCATCCGTGCCCAACGCCGCCCGGGTTGGTGGAGGATTTGATCTGCTTGGGAAAGGCGTTTGCGCCGCGCACGCGGGAGATGAGATACAGATACTGTGCCTCCGTGAAATGCGTCAGCTCGTCGAAGCGCACCACGTCGTATTCCGCGCTTTGGTACTGATACACGTCGTTTTCCGCCGCACAGTAGCCGAAGTCGAGGCAGGAGCCGTTATGGAAGCGCCCGACGTGGGTGGACTGATTGAAGCGGTAGAGCTCCCTCGGAAAGAGAGCGAGAGCCGTGCGGATCAGAGATTTTTCCAGCTCCGCAAAGCTTCTTCTCAGGATCAACTGCTTGGAGCCCGGATAGCGGAGCGCCGTGATCAGCGCATCCACGAGCTGTCCGTAGGATTTTCCGCCGCCCGCCGCACCGCCGAAGAGCACCTCGGTGGCATCGGCGTCCATGAAGGCCTTTTGCTTTTTCGTGACCGTGAGGTGCAGCTTCATGAAAGCACCTCCAGCGTCACTGCAAGAGAGGAGTCCTCCGCATCCTTCTCCTCGGCCGCCTCGCCATCCAAAAGATATTTGACAAACGATGCGTCAAACCGCTTGGTCAGTCCTCTGTCTATCAGGTAATCCCTGCGAATTTCACTGCATTCGCGGAGTGCGCGCTCGAAGTCACCGTGCTTTCGGAAGGCAAGTAGCTCCTCGGTCGTAAAGCCGTTGGCTCTGGCGAATTTTTGAAGGCTGGGGGCGCTCTTCTCGTCGTCGTAGCCGGTAAAGAAGGTGTAAAGCCTGCGCGGCAGATCCTTCGCGTAGCTCTTTTTTCTTGCTTTCACGGAGTTCTCCTTTCTTTCGTATTCGAGAGCTTTTTGCCCTCGTGCCATTAGTATAGCAAAACTTTTTTCACCCGTAAGTATACCTACCTTCCAAAAAAATCACGCAACGGGTGACTTTTCCTTGTGCAAAGAGAACAAAAAAAGCCCACCGAGAGATGCTCGGTGGGCAAAACAGGGGTAATCCGTATGAAATTTTTTACATGAGAAGCTCGTAGAGTGAAAGCAATTCTTCCTCGATCTCGCCCTTGCGGCGGTCGATCTCTGCGGCGCGCACGTAGTCGCTCGCGGCTTCTCCGAAAAGCTCCTCATCAAGCTTCTCAAGCTCCTTTTCGAGGTCTTTGACGCGCTCCGCCGCGCGCTCAAGCTTTTTTTGCTCGCCGCGCTTTTTGGCGGCTTCCTTTTTCTTCTGCTCGTATTCTTCCTTTCCGGTGCTGACCTCGGTCGGGCGAAGCTCGGCCTCGCGGCTTTCGCGCTTTTCCTTCAGCTTCAGATATTCCGTGTACGCATCGTCGTATTCCTCCAAGCGGTAGTCAAGCATGCCGCGCTCGGCGTTGGGATCGAGCTCCACGATGCGCGTGGCGATTCGATTGATGAAATAGCGGTCGTGCGAAACGGCGACGATCGTGCCGTCAAAGGCGAGAAGCGCGTTCTCCAGCGCCTCGGCAGAGCCGATGTCCAGATGGTTGGTCGGCTCGTCCATGATAAGGAGATTGACCTTCTTTAAGATCAGCTTTGCAAGCGTGAGTCTTGCTCGCTCGCCGCCCGAGAGGACCTTAACGCTTTTGTCCATCTCCTCTGCGCCGAAAAGGAAGAGCGCAAGCGCGGAGCGAAGCTCAAGGTCGGTCATCAAGGGATAGCTTTCCCGCATTTCGGAGAATACGGTATTATGCTCGGAGAGTCCGCGGTTTTCCTGATCGTAGTAGCCGATCTTGATGTTATATCCGCACTCCACCGAGCCGCCCTGCGGCGTGATAAGTCCGTTCACCAGCTTCATCAGCGTGGATTTTCCCGAGCCGTTCGGGCCGAGGAAAAGAACCCTTTCGCCTCTTTCTATTAAAAAGGAAAGGTTTTGGATCAAGGGCTTATTGCCGTAGGAGAAGGTGAGCGATTTTGCCTCGATCACATGCCCCGTGCTTTCGCTCTCGGAGAGAAAGCGCACGCGAATCTCCTTTTCGGGGCCCTTCGGCTTTTCGATCTTCTCCATTCTGGCGAGCTGCTTTTCCTTGGAGCGGATGGTCACAAAATTATGCTCGCGATTGCATCGGCGTTGGAATTCTATATTTTTTCGGATGCGCTCGATCGCCTTTTGCTGCTCCTTGTAGCGCTTTTCGAGCGCGGCGCGCTCGGCCTCCATCTGCAGCTTTGCCGCGGAATAATTGCCGTGGAAGAGCTTTGCCACGCCGTCCTGGATCTGTATGGTCTTTTCGGTGGTGCGGTCAAGGAAATATCGGTCGTGCGAGATGATCAGCACGGTCTTTTTATAATTTGAAAGAAAGCCCTCCAGCCATGCGAGTGCATCCAGATCCAAATGGTTGGTCGGCTCGTCCAGCATCAGCACGTCGGGTTCGGTGGCGAGCAGGCGCGCAAGAGAGAGCCGCGTGTACTGTCCGCCCGAGAGAGTAGAGATGGTCTGCGAGAGCTGGGATTCCGTGAAGCCGAGGCGTAGAAGCATCCCACGTGCGCGGGAGCGGAATTCAAGCCCGCCCTCGTCTGCAAAGCGCTGATTCAGGGTGGAAAGACGCGCGGAAAGCGCTTCAACCTCCTCGGCGCTTGCCACGGTCAGCGCGTGCGTCACCGCTTCAATCTGCTCCTCTAATGCAAGAAGCGCGGGAAAGGCGGTGATCATATATTGCTCCATCGTCATGTTGCCGGGAAGCGCGGTCAGATCGGCGTTCTGCTCCAAAACGCCGAGCGTGTGCCCCTTTTGAAGGCTGACGGTGCCGCTATCCGGCGTATATTCGCCCGAAAGCAAGCGGAAAAGCGACGTCTTGCCCGCGCCGTTTGTGCCAACGATGCCGATATGCTCGCCGTCCTGCGCGGCGAAGGTAATATCCTTCAGTATCACGGTATCTCCAAAGGAGAGGGATAGGGAGGATGCGGATATAGCGATCATAGTTTCTCCTCGCTAAAAAAATTCTCTTCCTATTTTATCATATATTCGCGCGAAAATCAATTCCCACGCAGGAAAAATACGCAAAAACACAAAAATGCATAAATATACATAAAAATTTATTGAATATGCAAAACATTTATGCATTTTTAGCCTGACAAAAAGCACCTGCTTTTCGCTCGAAATGCCTTTACACTCCTTGAAAATGCTTGTTTATTGGTGGTTTTGAACAAAAAGAAAAAGAAAATTTGTTTACAAATGACACTTTTACCAAAGATGAATTTTTTTGCAAAAATCGCTTGACTTTTTGAATAAATAGGCGTATAATGTGTACATCACAAAAAAAGCTCCGGGCTAACCCGGAAGAAAGAGGAAAAAAATGAAAAAGATTATTTCTTTAGTTTTGGCAGTAGCACTCCTTTGCGGATGTGCATTCACTCTTGGATCCTGCGGCGGTAAGGATGCCGTTGTATCCAAGGTCGGCGCTCAGAAGGGTACCACCAGTAAGATGTATGCGGATATCTTGAAGGGCATCGAGGTTGTTTCCTATGATACCTTCGCTCTTGCGGCAAAGGATATGAAGAACGGCAACGTTGATTACGTGATCGTGGATAAGACCACCGGTGAGGCTCTTTGCAGAGAGATCGACGGCCTGAAGGTTAACCCTATTGCTCTTTCCAGCGAAAACTACGGTATTGCAATCGATAAGGGCCAGGCTAATCTGAAGACGCAGATCGATGCGATCCTTGCTGCAAAGGATGCCGAGATCCAGGCGATCAAGGATAAGTACATGAATAACGACGAGGCTTCCTTCGTTGGCGTTACCCCCGTTGCCAAGGACGCATCCAAGGCGGATAAGCAGCTCGTTGTTGCAACCAACGCTGAGTTCGCTCCTTGGGAGTACAAGGAGGGTAACCAGTACTTCGGTATCGATATGGAGATCGCAGCGCTCCTCGCCGCAGAGCTTGAGATGGAGCTGGTAATCGAGGATATGGATTTTGATAACGTTGTAGGTTCTGTTGGTAAGCAGAACATCGATATCGCAATGTCCGGTATCACCATCACCGCAGAGCGTGCCGAGGTTGTTAACTTCTCTACCTCTTATTACACCGAGTCTATCGTTATCGTTCACATGGCAAACGATAACTCTCTTGCAAAGTGCGGTACTGCTGTTGACCTTCTCACCGTTCTCTGCGTAGCATCCGAAGAGGAATAATAAAAAATACTAAAAAAGGTACTAAAGGCTTAGTTCTTTGAGCTAAGCCTTTCGTTTGGTTTATAGAAATGAACAGTTTTTCCGAAATGTGGCAAGAATTTGTCAAGCAGTTTATAACCAGAAAGGGTTATGAAAACGTTTTAAAGGGTCTTGGCATTACCGTGGAGATTGCGGTGCTCGGCCTTATGATCGGTATCGTGATCGGTACCATGATCGCTATCGTGCGCGTGATGCCTAAGTATAAGATGCTTCCCCGCGTGCTCGATAAGATCTGTGTTGGATACGTAGAGCTTTTCCGCGGAACGCCTATGGTGGTTCAGCTTTTGATCGGCTATTGGGTTCTGCTTCCCGCACTTGATATTCAGGTAAATTCCGGTGTTCCCGTCGCTATTATTATGTTCGGTCTGAATAGCGGTGCGTACGTCAGCGAGATCATGCGCGGCGGTATCAACTCGGTCGATCCCGGTCAGATGGAGGCCGGCAGAGCGGTTGGTCTGCCTTATTCCACCTCTATGCTGAAGATCGTTGTTCCTCAGGCGGTGAAGAATATCCTTCCCACGCTTGGAAACGAGTTTATCGTTTTGATCAAGGAAACCTCCATCGTCAGCTTTATTGCCGTAACCGACCTTTATAAGTCCTTCAAGCAGCTCGGTGACCCCACGTACGATTACACCGTGCCCTACCTGATGCTTGCATTGACCTATCTTATTATGGTGCTTCTGATTTCCGCGGGAGTCAAGGCGCTGGAGACGAAACTGAAGAAGAGTGAGAGATGATCATGGAAAAAGAAATGGCTTTAAATGAAACGGTTTTGTCTGTTAGAGGCTTAACGAAAAAATTCGGCGATCTTGAGGTTCTTCGCGGCGTTGATCTGGATATCCGTGACGGTGAGCAGATCGCAATTATCGGTCCTTCGGGCTGCGGAAAATCCACCTTCCTTCGTTGCATCAACTGTATGGAGGATCCCACGGGTGGCTCCATTCTCTTTGACAGCGTGGATATCGCCGATATGAGCGTGAATATCAATAAGCACCGTGAGCATATCGGTATGGTGTTCCAGCAGTTCAATCTGTTTAATAACAAAACCGTGAAAGAAAATATCATGCTTGCGCCGGTCTACGTCGGCGTAAGAGATCTGAAAGCAAAGAAGAGAAAAAATTTCTTTATTCAGCTTGCAAACCTCTTTAGAAAAGAGAAGAAGGCACTGCTTCCGATCGAAACCTCCGAGTCGGAGATCAAGGCAAAGGCAGAAGAGAACGCAATGTCGCTTCTTCGCCGCATCGGTCTTGAAGAAAAGGCAAACGTATATCCCTCCACGCTTTCGGGCGGTCAGAAGCAGAGAATTGCGATCGTTCGTGCGCTTGCAATGAATCCGAAGGTGATCCTCTTTGTCGAGCCCACCTCCGCGCTTGACCCCGAGATGGTCGGTGAAGTACTGGATCTTATGAAGCAGCTTGCCAAGGAGGGTATGACGATGGTAATCGTAACCCATGAGATGGGCTTTGCCCGCGAGGTGGCAGACCGCGTTCTGTTTATGAACGAGGGTAAGATCGTGGAAGAGGGCTCTCCCGAGGAGCTCTTCGGCAATCCCAAGGATGCAAGACTCAAGGAGTTCCTTTCCAAGGTGCTTTAAAATACAAAAAGAGAAGATCGATTGATCTTCTCTTTTTTTCATTATCCTCATTGCGGAGCATCAAAAAATGACGGTTTGCTAACGATTATTAGCATTTTGCACGTGATCGGATGCGGAAGTTCCATTTTCGTGCAGTGCAGAAGATAGCCCTCCTCGTTTTTCTCTCCGTAAAGAAAATCTCCGAGAAGCGGATGCCCGATGTGCGCCATGTGCACGCGGATCTGGTGGGTGCGCCCGGTATAAAGGCGGATGGAAAGAACGCTGTTGCCGTCCGCGGTTTTTTCAAGCGTTTGGTATTCCGTCAAGGCGTGCTTGCCGTCGGATGCCACGATGCGCTTCATAGATCCCTCTGCCTCGCGCCGTATGGGGGCGTCGATGCGGCCTTCGCTCGGCTCGGGCGTGCCCTTCACCACGGCGGTGTAGAACTTTTGGAACTTTCCCGCCTTCATATCCTCGGAAAGCTTTGCGGCGGCATACTGCGTTTTTGCGATCAGCACGATGCCGGAGGTGTCTCTGTCAAGCCTTGTGACCGCGCGAAAAACAAAATCCTTGCCCATGTAATGCATCACGGCATTTGCAAGCGTTGGCAGGGAATTGCCCTTGGAGGGGTGCGTCGGCATATTTTTCGGCTTGCAAACGGCCAGAAGCTGCTCGTCCTCGTAAAGTACCTCAAGCGGCAGATCGATCGGCGGGATGCCCTCGCTTTTTTCTTCGGGGAAAGCGATCTCGATCCTGTCGCCCTCCTTGACAGAGGCGCGCATGTGCACGTTCTCGCCGTTCAGAAAAACGCCGCCGTATTTCACTCTTTTTATGAGCGTCACGGAAAGGTGCAGCTCGTTTTTTAAATATTCGGAAATGCGCATCGGGGCGGCAAGCGCGCCCACCGTATGGAGGATATTCGTGCCATCCTCGGAAAATTCCAAAAGTGCCTTATTCTTTTCCATACGCGCACCTCCTTCTTCGCTTTTTTGTGCTTTGAAATCTTTAAAATCTATTGACAAAGCTTTATTTTTATACTATTATTGTAATACAAGCTTCGTATTTTGTCAACATGGAAAAGTGAGGTAGTAAAATGAAAAGCACGGTGGATTTTTATTCGCCCGAATATAAGCGCTCCCGCGCGGCTTATATGGCGCAAAGCACCTTCGAATATTTTGTTTCGCTTTTGGCAACGGGGGCTTTTCTTGCGAAGCTTTTGACCTCGCTCGGCATCAGCGATGCGCTGGCGGGTGTGATCGCATCCTTCTCCTCGCTCGTTTTCGTTTGCCAGCTCTTTTCGATCCTTCTCGTCAAGGGAAGGCTTGGCGCGAAGGCGCTGTCGATTATATTTGAAACGGTGAGCCAGGTCTGCTTTGCGCTGATGTATTTTATTCCGTTCTTTTCATTGGAAAAGGCGGCAAAGCATGCGCTGGTGATCATTTTTATCATCATCGGATATATCGCAAAGTATCTTGTTTTCTCCATTCTCTTCGGTTGGGGTAATTCCTTCTTCGATCCCGAAAAGCGCGGCATCTTTTCCGCGCGGCGCGAGATGATCTCCTTGATTGCGGGCATCGTCTTTACGTTGACGGTCAGCCGCACGTTCGACAGCATGGAGGCCGCGGGAAATATCAAAGGAAGCTTTGCCTTCGTTGCGATACTGATGCTTGCTTCGGCGCTGTTGAGCCTTGTCTGCATGCTCCTGATGTGCCCTACGGAAAAGGCGGCGCAGACCGCGCAGAAAAAACCGCTTTCGGACGTAATGAAGAATACCGTCGGAAACGCGGCCTTTCGCCGTATTCTGATCTTCACGATGATCTTCAACAGCGCGGGTAGCTTTACGCTGGGCTTCCTCGGTGTGTATAAAACCAACGATCTTCTGCTCTCGCTTTTCGTGATCGAGCTGATCAATATGGCGGGGAATCTCTGCCGCTTCGGCGTGAGCAGTCCTTTGGGGAAATTCTCGGATAAGACCTCCTTCGCCAAGGGAATAGAGCTTGGAACGGCGATGCTTGCCATCGCGTTTTTCTTCTGTATGTTCACAACGCCGCGCACGTGGTTCCTCATCATTTTGTTCACTATTATTTACAATGCGAGCCTTGCGGGCACGAACCAAAATTCCTTTAACATTATTTATAGCTACGTGAATACGGAATATATCACGCAGGCAATGGCGATCCAAAGCTGCACGAAGGGAATCTGTGGCTTTATCGCCGCATTGATCGGCGGCGAGATCCTTGCCGCCGTGCAGGCAAACGGAAATAAGGTGCTCGGCTTTTCGGTGTACGGCCAGCAGCTTCTTGCCTGCATATCGTTTATCGGCATAGTGATCGCTCTGCTCTATCTGCATTTTGCAATTGTCAGACACGAGCACGGGGAATACGAAAAATAATTCTTTGGGAGAAATTGCTTATGAGACAGCTGCAGGTGAATTTCGAAAAAACGCTCGGGAGGATTAAGCCGATGCACGCCGTCGGTCAGCCGCCCTTTTACGGCATGGATTTTTCCTATTGCCGCTACCTTGAGGCGGCGCACGTTCCGTATGCGCGCTTGCACGACGTCGGCGGTGCGTACGGCAGATCGGTTTTCGTGGATATCCCGAACCTCTTCCGCAATTTCGATGCGGATGAAAACGATCCCGCATCCTATGATTTTGCATTTACGGACGTGCTTCTTTCAGAGCTTCATAAATATGGAATGAAGCCCGTGTTCCGCCTCGGCGTCACGATTGAAAATTACGCCGAGATCCGCGCGTACAATATCTATCCCCCGAAGGATTTCTCAAAATGGGCGCGTATATGCGAGCACGTGATCCGTCACTATAACGAGGGCTGGGCGGAAGGCTTTCATTACGGCATTGAATACTGGGAGATCTGGAACGAGCCGGAGGGACATCCGAACGGAGACGGCCTTGCGATGTGGATCGGAACGAAGGAGCAGTATTTCGAGCTTTACCGCGTGGCCGCCACGCATCTCAAGGCTTGCTTCGGGGATAAGATCAAGATCGGCGGCTACGCTTCCTGCGGCTTCTCCTCCTTGAAATACGAGAATGCACAGCGTGCCCTGAAAACGGGAAGCACCGAGGGGCTCACCGAGAGAGAGGCGATCGTTTTGCACCGCCAGACCTACTTTCTCGACTTCCTTGAAATGCTGAAGGAATATAAGCCGCCCATTGATTTCTTCTCCTGGCACAGCTACGAGCCGTTTGACTTTGATTTTAAGCAGCAGGCGTACGTGGAAAAATGCCTTGCCGATGCCAGTTACGGCGATATCGAGATCCATCTCAACGAATGGAACACGCATTGTAAGCTCAACACGCGCGGAACGGCAGAGGCGGCGGCGCACAGCGCGGCGCTCATGTGCGGTATGCAGAAAACGAAAATGTCCGTGATGAACTTTTATGATGCGCGGCTCGGGCATTCGGTCTACGGCGGCCTTTTTAACCCTCTGACCTTTAAGCCCTTCTGCACCTACGACGCCTTCCTTTGCTTCGGTGCGCTCTATGCGCTCGGAACGGAGGCCGCCGTCACGGGAGAGGGAAGCGGCGTTTATGCCACCGCCGCAACGGACGGTAAGGAAAGCGCCGTGCTGATCGTAAATACCGGCGCAAGAAAAGAAATGTCCGTCGAGCTTTCGGGCAAGTATTATGCTTATATCTGTAAGAACGGAAAGCGCATCGCGCCCGTATCCATCGATCCCAAGGCCTTCATTTTGAAGAAGAACGAGTTCGTGTTCTTTGCGACGAAGCCGCTTGAGATCCCGGATTAAAGAAAATGCCGTTCTTTATGCTAAAGAAATTTAAATTCCCGAATAAAAAGGAGAAAATATATGAAGCTTACCGTTGATTTTTCAAAAGCCGTTGGCAAGATCAAGGCGATGCACGCCGTTGGTCAGCCTCCCTTCCTCGGAATGAATTTTGAGCCCTTCCATTATCTCGCGGATGCGCATATTCCGTATTCCCGCCTGCACGACGTGGGCGGCGCGTACGGTCGCGGCATTTTCGTGGATATTCCGAACCTTTTCCGCAATTTCGATGCGGATGAAAACGATCCCGCCTCTTACGATTTTATCTTTACGGATGCGCTTCTTTCCGCTTTGGTCGAGCACGGCGTGCAGCCCTTTTTCCGTATGGGCGTGACGATTGAAAATTACGTGTACTCGAGGCGCAAGGCGTATCGCATTTATCCCCCGAAGGATTTTGGCAAATGGGCGCGGATATGCGAGCACGTGATCCGTCACTATAACGAGGGCTGGGCAAACGGCTTCCGTTTCGGTATCGAATACTGGGAGATCTGGAACGAGCCGGATAGCGGCCCCGGTGACGTTTCCGAAATGTGGCTTGGAACGCCCGAGCAGTATTTCGAGCTTTATAAGATTACCTCGGCGCATCTCAAGGCATGCTTTGGCGATACGATCAAGGTCGGCGGATACGCCGCTTGCGGCCTTTACGCGATGAGAAACGGTGCGCTGGAGGCCGAGGATAAGGAGGCGCTTTCTTATCACGAAAAGCGCACGCTCCATTGGCATAAGTTCTTCCATGCGTTTATGGATATGCTGAAAACGGATCGCCCGCCGATGGACTTTTTCTCGTATCACAGCTACGATACGGTGGAAAACACGATCTTCTACCAGGATTATATCGAAAAGAAGCTTGACGAGATCGGATACGGTCACGTCGAGATCCATAACAACGAGTGGAATACGCACCACGAGCTCGATACCATGGGAACGGCGGCCGCCGCGGCGCATACTGCCGCTATGATGTGCGCGATGCAGGATACGAAGCTTCATATGCTGATGTATTACGATGCGCGCATCGGTTGCTCCGTTTACGGCGGTATGTTCGACCCCCGTTGGAGAAGGCCCTTCTGCACCTACGATGCTTTTCTCTCCTTCGGTCAGCTGTATAAGCTCGGCACGCAGGCCGAGATAAAGGGCGCGGGCGATGGCCTTTATGCCACGGCGGCAACGGACGGAAAGGAAAACGCCATCCTGCTTGCCAATATCGGCGAGGATAAGGAAATATCCCTTGATCTTGCGGGCAAGTATTTTGCTTATGCGGTCACGGACGATACGCGCATGAAGCCTGTTTCTCTTGATCTCGCTTCCTTTAAGATCGCGAAGGAGACCTTCGTTTTCCTGACGACCGAAGAAATTCAAATTCCCGAATAAATAAGGAGAAAATATATGAAGCTTACCGTTGATTTTTCAAAAGCCGTCGGCAAGATTAAGGCGATGCACGCCGTTGGTCAGCCGCCCTTCTTTGGAATGTATTTTGATGCCTTCCGATATCTGACGGCGGCCAATATTCCGTATTCCCGTCTGCATGACGTCGGCGGTGCGTACGGCAGAGGCGTTTTCGTGGATATCCCCAACCTCTTCCGCGATTTCGATGCGGATGAAAACGATCCCGCATCCTATGATTTTGCCTTCACGGACGTGCTTCTCTCCGAGCTTATGAAGGCGGGCGTGAAGCCCTATTTCCGTCTCGGCGTTACGATTGAAAACTATCCGCACATTCGTGCATACCGCATCTATCCGCCAAAGGATGCCGCCAAGTGGGCGCGTATATGCGAGCATATCATCCGTCACTATAACGAGGGCTGGGCAAACGGTTTTTCCTACGGTATTGAATATTGGGAGATCTGGAATGAGCCGGATAGCGTCACCGAGCGCGGCTCTATGATGTGGCTTGGCACGAAGGAAGAGTATTTTGATCTCTACGCCGTCAGCGCAAAGCATCTCAAAAAATGCTTTGGTGACACGATCAAGATCGGCGGCTTTGCCTCCTGCGGCTTCTATGCGGTCACGAATGAGAACGCAAAGCGCGCCCTGGAAACGGGGAATACCGAGGGGCTGAATGCATACGAAAAGAGCCTCCTCTATTTTAAGGAATATTTTGAAGACTTTCTCGCCTTTATCAAAAAGGAAAACGCGCCCATCGATTTCTTCTCCTGGCATAGCTACGATCCCGTCGGCAATACCCTGATCCATCAGGCGTACGTAGAAAAAACGCTTTCTGAAATGGGCTACGGCGATATTGAGATCCACCTCAACGAATGGAACACGCACCATGACGTGCCGAGCATGGGAACTGCCGCGGCCGCCGCATCCTCTGCCGCCATGATGTGCGCAATGCAGGATACGAAAATGACCGTGATGAATTTCTACGATGCCCGTCTTGGACTTTCCAATTATTGCGGCCTTTTCGATCCGCGCTGGAGAAGGCCCTTCTGTACCTACGATGCATTCCTCGCCTTCGGTGCGCTTTATGCCCTCGGCACGCAGGCTGAGATAAAGGGCGCGGGCGACGGGCTTTACGCCACCGCCGCAACGGACGGAAAGAATAGCGCGATCCTGCTTGCCAATATCGGCGAGGATAAGGAAATATCCCTTGATCTTGCAGGTAAGTATTTTGCCTATGCGGTCACGGACGATACGCGCATGAAGCCTGTTTCTCTTGATCCCGCTTCCTTTAAGATGGCGAAGGACACGGTCGTGTTCCTTTCCGAAAAGGAGATCGTTATTCCACAGTAAGAACATACAAAAAACACAAAAAGCCGTTCGAAAGAACGGCTTTTTGTATATAATTATAGTCAAAAACGCTTATATTTCGATTTCAAGACCGTCAACGGTGAGGACGGAATCGGGGAATAAAGCTTTTGCCATCTGTTCCATTCCCTTGAAATCCTCTATGATCTCGCGGCCGTGATGGTTCAAATATAGCTTGTCCACGGGCCTCGATTTTGCATAAGCGCAGACGTCGGCCACCTTGTGGTGTCCGCTCTCCATGATCAGGATGTTTGCGTGCTCTCCGATCAGTCCGTCAAGCTCGGTGGGGACTCCGACGTCGCCGGAAAAGACGATGCGCTTTCCCGAGCGAAGCGTTACAAGGAAGGAATAAGAGCGAGGCTTTTCGCCCTCCGGTGTCTTTATGTGCGTATTTGCCGCGGCGGTAACGCGGATGTTCTCGTCCTCGTAAAGCATTCCCTCCGTCACGGCGTGTCCGTAAACGTTGAAGGGAAAGGGCTGGGGCTCGAAGCTTGCCTTCGTGGCCGCAACGAAGCAGGGGAGAAATTCGGGCGCGGGAAGGTAAACGTCAAACGTATTATCATGGCGAAGAGGGCGGCCGAAGCGCCACGCCATTTTTTGAAGCACAACGAAGAGGTGCGGCAGTCCCGCCGTGTGATCCGGGTGCATATGCGAGATGAAAAGAGCGCGGCTGTTTGCGATATCCGTGCCGCGCGTATATGCGGTGTATGCACAGCTCTCGCCCGCGTCAAACCAATAAATGCTCTCGTTTTCTATGAGGATCGTTGAGGTCTGATGCATTCCGGGCATAGGCTCGGTGCCGGAGCAGGTTCCTAAAAAAACGATTTTTGCCATGACTTACACCTCGATGCTTTTTAATGATGCGGAATGCGTGCCTGATCTTATTCGGAAAGCTCCTTATTTAAAAGCGCAAGCGCTCTTTCGAAGCCTTCGGGCAGAGGGCATTCAAAACAAACGCGCTCGCCGCTCGTGGGATGCACGAAGGAAAGCTTCCTTGCATGCAGCGCCTGTCCGTCGAAAAGATTTTTGTGCGCCTTTTCAAAGCGCGTTTTTCCTCCGCCGTACACCTCGTCGCCGAGAAGCGGATGTCCGAGAGACGCCATGTGCACGCGGATCTGGTGCGTGCGCCCCGTTTCAAGATGCAGCTTCAGATACGATACCTCGCCGAAGCGCATAAGCACCTCGTAGTGCGTTACGGCATCTCTTGCGCCGCTCGCGCCCTCGGGGAGAATTGCCATTTTCTTGCGATCCACGGGATGCCGCCCGATCCATTTTTTCACCGTGCCCGCGTCCTCGCGAAAGCCACCCGTGACGAGCGCGTGATATTCGCGCACGATGCGGTGTCCCTCCAGCTGCTCGGCAAGTGCGCGGTGTGCACGGTCGTTCTTGGCAACCACCAAAAGACCGCTCGTGTCCTTATCGATGCGATGCACGATGCCGGGGCGGATCTCGCCGCCAATACCCGAAAGCTCGCTTCCGCAATGGTAGAGAAGTGCGTTTACAAGCGTTCCCTCATAATTGCCGGGAGCAGGATGCACCACCATGCCCGAGGGCTTGTTGATCACAACGATGTCCTTGTCCTCAAAAACGATGTTCAAGGGAATATTTTCGGGCTTCGCCTCGGTGGGAACGGCTTCGGGAACGGAAAAGGAAACGATTTCGCCC